>NZ_CP127174.1:2740406-3080812 GCF_030273315.1 Natrialbaceae archaeon AArc-T1-2 | reverse complement strand
CAATCGGGACAGCCGACGAAACAGCGGGCGCGAAGAACGGGACTGCTGTCCCGTGATGAGCGCCCGGACACTGAAACACCGTGTTCGATACTGGCGGGCGAAAATCCGCCAGGATTTTCGTCCGACAGTATGAGCAGTGACGTTTCCGGAGAATCTTTGCGAGGGAAGATCTCTCCGTTGGATCTTCCGCATCTCGCTCCGTGCGCGGTTGCACTTCGCTGCGATGCGAGGGGAGGGAATCGAACCCACGAACCCCTACGGGAGCGGATCTTGAGTCCGCCGCCGTTGACCGCTTGGCTACCCTCGCACGCAGCCGTCAGTAGGAGGTAATAACGGTTAAATGGCGCGATTTTCCAGTTCCGTCGCCGATCGAACGGTGGCCTCGCCAACACGCTCCTACCTCGATACACCGGTATCGGCCTCGCGTTTCTCGCCTGCACCGTCGCCCTCGAGGTACGATTCCGAGTATCGCGTTCCGCAGTTGTGACAGACGTAGCCGCCGTCGACGTGCTCGTAGAGGCGTTCGCCACACTGCTCGCATCGGCCGTGTGGGTACTGCATTCGTCTATACAGGATCGCCAGAGACGCTAAACGCTTTGGCTTTGGCTTACCCGCGTACTCAAGTGGCGACGGAGTTACCCGTCTACCGACGCTACGGACGACTATGGACGAACACACCCGCGACCGTTCGGTCGATCCCCCGGACGGATCGCCCGCGCCCACGGGGTGGCTCGAGTCCGCCGGCCGCTGGGAACACGACACGCTCCGGCGGGCGACGGTCCACGGCGTCGCCCTCTACAACGGCGAGGCCTACCACGAGAGCCACGATTGCTTCGAGGACGAGTGGTACAACTACGGTCGTGGCACCGTCGAGAGCGCGTTTCTCCACGGGATGGTGCAAGTGGCTGCGGGAGCGTACAAACACGTCGTCTTCGAGAACGACGATGGAATGCGCTCGCTGTTTCGAACCGCACTCCAGTACCTCCGGGACGTCCCCCACGACTTCTACGGCGTCGACGTCCTCGAGGTGCGAACAACGCTTTCGAACGCCCTGGAGGAACCGACCGTCATCGACGGGTGGCAGATTCGACTCGACGGGACGCATCCGACACCTCGCGAGGCGGACTTCGAGTATGCCTCGAGGCTCGAAGGGCTGTAAGTACCAGTACGGTACCCATCGAGGGTCGAACACAACCGAATCGCATTTGTTCGTCCCGGACAAATAACGGATAATGAGAGTCGAACAGCTGGGGTCGGGAACGCCGGAGGTTGCGGTCCTCGCCGGCGTTCACGGTGACGAACCGTGTGGCGTTCGTGCCGTCGAGCGGTTGCTCGAGGCAGAGCCGTCGGTTTCCCGTCCCGTCAAACTCGTCGTCGCCAACGAGCGTGCGCTCTCGCGTGAGACGCGATACGTCGACGAGGACCTCAACCGCACGTTCCCCGGGGATCCAAACGCCGAGAGCCACGAGAAGCAACTCGCTGCCGAACTCGAGCGAGAGCTGTCGGGCGTGCTCACTTTCTCGATGCACTCGACGCGGAGTTACGGCGAACCGTTCGCGATCGTAAACAGAATCACCGAGCGGACACGGAAGCTCTGTTCGCAACTGCCCGTCGGGTCGCTCGTCGGGTGTGGCGAGTTCGACGAGGGTCGGATGTTCACACGCGTCGAGGCGATCGAAGTCGAGTGTGGTCTCCAGGGAAGCGACCGCGCCGCCGAGAACGCCTACCGGCTCGCTCGAGCGTTCCTGCGAGCCGTCGACGCGCTCCCCGGTGAGACCGACAGTCGAGAGCTACCCGCCTACCGGCTCGTCGATTGCATTCCGAAAGAGCGAGCCGACAGCTACGAGGTGTACGTCGAGAACTTCAAACGCGTCGATCCGGGTGATCCGTTCGCCGCCGCGGACGGGACGGCCCGCGTCGCCGACGAACCGTTTTACCCCGTGCTCATGTCGCCGGACGGCTATCAGGACGTCTTCGGCTACGCTGCAGAGCGGATCGACGAGGTCGCAAAGACGAACTGATCGCGGCCGAGTCCGACGGTCCGTGACGCGGGCTCGGCCACGGCCGCGGTGGCAGGTCACGATGACCGTCACCGCATGCCACGTTGTACTGCCAATCGGTCGCCGTCAGAACGCGAAACCGATCGCACGTCCAGTCGTTTCGGCGTCAGAGATACAAACAATTTTCCCCGGGGTTGGAGCGTTGATACGCCGTCGTCACCTCTACTCGAGTAATGATCGAACTCGAGCTCGCCGCGTCGATACTCGCCGATCCGTTCCCGGAAGGGATCAGCCACTACGCGATCGGTGGCCTGCTGGTCGGGCTCGGCGTCGCCGTCATCTACCTCGGAACGGGTCGCATCGCCGGCGCAAGTACGTTCCTCGAGTCGACGCTGTCGTACGGCTCGAGTCTGTCGCGGTTCCAGGAGTATCGACCGTCGCGGGACTGGCGAATCGTGTTCACGCTGGGAATCGTCGCCGGGGCCGGGGTGTACGCGCTCGCGTTCCAAGACGGGATCTGGACGACCGACGTCCAGCCCTGGCGGCTGTTTCTCGGCGGCGTCCTGATCGGAATCGGCACCCGCCTCGGGAAGGGCTGTACGTCGGGCCACGGCGTCTGCGGCGTCGGCTCCGCGTCTGTCACCTCGTTCGTCGGCGTCGCGACGTTCCTGTTGATCGCGATCGGAACGGCCCAGATCGTCCAGGCGCTGGGGGTGGTCCCATGACCACGAACGCCGAACACGAGCAACACCCGCTGTTCCTGCCGCTGATCTTCGTCGGCGGCCTGGTTTTCGGGTTCGGACTCGGGTTCAGCCACATGGCTCGTCCGGAAGTCGTCCTGAGTTTCCTGCAGTTCGTCGACTTCGGATTGCTGTTCGTGATGTTCGGTGCGGCCGTCGTCACCGGGATCACGTTCTTCAGTGCGTCACATCTGCTCGATAGCGCGCCGCTGACGGACAGATCCTACGGCAGACGGCTGAAACCACTCGACAGGAACGTCGTCGTCGGCGGGACCATCTTCGGCGTCGGCTGGGGGCTGTCGGGGATCTGTCCCGGCGCGGCCTACGCGAGTCTCGGCATCGGTAACTACCCGATCCTCTGGGGCGTCGCCGGCATGTTCGTCGGCGCGTACCTGCAGGGGTACGTGCGGTCGACCGGAGCCGGAACCGGGACTGGCACGTCCCAGACCGCCGACGATTGACCGTCAGTTTTGACGGCGTCCGGCAGTATCACTCTCGGTCGGCGATCCGGGGCGAGACCTCGTCTCGTTTTCCGTCCCGGTCGACGGTCAGCGTCTCGTCGCCGTCGAGGACGGGCAGTCGCGACCGGATCGCTCCCACGCTCTCTTCCAGCCGGTAATATGACAGCGAGAGGTACTCGCTCGCCTTTCGAGGTAGCGAGTTGTCGACCTCGTACGCGAGTTCGTCCTCGAGTGCGTCGCCGTCGTAGCTCGCGAGCCATCGGCGGGCCAGTTCGACGCCTTTCTCGGCGTCGTACCCGCGAGCGACGTAGTGTGCGTAGGGATGGCGGATCCAGGACCGTTCCCAGTGGGCGTAGACGTCGACGCCCTCGGCGTCCTCGAGGTCGTGGAGGACGACGTGGAGTTGATGTGACGAGAGCGGCGACCGTCGCCACACCCACGATCCCTCGGAGGTGTTGCCGTCTATCCGCACCTTCAGCGAGGCGATCGGGTTCCGGGAGAAGCCGACGTCCTCGAGGACTGCCTCGATCGTCTCCTCGGAACAGTGAGCCGTGAAGACGTACTCCTCGGCGGTGGTGTGACTGACAGCGTAGCCGCCGAACGTGCCATCGAGCAGATAGTGAACCTGGGGGACGAGGCTCCGGCGAACGGCGTTAACGAAATCCTCCCTGTATCCCATCGATCAGCGTCGGTACGGGGCCCGCCCGTTTGAGCGTTCGGCAGGCATACGCCTCCCGACGACGAGATATACACCCGGTCATGGTCCAGTCAACGGTCTCGTGGACTGATACTGTCGGTCATAACTACGTGAACATGATGAGCGACAGAACATCCAGACACACGCTAAACGGACGAATCAACCAGACCCACGTTCACAGATCCATGACCGACAGTATGAATGGCCGACTGAACCCGTATCGAGGCCACTCCCGGCAGCCGACTGTTGAACGAATCATGACCGGGTGTATACGAGCGGCTTCGGGATCCACTCGGAACTGATCGCGAGCAGAGTCGGCGAGTAGGGACAGACACTCACGCGCGAGGCCGGACGAGAGAGAAGTACTAAATCCGTCCGTTGATTCCGCTCAAATAGAGATGGATACCTACGACCTGATCACGCGCAACGCCGAGGAGGTCGTCCCCGAAGAGGAGGTGCGAGACCTTGCGGACGAGCCCGAGGGCAAGCGCGTCTACGTCGGCTACGAGCCATCCGGCGTACTCCACATCGGGCATCTCCTGACGGCGAACAAGCTCATCGACCTCCAGGAGGCGGGTATGGAGGTCGTCGTCTTGCTCGCAGACGTCCACGCCTACCTCAACGGCAAAGGAACGTTCGAGGAGATCCGCGAGACCGCCGAACAGATGCGGGCCCAGTTCGTCGCCTACGGCCTCGAGGAGGAACACACCGAGTTCGTCTACGGCTCTGCGTTCCAGCTCGAGGAGGAGTACACGCTCGATCTCCACGAACTCGAGCTCTCGACGACGCTCAACCGCGCCCAGCGGGCGATGGCCGAACTCCAAAGCGGCGAGACCGCGAAAGTGAGCCACGTCGTCTACCCGCTGATGCAGGCGCTCGACATCGAATACCTCGACCTCGACCTCGCCGTCGGCGGCTTAGACCAGCGCAAGGTCCACATGCTCCACCGCGAGGAGATCTCGGATCTGGGCTACGAGACTCGGCCGTGTCTGCACACGCCCATCATCGCCGACCTCACCACCGGCGCGGGAAAGATGTCCTCGAGCGAGGGCGTAACGATCTCGATGGAAGATTCGACCGAGGAGATCGAACACAAAGTCAACTCGGCGTACTGTCCACCGACGCGCGATCCCGAGCCCGACGACGACGGCACCGAGCGCGAAAACCCCGTTCTCGAGCTGTTCGAGTACCACGTCTTCCCCCGGTTCGAGTCGGTCACTGTCGAACGGCCCGACCAGTACGGCGGCGACGTTACCTACGACGACTACGAGTCGCTGGCGGCCGACCTCGAGTCCGGCGAGCTCCATCCCGCCGACGCGAAGAGCACGCTCGCGAGCTACCTCGACGAGCTGATCGCGCCCGGCCGGGAGACGCTCCGGGAGCTTCGAAACTGACGCTGGAGAAGGAATATATTGCCGGATTCGGCGACGAGGCTAGAACTGAAGCGGCGTCGCTTCCTCCCACGTCGAGAAGAACTCGTCGTGGACGTCGGCGGCGAACGCCGGATCCTTGAGGTCGATCATTCCGAACGCGTCGCCGGTGGCGAGGGGGTTAGGAACCTGGATACAGACCTCGACGTCGTCGATGATGTTGAACGATCCCCGGACGTCGTCGTTCGTCCGCACCGAGAAGTCCTCGCGGGCCTGGAGCGTTCGCCGGTACCGACGGCCGACGCTCTCGGGAAGTGCGTCGACGAGGTCCCGACTGAGCAAGACGTCGACGGTCACGCCGCGGTCGAGTGCGTCCTCGAGTTCCGCGAGGACGTCCTCGCCGACGGTCCGGACGTCGATCTGGGGTGATGGATTCGCAGCGACCATGATGACCTCGCGATCGGCTGCAGCAAGCCGTTCGAGCAGGAGGTCGTAGGTTTCCTCGGGACCAACGGCGGCCGTCCAGAACTCCTCTTCGACCGGATCGGCGACGTCGAGTTCCGCCGAGAGATCGTCGACGATCTCCTCGTACTGTCTGGCCCGCGCCTCGAGTTCGCGTTTTTTGTCCTCGAGTAGCCGATCGAGCGCGGTCGCGGGTTCGACGGCGACGTACTTCTTCGGTCGGCTCGCTGTCTGACTTCGCACGAGGTTGTGCTGTTCGATGCTGTTGAGCACGTCGTAGATCCGTCCCATCGGGACGTCACTCGCTCGCGATAGCTCTTTCGCCGTCGCAGGACCGGTGTTCAAAAGCGCCCGGTAGACCCGCGACTCGTACTCCGAGAGGCCGAGATCCCTGAGCGTTGCCATACCTGGATCAGCGACCGCGCAGTAATAAACACTGTGGTGGTTTACATAGGGCTGTTCGAACGGATTGGGCCTCGCTCACTCACTCGAGAACGCTCTGAACGCGATCGCTCAACTCTTCGGGAGTTGTCGCCGGCTCCGATCGCCGACTGCCGTGGTCGACGCGTACGCTCCCGGCCTCGAGGTCGGCTTCGGGTACCACGACCTTCTCGTGATCGGCGATCCGGACCGCCGCACGATGGAGATCGGAGCCGGCCGGATCGGCGACCCGGACGACGAGTGGCCCCTCGCACAGTCTCGTGGCGACCGATCCGTACCGCGCGACCTGGGGACCGAACCGGTCGCTCGCGCCGGCGAAGTCCTCGAGCGTCTCGCGAGCGATCGTCCGGTACCGGTTCTCGCCCGTCAAGACGGCGAGATCGACCAGCGCGTCGGCGAACTCGACGTTGCTGTCGAGCGGTCGAAGCGGCCGGTCACAGAGTCCAACGCCGGCTTCGGGGCCGTCGACGAACGAGTCGCCGTCGCGCAGCCGGTCGATCGTCGTCTCGACGACGGCCTCGGCCGTCTCGAGGACGTCGGCTCCGAGCACGCTCCGGGCCGTCGTCAGCGCGGCCAGGGCGCGCGCCTGATTCACAAGCAGCGGACGCTCGTCGCCGGGTTCACCGCAGTCGGTGTCGTGGGAGTGGAAGGCAACGCCGTCTTCGAGCAGCGCCGTCCGGAGGAACTCGAGCGCGCGTTCGGCGTACCGTCGAGCGCGCTCGTCGTCGGTGTAGCCGTAGTACGTACAGCACGCGTCGATCGCGAGCGCGTTCGCGCCGGCGTAGACGGTGTCGTCGACGGGCGGCTCCGCGCCGCTTTCGCGGTCGCTCGGCTCGAGCGTGTACGTCTCGGGGTCGGCGGGTGCCTGGCTGCCAGCGAACGCACCTGCCTCACCGTTCCACAGCGTCGTCGTCAGGTACTCGATCGTCCGATGTGCCGGCTCGCGATACTCATCACGCCCCGTATAACAGTAGGCGTGAGAAAACGCCCGCACGAGGGCGGCGTTCTCGTCGAGCAGCTTCTCGTGTTGGATGCCGGACCAGTCGGCACCGGTCGCAAACCGGTAGAAGCCGCCTTCGTACTCGTCGAGCAGGTTCGCACTCACCGCGTCGAAACACCGAAGCGCCATCTCGCGGTCGCGCTTGAGCGCGAACTCGAGGGCGTCGGGTAGCGGAAACTTCGCGCCCTCGCCCCAGCCGCCGGCGGCCTCGTCGTAGGCTGCCTCGAGCCGGGCGAGCAGCGCCGCCTCAACATCGTCGAGCGCGCCCGACGGGGGCTCTGTGTCGCGAAGCGGACGCGGAACCCGACCCGCATCGGCACCCTTCTCGGCCCACATCCGACGCACGCTCTCTATGACCTGGCGCATTCCGTCCTCGCCGAGATAGCCGGCTCCGGTCAGGACAGTGCCATCGGGCGTGAGAAACACGGTCGACGGAAAGCCGCCCATGTTGTACCGATCGCGGACGCGGGGCCGACGATCCACGTCGACCCGGATAGGGACGAACCCGTCGTTGACGTTGGCTGCGATCGTCGGCACGTTGTAGGTCGCTTCGTCCATCTCGTGGCAGTGGTCACACCACGTCGCGGTGAGCGAGAGCAAGACGGGCACGTCCCGCCGATCGGCCTCGTCGAACGCGTCCTGACCCCACTCGCGCCACTCGACCCGCGTGACGTCTTCCATGTCCGAAGCGAGGAGCGTGGCCGGCGTAAGGCCTTCGCTCGGGCCCGACCCGTCTACTCGAGCGCCGTTACCGGTCGTCGCCGTGGTCGCGTTCGGCAACGGTCTCGAGTTCTGTCATCAGGTCCTCGAGCGCTCGCTCGACCGTCGCGGCCCGGATCGAAGCCCGGTCGCCGTCGAACTCGTACCGGGAGGCGGTCGCGTACGACGTCTCCGATCCCCAGGGACCGGCGTAGGCGACACCGACGTAGACGGTGCCGACGGGGGTCTCCTCGGTACCGCCCGAGGGTCCGGCAATTCCCGTCGTCGCCAATCCCCAGGTGACGTCGGCCACGTCGCGAACGCCCCGTGCCATCTCCCTGGCGACGGGAGCAGAGACCGCACCGTCCTCGTCGAGCGCTTCCCGGCTCACACCGAGTTCCCGGCGTTTCGCGTCGTAGGCGTAGGTACAGAGCCCGCTGTCGAAGTAGTCACTCGAGCCCGGAACCGCCGTCACTGCAGCTCCGATCAGTCCGCCGGTACAGGATTCGGCGACGGCAAGCGTCGCGTCCGTCTCCCGGAGTCGCTGTCCGATGCGGTCGGCCACCGCTACCTCGAGACCGAGGTCGATATCGTCCATAGTCAAGCCGACGGGCGGGAGGATAGTCAATGGCTGGGGGACAACGAGATACAGTGTCGGAGAACACAGCGTCCACGTCCAAGCGTGACGTCGGCAGAACGAATCAGTGGGTTGGATCGGGATTATGTCTGTCGGACAACACCATCTTCGCCCACGGAAGATAACGGAGCGGTCGGTCAGCCGAAGAGGTGATCCATCAGCAGTCGCTCGAGGGGGCCACGCCTTCGACCGTCGTGTGTCTGGACCATGACGGCGGTGGTGTCGACGCTGTCGATCAGCCGGTTGCCGGGTCGTCCGAGCAGCCGGGCACCGAGTCCGGTTCGATCGATGCCGGTCACGAGGAGGTCGGCGTCGCCGACGAACCGCGTCAGGCCGTCGATTTCGTCGTCGGTTTCGATGACCGTCGAGCGCGTCGGCACGGTCAGGGTGGAGATGAGCTCCTCGTGGTAGCGTTCGACCGTTTCGCGCTGGCTGTCGGGGGCATCGGCGGGAATCGCCTGTAAGAGGTTGAGTTCGGCGCCGGTTTCTTCGGCGACGGCGTCGGCAAACAGCAGCTTCAGCGGATCGTACGGTCCCTGGTTCGCGACGACGGCGATCTCGTCGGCGCCGTCGAAGCCGTCGTCGTCGACCAGCATGACGTCACAGGGAGCGTTCTCGAGCAGCCAGTCGGTGTCGCTGCCGAACAGCCGCTTGTGGAACTCGGCCTGGTCGCGTTCGGCGATCACCAGATCGTAGTCGCCGTAGGTCGCGAAGTCGACGATCGCGCGGTTGTGGTCCTCGCTGTCGACCTCGCGGTACTCGATTCGCGATCCCGTCGTCGCCTCCGGTTCGGCGTCGGCGACGGTAACACCACCGGAGGCACGAACCGGACGTTCGACGGGCTGGTCGTCGGGGAACCACGTCGGTGTGTCGGTGGCGCCGTTTGGGAACCAGTCGGGAACGTCGTCGGTACAGACGTCGGCGTGATCGCCGGCGAACACCCGACAGGGGACGTCGACGAACTCGACGACGGAGACGGTCGTCGATCGTAGCCGCCCCATGTCGGTCGCCATCCGGAGCATGTCTCGTTTCGCCTCGGGTGAGGTCGTCTCGGTGATCGCAACCAGCACGTCGTACTCCTGGTCGGACTCGAAGAGCTCGCGGGTACGGTCGGTGGCACGTTCGCTGACGTTCTCGCGGACGCCGGCGCGGGCCGCTCCTTCGCGGTCGATCCGCTTGCGGGCGTAGACGTAGTACCACGCCATCGCACCGGCGGTGATGACGATCGCGCCGACGAACGGAATCGTCCCCATCGTCGTCAACACGACGAGTCCGCCGACGATGCCGGCCACTTGGACCCAGGGATACAGCGGGGAGACATAGTCGGGATCGTACCCCTCGACGGCTCCCTCCCGGAAGCCGACGACCGCGAGATTGACCAGGATGAACACGAGCACCTGGAACGCGGAGGCCAGTTTCGCGATCTGGAGGATCGGCACGAACGCGATCAGTACCATGATGACGGCACCCGTGAGGAGGATCGCCCTCATCGGCGTGTTAAACCGGGGATGAAGCTCCTCGAGTGAGGTGGGAACGAGGTTGTCACGCGCCATCGCGAACGGATACCGCGAGGCCGAGAGCACGCCGGCGTTGGCGGTGCTGACAAGCGCCAGCAAGGCAGCGACGACGACTGCGACGACGCCGATCGTACCGAGGGTCTGCTCGGCAGCGACGGCGACAGGCGCGTCGGTGGCAGTGAGGACGTCGCCGGGCGTGACGCCGATGAGCACCACGACCAGCAACACGTACAGCAGGGTCGTGAACCCGAGCGAGACCAGCATCCCGAGTGGGATGTTCCGGGAGGGATTTTCGATCTCTTCGGCGACGCTCGCGATCTTGGTGACACCGGCGTACGAGACGAAGACCGCACCCGTCGCCGCGAGTAAACCGGTCGATCCCGGATCGAGCGACCCGCTCAAGCGCTCACTCTCGATGGCGAGGCCGCTGCCGGCGACGAACCAGACCATCGCGACGAGCATGATCGCGACGATGCCGACCTGGAACCGCCCAGTGACGTCGGATCCGATGAGGTTGAGCAGGATCAGAAGCGCTGCGATACCCAGCGCGAGTCCCGTAACGACTCCTGAAGAGAGGCTGCGATCCAGCATGTACAGGAGATAGGGAACGCCGCCGACGAGTGCGAGCGCACCCTTGAACGACAGCGAGAACCACGTCCCGATGCCGGCGACGGTGCCAAGCAACGGCCCCATCCCGCGTTCGATGTAGACGTAGCTGCCGCCGTCTTCCGGCATCGCCGTCGCCATCTCGGACTTCGACAGCGCTGCGGGGATGACTAACAGCCCAGCCAGGATGTACGCCAGCACGACCGTCGAGCCGGCGATCTCGTAGGCCAGTGCCGGGAGAATGAAGATTCCCGATCCGACCATCGCGCCGATGCTAATCGCGACGACTTCGGGCAATCCGAGATCGCGGTTGAGTCCCGACGCCATGGCTAGAGGACTCTCTCTCGTATCGTAACCCCGAATTCGGGGATATCACGCCCGCCGGACGACGTTCCGTTCCAGGATCGGTATGTACGTAGCTCCATCAGTCACTCTCGAGTGTAGTTCGACCGGGTTCTGCAACTGCCTACGGGACCCTCGACGACGTAATCGAGCGACTCGAGGGAAACGCCTGATGCGAGGGATTACCCCGGGCAGGCTCCAGTTCCGGTCTCGTGACGGTCGCTTGCGACGAGACCTAGTGTGTACATCTCATACACACCCATTCGAGCACACATAGCACCCAACTGATTATAATGGTTTTGGATGACAGGAATAATACCGCCATTCGACGCCAGTAGCGGCCGATGACTGAACTGAATCGATGAAATTCTCATTCAAATAGACGTATTCGGATTATGGTACGGAACAGAAGTGTATAGGCGTAGAAATATTGGCGGAGAAGTGTGACAATTCAAGCAAGTGGCCACCTCTGCACGAGGCGTCGGCCCGCTCGACCTACGGTGTCATACTGAACGTAGACAGCGCGTACATCGATCCGTATCCGAGCCCGAACGCGAGAAGAAACGACGCGATCCAGGCGACGACCGTAACTCCGAGTTTTCGGGGGCTGACGCCAGCGCTCCCACCGACGGCGAGCCCACTACCGATGATCGCACTGACGACGATCTCGTTGAACGAGACGGGAACGCCGAGCAAGACCGCGGTCTGTGCGATCAGAAACGAGGGCACGAGCGTCGCGATCGACCGACGCGGTCCCAGCGAGGCGTACTCCTGGGAGACCGCCTTAATCATCCGTGGCGCACCGGTCCACGAGCCGACGAGAATCCCGAAACCGCCACCGAGTAAGACTGCGATAGGCGATACCAATGAGACCTCCTCGAGTAACGGCAACAGCGGTCCGACGGCCAGTCCGACCTGGCTCGCACCCGCAGAGAACGCCACGAGCCCGCCGAGAACGAGCAGGAACCGCTGCAGCCCGCCGAGTTTGTCGCGAGCGATATCCCAGCGAACGACGAGTGCGGCACCGACGCCGATGGCAACCGAGACGACGACCACGGCGGCGGTACCCGCAAGCGGTACCGCAGTGCTTCCAGCGATGGCGATGGTCCCGCCGACCGGCTCGAGAAATACGAACTCGAGATTCGCGACGACGGCACCGACGAGGCCGGCGAGCAACGCGACGCTTATGTGTTCGGGAACGTCGGGCCGCGGAAGCACGCGTGCGATGCCGAACGCGAGGCCGGCACCGACAAACGGCGTGAGAAGCCACATGCCGCCGATTTCGGCGTACTTCGCCCACGCCGGTTCGCCTCCGAGCGCGAAGCCGACGCCGATTACCGCGCCGGTGACGGTAAACGCGATCGCGATCGGATAGCCGGTGTAGATCCCGATCACCATCATTCCCGCACCGATCAACAGCGCGACGATGACGCCGCTTGGCGGGAGAACGACGCCGGTGACGAGTTCGCGGCCGACGGCTTCGGAGACGCTCGCTCCCTGGGTGACCGCACCGGCAAAGCCGAGGATTCCGACGACGAACGCCGCCTTCATCGTCGTAATCGCGTTCGCGCCGACGGCCGGAGCGAACGGCGTCGCACCGCTCGAGCCGGCACCGATCACCCAGGCCATGAACAGACTCGCGAGCGCGGCGACGGAAAAAAGCAGTATCGTCGTAAGGTCCATCAGTGTCTTGCTACGTCGTTGGACCGATCAGTGTATCAACATTCGGGTTGGACGCAGTAGTGTCGCAAAACGTCGACGTCGATCGATCGCTCGAAAAATTGCTACCCGACGATCGGCGACGGCACGGCACCGCTTCGGCGTCGATCAGTCACCGGCGAGCGATTCCTGGCTGGCGGCGCAGTTGTTCGGGCCGAGCTCGAGTTCGAACGCTTCGTCGTCGTCTGCCTCCTGCTGGCCGAGGTTGGTGGGGATGATGTCCTCGTAGTTGGCCGGCCGCGGGGGCATGTCCGAGAGGATGAGTTCGACGAACTCGTCTTCGTCCATCGAGAGGGCGTCCATCTCCGCTTTCAGCTGGCCAATCGGGGCGGTGTAGGTGCCGTCGTCGGCGGGCTCGGCGGCGTCGCTGAAGTGAGCACCGCCGATGAGGGTGTCATCGGGCAGGACAAGGACCCGTTCCTGCAGCGTCTCATAGAGCTGGGCAGCGGCCTCGGGCGCGCCCTCGTCACCCTCTTCGAGGTCGGGACGGGCGACGCTCTCGACGAAGAGGCCGTCACCGGTCGAAAGCAGCGAGTCGTCGATCAGGTAAGAGGTCATCCCGGAGGTGTGACCGGGCGTGTAGACCGTCTCGATAGTGGCGTCGCCGACTGCGAACTCGTCGCCGTCTGCGGCCAGGGTCATCTCGTCGGCGTAGGTGACGCCACGGTCGACGGAGGCCTCTGGAATGACGCCCTCGACACCGACGGCGTCGAGCGCACGAACGCCCGAGATGTGGTCGGCGTGGATGTGCGTGTCGATCGCGTATTTCAGCTCGACGCCGAGTTCGTCAGCGTCCTCGAGGTAGCGATCCGTAAAGGCCCGCAGCGGATCGATGACGGCGGCTTCGTCGCCGTCGACGACGAGGTAGCCGAGACAGCCACTCGAGGGACGCTGGTACTGATAGAGCGTCCCGGCACCGTCGTAGCGCGAGACTTCGACGCGCTCGTAGATGCGCGCCCAGCCGTTCATCCCTTCCTCGAGGTGATTGACGTCGTAGCCGCGCTCTTTGAGCGTCCCCGCGACGTACTCGCTCGAGCCGCCTTTCGCACAGAGCACCGTCACCTCACGGTCGTCGGGGATCTGTGCGAGGATGTCGTCGTCGACCTCGTCCTCGAGGAACTCGAAGTAGGGGACGTTGATCGACTCGACGGTCTCGCCGTCGATGTGCCACTGCTCGTACTCCGATTCCATTCGGACGTCGAGGAGTGTCACCTCTTCGCCGGCGTCGATTCGCGATTTGAGTCCGTCCGGCGTGATCGACTCGACGGAGACGTCCGGAGTCGGGAAGTCCATGTCATCCATGATTGCATCCGATAGTATAGCCTCCACCCACATAAGGGTTTGCATAGAAATCCATACATCATACAATATAGTATCGGTGTCAGACGACTTCAGGTCGACTACAGAGTCGGGGTAGAGCACACACTAGCCTATAGAGCCATCTTCGTGATGTTCTGGGCGTGTGAGAGAGCCACTACACCACTAGCCCTACTATAATAGTATTGTCCAAACACTTCAATATTGGGTGTCGTGGGGTCGGGGCGGATCCACACTCGAGATCACGGCCGGCCGAAGGCGTCGTCGCCTCTGCATCGGGAGCGTTTATGTCGGTTCACACGCAAGCTGAACGCATGTTCGATACGGTCGTCGTTGCGACGGACGGATCAGAGAGCGTCAGTCGGGCCGTCGACGTCGCACTCGACCTCGCAAACCGGTTCGACGCCGACGTCCACGCGCTGTCGGTGATCGACGCTGGCGAGGTCGATGCCTCGCCACAGCAGCTTCGTGACGAACTCGAGGCCGCACTCGAATCCCAGGCCGAGGCCGCTCTCGCGGCCATCCACGAACGAAACGCCGACGGATTGACGACCGCGGTCCGGCGGGGACATCCATCACCGGAAATTTGTTCGTACGCGCGCGAGGCCGACGCCGACCTGATCGTCACCGGCACGCGCGGTCGACACGGCGAGAATCGGTTCCTGCTCGGTAGCGTCGCCGAAGCGGTCGTCGCCTCTTCGCCAGTTCCCGTCCTGACGGTTCGCCAACTCGAGACTGGCAACGAGACAGCGGTCGACGCCTGATACCGGCGGTTTCTTGGCGCTCGGTCGCAGACGGACGTACATGTACGACGAGCTCATCGCGGACGACGACCTCCCGATCGCCCGCAAGTCCGTCCTCCCGGGCACCGGCTTCTTTCTTCCCGACGACCTCGAGGACGACTTAGAGGACGAACAGGCCGTCGCCGCACTCGAGGGTGCGGAGGCTGCCGTCGTCGCCGACACGGACGCCGACGGCCTCGCCTGCGTCGCCCTGTTGCGGGAGGCCTACGACGACGTCCGGTCGGTTCCCGAACCCGAAGACGACGACGAGCCCGGACCCGACGAGCCGACAGAGCAACTCGAGCCCGAGCCGACGCCCCACCGGGTTGCACTGCTTCCAGCAAGTCCCCACGACCTCGAGGACCAGCTCGCTCGCGTCGGCGAGTACGCCGACGAGGGAATCGACCTCTACGTCTGTGACCTCTGTCCGGACCGCTACGAGTACGTCGCCGACGAACTCGAGGCCGCACTCGCGGTCGCCGATCACGCGGCGTGGTACGACCATCACCAGTGGGACGACGACGTCGCCGACGCGGTCCGGGAGGCGGGCGTCGAACTCGTCGTCGGCGACAGCGACAGCGAGTGTAGCGCAGACGTCGTCTACCGCTCGCTCGAGTACGAGTTCGGCCCGATGTACGAGGAACTGGCCGCGGTCACCCGGGACCACGACCTCTGGCTGCGCGAGGACCCTCGCAGCGACGACCTCGCGGATTACGCCTACTGGACCGACCCGGCCGAGTACACCGAGGTCGTCCGCGAGTACGGCGTTTCCGTGCCCGAGTGGGTCGAGGAGTACATCGCCGAACGACGCGTCGAGAAGGAGGCGCTGATCGAGCGCGCCGTCTCGCGGGCGGAACTTCGCGAGATCGGCGGCTACACCGTCGGCATCACGTACGGTCGCTGCTCGCAGAACGAGGTCGCCGAAGCGATGCGCGAACAGGGTGCGGACGCCTCGGTGATCGTCAAACCCGCCGGCTCGGCGTCGATTCGTGGCACCGACGCGTTCGAGCGTTGTCACGAGGTCGCCGGGCTGGTCGGCGGTGGCGGTCACCCGAAGGCGGCCGGCTGCAAGCCCGACGTGTACGACGACATGCTCGACTACGCCCACCACTGGACGAGCCGAGGAGCCGTGACGAAACAGGTCATTCTGGACGCCTTCGAGGAGGTCGTCGGCGACGAGGAAGCCGAAAACGAGTCTCAGTCCTGAGACAGTACGTACCGCATCACGAGCTGGAGGATGTGGACGAAGACGCCGGCCACGGCGATGTAGACGCCGATCGTCTGCAGGGCAGTCGAGACGTCCCGTCGGTCCCTGACCTGCCAGATCTCGTAGCCGAGCCGGAGTGTAAAGCCGAGAAAGATCAGGACGAAACCGAGGAGCAACAGGACCGGCAGGACGAACGAGCCGACGGCGATGACGGCGACGCCACCGAGGAACGCAAAATTAGCGAACCGTCCCCAGTGTTCGAAGGTCGTCGATCGCGCGTAGACGTAACCCGTGACGACGGCCGTCATGAGCGCGGTGAGGACCGCGGTAATCCCGAGGATCTCGAGGTGTGACTCGGGGGGTGCAACCGAGAGGACGCCAGCGCCGAAGACGCCGAAGGCGAGTTGCAAGAGGACCATTCCGACGAACGCCGTTCCGACGTCGTTGTTCTTGACGCCGCGTTCGGCGATCAGCTCGCCGACGAAAATCGCCACCCCGTAGACGAGCACGCCGAGTATCGGCGCGATCCCGAACAGGTAGTCGTTGACGACCGCGAGCGGGGTCGCCACGAAGACGTACATCAACGCGACGTTGATCACCATCAACGCGCTCGCACCACCCATCACCCGGCCTTCGCGGCCGGTAAGCGCGAACCGCTCCGTCTCGTGGGACGTATCGAACGAACTCATCGTGCGTGCGTATTCCGGATGCGCTAAAAAGGATACCCCTTCGGTTACCGCCGAACGTGGGTGTGGGCCCACGAACGGATATGTACGGAGACACGCAGTTTCGACCGACGATATCACTCGCCGTCGACGTCGCCTGCGTTCCACCGATCCGAGTACGCCGTTCCACACTCACACCGGGCGTAGGCGTGGACGACGTCGCCCTCGGCGTAGATGCCGCCGATCTCCTCGTTCTGTGCTTCGGTGAACGCGAAGACGAACTGTACGTCGTGGTCGCCGCCGTCGGCGTCGGGGCAAGTTCCGCCGGCGAGGTCGTCGGCAACCGTACCCTCTCGGTCCATCGCCGTCCCCGCGAACTCCATCGCGTCCAGTCCCGTCGCCGCCTCGAACGCGTTTCGGCCGCGGTCGCCCTCGACGACGATCACCACGCCGCCGTCGACGCGTTCGCCGAAACGCTCGAGGCGCTCGTCGTCGACGAACGACTCGGCGAGAAAGAGTGCGACGTCGTCGTGTCGTTCGCCCGCGAGAAATGCCGACCGTGAATCGCTCATACCGGCTGGTTACCGTTCGAGTGGGAAAAAGGACGCGAAGGACACGGCGTTTAGGTTCACGGACTGATAGTTCGTCCGGAACGCTACGGCTACCACGCTCGAGTATACGGGTCATAACCGCTGGTACACGCCAGTTATCGAGGTCGGCCCGAGCGCGCTGTCGATTCGGTATCGGCACGGACAGACTACCCGGTCGATCAGGGGTCACCGAGCACAGCAGTGAGTCGCGATCGCGACGCGTGCGTACGGAAACGGGAGGCTTACAAAGTGACCGCGACGCGACGCGCTCGCTATGAGACGACGAGCGACCGGCACCACGATCGTACTGGCCGTATACGGCCGGGATGTCCCATGAGCGTCGAGGTCAGACTCGCGACCGCGGACGACCGCGAGCGCTGGAACGGATACGTCGCACAGTCACCCCAGGGTACCCTGTGTCACGAGTACGAGGCCCTCGAGGTCCAGGCCGACCACGCCGGTGCGACGCTCCATCCGCTGATCGGGTACAAGGGACAGGAGCCGGTCGGTCTCTTTCCCATCTTCGAACTCAGAAAAGGGCCTGTGACGACCGTGTTCTCGCCACCGCCACATCTCCGGGTGCCGTATCTCGGGCCAGCGTTTCTGAACATGGGGAAACTGAAACAGCGAAAGCGCGAGCGTCGCCGACAGCGGTTCGTCGACGGCTGCCTCGAGTGGATCCGATCCGAACTGAACCCGCGGTACGGTCACGTCCGGACCTCGACGGCCGTCGACGACACGCGAGCGTTCACGTGGGACGGATACCACGCGAGCCCGGAGTACACCTACGCCGTCGACCTCACGCTCGAGCGAGACGATCTCCTGATGACGTTCAGCAGCGACGCCCGGAGCAACGTCCGCAACGCCGACGACGACGCCTACGAGATCGACGTTGGCGGACCCGAAGCGATCCGACGGATTCACGAGCAGGTCGAGCACCGCTACGAGTCCCAGGGGATCGGGTTCGACGTACCGGTCGCGTTCGTCCTCGATCTCGCCGAGCGCTCGCCGAACGGTCACGTCCGACCGTACACGCTCTCCGTCGACGGCGAGTTCGTCGGCGGCATTCTGGCGCTCGAGTACGGCGCAACCACGGGCCGGTGGATGGGTGGCGTACGAACCGACGCGGACGTCGACCTGCCGACGAACGACCTGCTCGACTGGGCGATCATGGCCGACGGACTCGAGCGCGGTCTCGAGACGTACGACCTCGTCGGAGCCGACACGCGCCGGATCAACCGGTACAAAGCGAAGTTCAACCCCGATCTGGAGACCTACTACAGCCTCGAGTACGGCTCGTGGGGGATGCGGACGGTCGCGTCGCTGTACGACAGCATCAAGTGATCGTCGGATCGGTATGCGTTACTTTCGCGTCGACACGCACGCACTACCGCCGGGTCCGAAACACTGCGTCGCCGTCCGCGGCGTGGGCTCCGGCGTAACCGCATCCATAACCAAGGGCGGACGCGACGGACGCCGCGACGATGGACGACGGACCCTCCCCCCAGACGTTGCTCGTCGGCATCGACGCGGCCTGCGATCGGATCCTGTCTCCCCTGTTCGACGACGGCGAGCTCCCGACCCTCGAGTCGATCTACGAGACCGGCACGAGCGCCACGCTCGAGTCACAGATCCCGCCGTGGACGGCCTCGGCGTGGCCGTCGCTCTATACGGGCAAGAACCCCGGCAAACACGGCGTCTTCGGCTTTCTCTCGTTCGAGGGCTACGACTGGGACGTGGTCAACGCGACCGACGTTCGCGAGCCGGCACTGTGGGAGTTGCTCGATCGCCACGGCCTCTCGAGCGTCGTCGTCAACGTCCCGGTGACGTCCCCTCCGCGGACGTTCGACGGGGCGTTGATTCCGGGCTACACCGCGCCGGAAGATCCCGACTGCCATCCGCCCGGCCTGCTCGAGGACGTCCGGGAGGCGGTCGGCGAGTATCGCGTCTACCCCGACGAGGACACAGCCGACCTCGCGGTCGCGTATCGCGACTGCGTTCGACGCCGCGGCGAGGCGTTTCGGTATCTCCTCGATCGGTTCGAGCCCGACTTCGGCTTTCTCGAGTTCCAGGCGACGGACTCGATCTTTCACGAACGGCCCGACGACGAGGCGGCGATCCGAACGATCTACCGCGAGGTCGACCGACAGCTCGAGGCGACGCTCGAGGAGTACGAGCCCTCGAACGTGCTCGTCGTCAGCGATCACGGGATGGGGCCGTACGAGGGACGGGAGTTCCGTATCAACGAGTACCTCCGCGAAACGGGCTACGTCGAGACCGAACGCGGCGGCGGGATGCCGACCTGGGCGACGGTGCGAGACGACGCTCTCAAAGCAGGCGAGGACGCCGCCCAGTACGATCGAAGCGTCGCCGAACGGGCCATCGCGGCCGCCGCGGGCGTCGGACTCACGAGTCAACGTCTGGGAGCCGTCCTCCGACGGCTGGGACTCGAGGATGCGGTCGCAACCGCCGTTCCCTCGGGGCTCGTCACCGCCGGGGCGACGTCGGTCGACTTTGCGGAGTCGACGGCGTACGTTCGATCGCGGATCGAACTCGGCGTGCGTCTCAACCTCGACGGTCGCGAGCCAGACGGCGTCGTTCCGCCCGACGCGTACGAAGACGTCCGGAGCCAGCTGATCGACGAGCTTCGGTCGGTCACGACGCCGGAGGGAGACCCCGTCTTTGAGACGGTCCAGCCCCGGGAAACGTACTTCAACGGGCCGGAGAGTGAAGCCGCCGTCGACGTCGTGACCGTCCCGGCAGACTTCGAGCACTTCCTCTCGGCGACGCTTCGGAACGAACAGTTCGGCCCGCCCTCGGAGCCGTGGAACCACAAACTCGAGGGAACGTTCGCGGCCCGGGGCGTCGACGTCGATCACGCCATCGATCTCGGACACGCTCACCTCTTCGACGTCGCGCCGACCGTCCTAGCGACGCTCGACGTCCCCGCCGGCGACCGGATGGACGGTCGAGTGCTCCCCTGTGTCGAACGATCCGGCCGGCAGGAGTATCCGCGGATCGACGGCGACCGGTCGGTCGAGACCGCAGACGAGGCCGTCGAACGACGACTCGCCGATCTGGGCTATCTCGAATGACTGCGTTCCCGGTCGCTGGAGACGGCGAACCGACCAGTGGCGGTCACCGGCTCTCGTCGAGGTCTTCTGCGATCGACGCCAGGCTATCGCTTGGCGGTTCGCGTGCCTCGTAGACCGCCGTCTCGCCCGGCGCTCGCAGTCCGTACAGAAAGTCCGGTTCGACCACGTCGAGAAGGACCGAGCCGCCGACCCGGACGTCGTGGTTGTCGATCCACGACGACAGCCGATCCTCGCCGTCACCGGGAGCGCGGGCGAACCGCGGCGAGTCGTAGACGCCCGGAATCGAGACGTCCTCGCCGGTCAGCGCCCGCTCGGGGCGTGCGAACAGCTCGTCGCCGTCGAGGACGAGCCGGACGACCTCTTCGACCGGGATAGCGTCGCGATCGGCCGCCGGTATTTCGAGCCGAACGCCCGTCGCCGTCTCGGCGAGCGTCGTCCGGACGGTCCGAACCGACGGATGATCGTTCGAGACGCGGTCTCCCATTCCGATCGAGTCAGTCCTCGCTCTCGCCGTCGCCGAGCAGCTCTTCGACGTCGGCGCTGCCACGATCGACGACCTTGGCGTTGATCTGGGCAACGGCGTCGGAGACCTCGCCGCCACGAACCGTAATGCGGCGTCGCTCGCCCTCGCGTCGGGGCTTGTAGCCCGTCTGACGTTCGTCCATCAGCACTTCCTGGAGGTTCGCGCCGTCGACGTCCGCGTTCAGCGGTCGGCCGGCGTCGTCGGAGCCGCCGGTGATCTCGAGCGTGTAGCCGTCGAGGCCGACGGCACCGCCGTCTACCTCGTCACCGATGGACTTGCCCATGAACCGGTTTGCATCCTGATCGTCCGCCTCAAGCTGGTGGGCCATCCCCGAGTCGGGATCGCCAACGACGACAGTGAAACTTGCCATGCCCGACGGAAAACGGCCGTCGGTCAAAAATACGTCGATCGACCGGCCGATCGACGGCCGGCAGGCGACGATCGAAGAGCCAAGTGTGTCACCCGCGTAGATCGTCTATGTGCACCTGCATCGATCCGGATCGGCTCGAGTCCCGTCTCCGCCAGGAGTTCGGCGGATCGGCAGGCGAGGCCCGGACGGTGGCCCGGCAGGCGGTCGATCTCGCCGACGCCGGCCGCTACGTCGAGGACGTCGGCGCCAAGTTGACGACGGACGTCGTGATCGAAGAACTCGCCGACGCTCCAAACGGTACCCCGGCGGACCGCTGGAACTGGTGGATCGGCTCGCTCGAACTCGCGTTCGGCGGGTACGAGCGGTTCGGGGTTCGGCGATATCGGCCATGAGCGGTAGACGCCGCCGGAGGGAAACTCCTTTTTGTCATCCTGACCAACCGGTCAGTCAGTGACCGATCCCGACGTACGCGAAGAAATCATGGCTGCAACCTACGAGGTGCTGTGTGAGCACGGCTACACCGAACTCACGGCACGAGACATCGCCGACCGAACGGACAAGAGCAAGTCACGGCTGTTCTATCACTACGACTCTACGGACGCGCTGATCGCCGACTTCGTCGACTTCCTGCTCGAGGAGTTCGAACGCCGGGTCGCGGCGGCGGACGATCGCCCGCCGGTCGAACGGCTCGCGACCTTCGTCGACAGCTACCTCTACGAGCCTTCGTCTGACGCCTCCTTTCACACCGCGTTACTCGAGTTGCGGGCGCACGCGTCCCGTGACGAGCGATACCGCAAGCGATTCGCCGAGAGCGACGATCGGCTCCGGACGATCCTCGAGGAGATCCTCCGTGACGGCCAGGCGGCGGGCCAGTTCCGGGAGCACGATCCGGGTCGGATCGCGGCACTGTTGCTCGCAGCGCTCGATGGTGCCCTGGTCAGAAAGCTCACCGTCGGCCGTGACTCCTACCCCGACGAGGTGCGAGCGGCGACGAGTGAGCTCGTCCTCGAGGAGGTGCTCGCAGACGACGTCGTGTTCCCAGCCAAACGGAACGTGACTCCGATCGCCGGTTTCGAGGGGACGGACCGAACCGCGCCGGAATCCGACCGGGCGGCCGAGAGCCGACGACACGAGTGAGCTGACATGACGGGTGTTCTAACGACGCACGTGACGGATCGACTCGAATCGTCGCTGACGGGACTGTCATCGGCGACCGGCGCGGTCGCGCGCGACGCCGTCGTCCGATCGATCGACGCCCCCGTCACCCTCGTCGGGGCGACCGGCCGAGCGAGCAGCGCGCGACGCGACGGCGACCTCCGGACGGTCGCGACCGCCGTCGCCGCCCTCGCCGGCTACGTTCGTCTCCGCGAGGACCTCCTCGAGGGTCGATACGAGACGGCGCGAGAACGGGATCTCGCACTCCTCGCGAGCGATCACTTGCACGCGACGGCCCACGAGACGATCGCTGACGCCGACCTGCCGGTCGATCGGCAACTCGCGTGTTATCGGCTGCTCACGAACGGCTCGCAATCGCTCGCGTCGACGCTGTTTACGGCGGCGGAGACTCGTCCGGACGAGACGACGATCGACCGACGTCGTCGACCGCGGGCGGTCCTCGCCGCCACCGGCGGTGCGCTCGGAGCGGCAGCCGCCGGCGGCACGGACGAGGTCGTCTCGGCGGCGTCGACCTACGGCGAGTCGGTCGCGGCGGCTGCCGACCTCGCGTGTCGGTCGACCGACTCGAGCGAGGCGTTCGAGACGCTCCGTCGTGCCCTCGACGGCGATCGGCTCGCCCGCGAGGACGCGCCGGTCGCCGCCGACACGACCGAGACCGAGATCGATCGCCACCTCGAACGGGCCCGAGACGTCGTTTCGGTCCTCCCGGCATCGCCAGCCCGGACACGACTCGAGCGAGCGATACGGACGTTCACACCGGAGCGAAGAGAATGACCGATCGCGCTCGCCCGACGTGGCCGGCGTACGTCCTGACGGTCTTTGCGGCCGGGTTCGGACACGTCTACCTCGGCCAGTGGCGTCGCGGCGGGCTCTGGTTTCTCCTCTACGTCCTCGCGCTCGCGTTCTTGAGCGCCCGGACGCTGTCGGGCGCGTTCGATCCCGGGAGCCCGTTTTTCGTGACCGCGTTACAGTTCGAGGAGGTGAACTACGCCGACGTCGCCGTTCCACTCGCCGTACTGCTCGTCTGTTTACTCGACGTCTACCTGCTGTCGCTGGCCGGCGAGGCGAGCGGTGACGACCGGCGGTAACTCGATTCCGTCGTGAAGACGGATACGGTTTTGTGGCTCCCTGCCGAGGCGACGGATACACGTGACGCTTTCGTACCCGCAGTTTCTGGTGAACTACAAGGTCTACGAGGGAACGGCCGGCGAGGACGGTCTCGAACTCGCACGCACGATCGAAGCCGTCGCCGAGGAGACGAGCGGACGGTTCGCCGTGGCTCCCCAGACACCTGACCTCCGGCTGGTCGCCGAGCGAACCGACCTCGCGGTCGTCGCCCAGTCGGCCACGTCCGCCGAAAGCGGCCGCGGGAACGGCCGGATCACGCTCGAGGCGGTCGCCGCCGCGGGGGCCGACGCCGTGCTCGTCAACCACCCCGAGAGCCGCGCCACCGTCGACGACCTCGCACGTACGATCGACCGCTGTGACGACCTCGAGCTCGAGTCGATCGTCTGTGTCGGCAGCCTCGAGCTGGGAAAGGCGGTGGCGACGCTCGAGCCGGGTTGTCTCCTGTTCGAGAAACCCGAACGCGTTGCGACCGATCGCCCGCTCACCGAGACTCACCCCGACCTCCTCGAGGAGTTCGTCGAGACGGTCGCGGAGGTGAGTCCCGAGACCAGCGTGCTCGTCGGCGGCGGCATCTCCGGGGCCGACGACGTCGAGCGGGCACTCGAGCTCGGTGCCGACGCGGCTGGGGCGGCCTCGGCCGTGATCGAAGCCGACGACAGGCGGACGTGGCTGACCGACGTGGGCGAGGTCGTTGCGCGGTATCGGTGAGATCCCGTCGGAAACGACGATCTTGCCCGTACGAGAGGCTGTCATCGGACGGTTCGCACGGCGTTCCTTTCACCCCAGTCGGACAGAACTATCCGTTCACTAGCCTGCGCACTTACCGAATACGAAGCAGGATTATCAGACCCGCTAATGGAAGTAGGAAGGCAGGCAAAATTCCTCCGAGAAGTAGCAATTCCAGAGGGAGAAAAAAGATAAGCATTAGTACAAGGTTGCTAACCAAAAGTGCGATAATCAGATTCAGACGGAAGATGACTGGGTTCTCGTTCATTATTTCGTATTTCTACCTACTCCCGAATATGTGTCTTGTGAGTTGACTACTTGGCCTGTACTTACCGTTTGTCGAGTAATCATAGCGGGAATATGTAAACTGTTCTATGACACTCTCTGAACGAGGGAGCGTCCGAGCTGTCGGTTCAAGCTCGCTTCCGAGCGCTCAGCGAGATACTCTTCACCCCGTAGGCCTGACACGCGTTCGCCGCCTGTTCGGAGACGAACTCGTACTGGGAGTTGTCCCGAACCTCGAGGACTTCGAACCCCGCAGTTTCGACGAGTGACGCGTAGCTGTCGATCTGTTCGGCACCGCCGATACAGGCCGCCCAGAGGTCCGCGTCGGACTTGATGCCCGCGGGGAGTCGTTGTTCGCTGACGATGTCGGCAAGCGCCAGCCGCCCGCCGGGTTCGAGCACCCGGCCCGCCTCCTCGAAGACCCGCTCTTTCTCGGCGGAGAGGTTGATCACGCCGTTCGAGATCACCGCGTCGAACGATTCGTCATCGAACGGCAGGTCTTCGATGTACCCCTCGCGGAAGTCGACGTTGTGAAAGCCGCCCTCCGCCGCCAGGATTCGGGCCTTCTCGACCTGCTCGTCGGTCATGTCGACGCCGGTCACCGACCCGCCGTCGGCGACGTGTAATCCGGCGACGAAGGCGTCCATCCCCGAGCCGCTGCCGAGGTCGAGCACGTTCTCGCCCGGCTCGAGCGCGAGGGTGTCGAAGTAGTAGCCGACGCCTGCGAAGGAGTCGACCGCCGCGTCCGGAACGGCGTCGAGGTCGTCGGGGTCGTAGCCGAGCCGTTCAGCGAGGTCGCGACCCGTCTCGAAGTGGAAGTCGGCCTCTGCCGACGCCGCGACGTCGCGGTACATCGATTTGACCTGCCGTTCGAGTTCGGCTGTGTCGAGTGAGTTACCCATCGTCGATCAGTCCCTGCCCGCCACCTGTGCGGGAGTGTTCAACGGTCAACTCGACGTCCTGTGCGAGCGAGACGAGCGTGTAGACGGGCGCTCGCCGTGCCCACTCGTCGATCAGGTCCGCCTCGAGGTCGTCGCCGTCGACGTCGATCTCCGCCGTCAGATTTTCGAAGACGGCGTCGGCCTCCCCGATGTCCGCGAGGTTGAAGAGGACGGCCGGATCGAAGTCGGTCCGGACACGCGTCTCGAGGTGTTCGACGTCAACGCCGCTTGCGACGGCGTTGATGGTGATACCGACGTTGATACAGGCGGCGAGTGCCGACAGCGCGGCTTCGATCGGCTCCATCCGGTCGGTCGCACCGACCCAGCCGCCGGCGTCGAGTACCTCCTTCCAGCCGCCGTAGGGAACGGTGTACTCTCGCGTTTCGCGGTCGATCGTCTCGCCCCCGAGTTCGTAGCTATCGATCTTCGCTACGCTGTGTGCGCACGTCCCCTCGTAGGTCGCGGACGCGCCGAGTCCGAGCTGGACGGCCTCCGGATCGGCGGCCGCGTGTTCGGCGAACCCCTCGAGCGTCTCGAGGTCTACACCGTGTGTGAGTCGCTGGTCGTCAGTCATTTGGTATCGCCTCTCGGCGAGAGAGACTACGAACCAGACGTTGTTGTAGCTATTTCGTGACATTCCAGCAGTTGCTGCCGTTCTTGCACCTGCTGACGACGAGTCACCGGCTGCGATCCGGTACCGGAAGAAACCGCTGGCACGCTCACACCGCCGGGACGATCACTCCACGATCGCGTCGGGCTCGAGCGGTCGCGCCTCGCTCTCGAACGCCGCGTACGTCGATTCCGCCCATTCGCGAACCGCCGGGACGTCGGTATCGATCACCGCCTGGACCGCCCCGCTGTCCTCCTCGTAACAGCTGATGATGACTCGGCCGTCGAGAAGGCCGATTCCGTACGAGGGAGGGTCGTCGTGCTCGAGAACCGCAAAGTTGTCTTGCATCATCATCCCCGAACTCCGCTCCGGGTACGTCGAAATGAAGTATGTGTGACAGCTCGGTCGGTCGACCAGCGTTACGTCTATCCCGTCGTCGATCCGTTCACGAAGCACGTCCAGACAGGGCTCCATCAGGGCGACCTCGGGTCTAAGAAACCGCAACGCGTTCGTCTCCCGGAGAAGCGACTCGAATCGGTTCACCGGGCAGTACGGGGCGTCGGGCTCGGCGACGGTTACGGTTACTTCCGATCGCGTCTCGATCGCGGCCTCGAGTACGTCGTCCGGAAGCCAGTGCCAGACGTCGCGTAACCCTCGTTCGGTTTCGATCCGATCGAGCAGTTCTTCCATCCAGTCCGCGACGGCTGCTCCAAGCTGTGTCGCCTCGTACTGGTATCCCTCTTTGCGGATCCAGGTTCGGTCTTCGAACTCCCGGAGGGTGCGTCGAATTGTCGACGACGAGACGCCGGTCAGCTCACAGAGTTCGGAGCGACTCCGCGGACGGTCCGTCATCGCGACGAGCGCCGGAACGCGGTGGTCGGACCGTGTGAGATACGCGACGTCACCGATCGCCGAATCCGCCGTTGTCGATCGCATGTCACCGTTTGTCATAATGTGAGTACAGACGCTACCGGAATAACGGTTTTCTCAATCCAGACTCACGCTTCGTGACGCCGGTAATACCAACCGTGGGTCACGAGCCCTGTCGCTCCCGAACCGACGGGAACAAACCGCCAGAGCCACAACGTCCACCGAATGCGACTCGAGTTCCTGGGTGGCGCAGGCGAGGTCGGCCGCAGCGCCGTCCTGGTGAACGATTCGTTGCTGCTCGATTACGGGGTTCTGACCGGAAATCCGCCGCAGTATCCCGTCGGGAGCGTCGATCCCGACGCGATCGTCGTCTCACACGCCCATCTCGACCACGCCGGCGCGGTGCCGGCTCTGCTGTCGGGCGATGCCCGCCCGCCGATCCACTGGACGCCGCCGACGGCTGAACTCGCCCGCTTGCTCGCCCGGGACACGCTGAAACTCCACGGTGGGACCTACGACTGTCCGTTCACCGAGACAGATCTCCAGCGGGTGACCCAGGTCTCCGAACACCACGGGTACGGCGACCCCTTCGAAGCCGCCGGCCACGAGGTGACATTCTACGACGCCGGACACATCCCCGGGAGCGCACACGTGCTGGTCGACGACGGGGAGACCAGGCTGCTTTACACGGGCGATTTCCACACCGATGACCAGCGCCTGGTCTCGGGGACGACCGCCCGTCCCGACGCCGACGTCGTCGTCTGTGAGAGTACGTATTCCGACGTCGAACACGAAGACCGGGACGTCCTCGAGCGACAGTTCGTCGAGAGCGTCGAGACGACCCTCTGGGAGGGAGGGACGGTCGTCGTTCCCGCCTTCGCCATCGGCCGGACCCAGGAGATGCTGCTCGTCTGTGAGGCCTACGACATCCCCTGTTACGTCGACGGAATGGGAAAACGGGTGACCGAGTTGCTTCGGGCGTACCCCGAGTTCGTCCGCGACCCGGACGCCTTGCAGCGGGCGAAATCCCACGCGCGGTACGTCACCGGTCGAAACGGGCAACGAAAACGGATCACCGACCAGCGGGCGGCGATCGTCACCACGAGCGGGATGCTCTCGGGCGGTCCGGCGATGACGTACGTCCCCGAGATCAGTGCGAACCCGACGAACAAGATCGCGCTGACGGGCTATCAGGTCGAGGGGACGCCGGGTCGGGAGCTGCTCGAGACCGGCAGCGCCGAGTTCGACGGGCGGGTAACACCCGTCAGCGCACAGGTCGAGTCCTACGACTTCTCCGCACACGCCGATCGGGACGGGCTATACGAGTTCCTCGAGTCCTACCGGGACGCCGAGATCGCGGTCGTCCACGGCGACAGGTGCGAGGCGTTCGCCTCGAAGCTTCGGGAGAGGGGATACGAGGCGACGGCGCCGGCCGTCGGCGACATCTACGATACGTGAAATGCAGTTTGGACGCCACCCGGGTTCGATCCCGGCCGGGGCCTTTATGTAGGGGACGGAGAAACGTCACCACGTTGGCGTGACATGCTCGATCACCTGTCCGGCTTCGAGAAGAGACGTCGTACTCGCGGCGGCGACCGACCGTGACGCGATCGGTACGCGAGTACGGTCCGGCCGTCGGGATCGGTAGCGTCGCCGTCGCCCACGCGATCGCTCCGGCCCGACACGCCGTCGATCACCGGGGTGACGAACCCCTGCTCGCGGACCTTCTCGGAACCGTCTTTCCCCTGCTGCTCGCACTCGCCGTCCTCTACAGTGCCGTCTGGATCCGGCGAAGCGACCTCGAGCCCGTCCACGAGTGGCGAGTGTTCGGCTGGTGTCTCGCCGGCGTCGCGGGCATCGCGATCGTCACCGCGGCGATGATCGGCCACCTACAACTGGAAGGCGAGTCCGTAAGCGGTGTTAGCCACGTGATCGCGACTACGTCGGTCGGCGGTGCGGTACTCGGCGTCCTGGTCGGCATCTACGACGCCTCGCGCACGCGCCAGCTCGAGTTGACGGCGGCGAACGAACGGAAGTTCCAGGCGGTGTTCGACGGAACGCTCGACGCGTTGCTCGTCGTGAACGACGACACGGAGTGTCTCGACGCCAATCCCGCGGCGTGTGGGCTACTCGGGACGTCCCGTACGGACCTCGTCGGCCGGTCGATGGCGGAGTTCGTCGCCGACGACGTGGCGGTCGACGCCGCCTGGGAGCAGTTTCTCGAGACCGGCGAACTGCGCGGCGAGTTTCCGCTGGTCCGGACCGACGGGGAGCGTCGCATCGTCGAACTCGCCGCGACCGCGAACGTCCAGCCCGGCCGTCACCTCGCTGCGCTCCGGGACGTCACGGATCGGAAGACCTCCGAGGAGGCGTTGCTCGAGGAACGCGAGACCGTCGAGTTCCTGAACCAGATCCTCAGACACGAGATCTTAAACGCGATGAACGTCGTGCTCGGCGAGCTCGAGCGACTGGAAACGGCCGACGATCGTTCCGCCCGCGACGACTCGCTCGAGACGATCCGCGCTCGGAGCGAGCGCATCGTCACGATCGTCCAGAACGTCCGCTCCGTCGTGAGCACGATTACCGACGACCAACCCGAGGCGGTCGATCTCTCGCGGACGCTTACGGACGTGCTCGCGGACGTCCGAACGAACCACCCCGACGCGACGGTCACGGTCCGAGACGGCGAAGTTCCCGACGGAGTCGTCGTCACGGCGGACGGACTGCTCGGCTCGGTCTTCGAGAACGTGCTCCAGAACGCGATCGAACACAACGACGGCGATCCGACGGTCGAGGTCGCCGTCGCCGTCGAGGGCGAGACCGTCGCGGTCCGAATCGCCGACGACGGGCCGGGGATTCCGGACGATCGGCAGCGAGAGATATTCGGCAGAGGTGAACGCGGGATCAAGAGTCCGGGTTCCGGGTTCGGACTCTACATCGTGGACACACTCGTCAGCCACTACGGTGGCGACGTCCGGGTCGAGACGTCCGACCTCGGGGGTGCCGCCTTCGTTATCCGACTGCCGCGTGCGAGCGCGGACGATCGGGACGACAGTTGATGTCGCTGCGCGTCGACGGAACGAACATGGCGCTTCCGACCGCCCGGATAGCCGACGTCACGACGACCTCGAATCGTCCTCGAGGACGGGGTCTGCCACGAGGTAAGCGATGGCGACTGTCCTCGTAGCCTACGGCTCGAGCGAGGGACAGACTGCGGCGAGCACCGATCCGGGGACCCTCGAGTTCGCAGGGCTGTTCGAACCGAACGAGAGCGAGGAGACGTGCTGATCGATCGCCACCTTCCCGAGTACGACGTCACCGTGACCCGACACGCGATCGTCGACGCCGACCCCGAGACGACCTACCAGGCGATGCTCGCCGTCGATCTACTCGATGTAGGCCCGATCGTCCGCGCGCTGGGATGGCTCCGGATCGTCCCGACGCACGTCCTCGAGCGCGTGCGGGGGAGACGGCCGGAGCCGATGCTCGACCGGCTCACCTTCGGCGACCTCGACGAGATCGACGAGTGGATACGTCTCGACGAGGAGCCGGGTGACGAACTCGTCGTCGGGGCCGTCGGCACGTTCTGGCAGCCGTCGATCGAGTGGCGGGAGGTCGATCCCGAGGCGTTCGCGGACTTCGACGACCCGGGTTACGCGAAAATCGCGGCAAGCCTGTCGGTCCGGCCCGACGACGAGAGCCGAACGCTGCTCACCTACGAGGTGCGAACCGCGACGACCGACGCCAACTCGAGGCGGCGGTTTCGCCGGTACTGGCGGCTGGTCCGTCCGTTCGCGGGGTATCTGATGGGAAAGACACTCGAGCGAATCGCGGCCGACGCCGAGCGGCGAGTTCGGTTCGCGGGCTATACCGCCGGACAGAACGGCTGATACATTCACCGGAGGACGTTCCCGGTGATAGTGTATCAAAGCATCTGTCCGACGGTATAATCGAGGGCGTTAATACGGTACGGACGCCGGCGGCCGACGGATCCGAGATGTTCGTCGAGCGTCGGGCCCCGGCCGACGATGTCGGCGCTGTCGAAAGCGAGAGCGAAGACGAGAGAAAAGGGAGCGGAAAGGGGAGATACCGATTTAGTCGTCTGCGGGTGCAGCGCCGCTCTCTTCGGCCTGCTGTTTCGTCCACGGGAGCTTGCCGCCGACGGCGAGCATGTCCCGTTCGCGCTCGGAGGCGTCGAGCGTCGCGGTGGCCTCCCACTCGTCGTTGACGCGGACCGTGAACTCTTCGTTGCCGGATTCGACGCCCTCGCGGACGTCGTCGACGATCTCGATGTCGTCGCCCTGGTCGATCTGCTCGTAGGTGTCCTCGTCGATGATCAGGGGGACGATACCGAAGTTAAAGAGGTTCGCACGGTGGATCCGGGCGAAGCTCTGGGCGAGGACGCCGTCGATACCGAGGTACATCGGACACATCGCGGCGTGTTCACGCGAGGAGCCCTGGCCGTAGTTCTCGCCGGCGACGAGGAACCCGCCGTCGGCCTCCGCGGCACGCTCGGCGAAGGTCTCGTCGACACGACTCAGCGTGAACTCCGAGAGCTTGTCGATGTTCGACCGGTACATCAGGATGTCCTGGGTCGCAGGAATGATGTGGTCGGTCGTGATGTTGTCCTCCATCTTCAACAGGGCCTCGCCAGCGAGGTCGCTCTCGAGGTCGTCTTTCAGCGGGACGTCGCCGATGTTCGGCCCCTTGATGAGTTCGTCGTCGACGGCCTCCTCGGGGGCGATGAGATCTGTCTTGGAGCCGTCGTACTCGTCGGGGAGCTCGATGCCGGGTGCCTCAAGGTCCTCCTCTTCCTCTGTGAGGTTCCGTGGGTCGATGATCTCGCCTTTGATGGCGGCGGCGGCGGCGACCTCGGGCGAACAGAGGTAGACGTTGTCGTCCTCGATACCCGAACGGCCCTCGAAGTTGCGGTTGAACGTCCGCAGGGAGACCGAATCGGAGGCGGGCACGTGGCCGATGCCGATACAGGCACCACACGTCGCCTCGGAGAAGTTGACGCCGGCGGCCATCATCTCCGCGACCCAGCCCTCACGGGCGAGCATCTCGGAGGCCTGCTTGGAGCCGGGGGCGACGATGGTTTCGGTCTCCATCGCGACCTCGCGACCCTCGAGCATCTTGGCGACGGGGAGGATGTCCTCGTAGCCACCGTTCGTACAGGAGCCGACGATGACCTGCTCGACCGATTCGCCCTCGACTTCCTTGACGGGGACGACGTTGTCGGGCATCGACGGCTGGGCGATCAGCGGCTCGAGGTCGCTTAAGTCGACGACGATCTCGTCGTCGTACTCGGCGTCCTCGTCGGGCTGGATCTCCTCGTAGTCCTCGGGGCGACCGACGCGTTCGAGGTAGTCTTTGGTCTGCTCGTCGGTCGGGAAGAGCGACGAGGTCGCGCCGAGTTCGGTGCCCATGTTCGTGATGGTCATGCGCTCGGGCGCGGTGAGCGTCTCGACGCCGGGGCCGGTGTACTCGAGGATCTTGCCGACGCCGCCCTTGACGGTCAGTCGCCGGAGCAACTCGAGGATGACGTCTTTCGCCGTTGCCCACTCGGGGAGTTCGCCCTCGAGGCGGACGTTGACGACCTCGGGCATCTCGATGTAGTACGGCGCGCCACCCATCGCGACGGTGACGTCGATCCCGCCGGCACCGATAGCGAGCTGGCCCAGGCCGCCGGGCGTGGGGGTGTGCGAGTCAGAGCCCAGTAGCGTCTTTCCGGGTGCCGCGAAGTTCTCGCGGTGGACGTTGTGACAGATGCCGTTTCCGGGACGAGAGAAGTGAGCCCCGAACGTGCCAGCAGCAGAACGCAGGAAGCGGTGGTCGTCGGTGTTCTTGAAGTCGAACTGGTAGGTCTGGTGGTCACAGTACTGGGCGGCGATTTCGGTCTGGACCTCGTCCAACCCCATCGCTTCGAACTGGAGCCAGACCATCGTCCCCGTCGTGTCCTGTGTCAAGACCTGATCGATCTCGATCCCGATCTCCTCGCCGGTCTCGAGTTCGCCCTCGACGAGGTGGTCGTCGAGGATCTTCTCAGTGAGTGTCTGTCCCATAGCGTCTGAACCTCGACTGTCCGCCTTGATAAATCCAGCGTGTTTCTGTCGAGGATGACCGTATGAGACTCCAAGACACCGAACGCTTGCCGTGTGTGTCGTGACGGTTTCGGTTCGTCAGCGAGACGATGACACGCCAACTCGGTTGCCGGGCTGGTGGCTCTGACCGTCCCAATATCCGTGACCGATCTCACGGCCGAGACCGAATCCGACGCGAGTGATCGTCCGATCCGGACGCGACAGGTTTTTGCCGGCTGCCCGTTCTCACGCGGACATGCATCGTTCCGGAGCTTTCGTCGCGGAACACGTCTCGCCGGTCGACGACGAGCAGATCCAGCCAAACGGCGTCGATCTCACCCTCGACGTCGTCTTCGAGCAACGCGAGCCCGGCCGCATCGCCAGCGACGGCACAGAGATCGGCGACCGAATCGCACGCCCGCTCGAGGAACGCGACCGGATCGCCCCCGAGACCTACTACCTGCCGACGGGCTCGTACGTCGTCCGATACGGCGAACGGATCGCGATCCCGGAGGGCCACGTCGGCTTCGTCTACCCGCGTTCGTCGTTGCTTCGCAACTCCTGTATGCTCAACACTGCCGTCTGGGACGCCGGCTACGAGGGACGAGGTGAAGGGCTGTTACAGGTCGGCCACGACGTCGAACTCGAGCGCGACGCCCGGATCGCCCAACTCGTGCTCGCGGACGCCGATCACGAGGATGTCTACGACGGTTCCTATCAGGGCGAGAACCTCGAGTAGCCACGGTCCCGGCCCCGACCGCGGGCGGTCGCAGCCTCGAGCGGAGATCCACGAGCGTTTTATCCTTCGCCTTCCGAGTGGCCGGATATGATGGCGACGACCCACGCGTTCACCGGGCTGGCAGTCGTCGCGCCGCTTGCCTACCTCGCACCCGAGTTCGCCCTCCCGCTCGCAGTCGGCGCGATCGCCGGCGGCATCTTCCCGGACCTCGACGTCGCGTTCGAACACCGCCGGACGCTTCACTTTCCCGTCTACGGTGGCGTCGCCGCGATTCCCGCGGTCGTTCTCGCTGCCCTCTCGCTCTCGAACGTCACCGTCGGCCTCGCGGCCTTCGCCGTCGCCGCGTGGCTGCACGCCGTAAGCGACGCGTTCGGAGCCGGTCCCACGATCGATCCCTGGCGAAACCCCTCAGACCGGGCAGTGTACGACCACGTACGTGGTCGGTGGATCGCACCGCGTCGGTGGGTTCGCTACGACGGCGCACCCGAAGACGCCGTCCTCGCCGTCGGGCTCGCGATGCCCTCGCTCGTGATCTTCGACGAGTACAGTACGATCCAGGCGCTCGCCGTCGCTGGCGTCGTCGTCTCGCTGTCGTACGCGGCTGTGCGCCGTCGGCTCGTCGACTGGACCTCGGGCTGGCTCGAGTGAGCCGATCGATCACTCGAGTCGGTACCGTTCGATCCGCGAGACGGCGTACCGATACGAACAGATCGGGACAGACGCGACTGCAAGCACCAGCCCGGCCGCGAGGACGTCGACGGGGAGTGCAGCCATCGGACCGATCGGCGAGGTAAGCGCGGCGGCGATCGACTCGCGGATCGGCTCGAGTACGACTGCGGTGAGTGCGCCCACACACACCAGAACGGAAAGCGAGTAGCCGACGGCGGCGGTCTTGCTCGGCACGACGACCCGCCGATTGCGCGTCACCGAAACGGCACCGAACCGGGGAAACGCGACGCCGATCCCGGTCGCCAACGCGGCAGTCGCGACGACTCCCACGGCGGTCGCGACGAGAACTGCACCCGACGTGGCGATCGAAAGCGGGCTGAACGCTGCGGCGAGACCCACGAACGCGAGTCCCGGCGGCGCCGTCGCCACGACCGCGACGAGGAGTCGACCGCGGACGACAGCTCGAGCGGCCTCGGGAACCGACAGCGTCGTCGGCAGCGTCGCACCCTGATCGCCGAGTGGGTTCAGGGTGAACGCCATTCCCGACGCCCAGACGACGTACCCCATCAGGACCGGCGCGGCAAGCGTCGGGAGCTCGCCGGTCGTCTGGACGGATTCGAACGCGCGTCGGAGCGGTTCGATGGCGAAAACGACGGGATTTGAACCCGCGACATCTTGGTCCGGAACCAAGAACTCTGTCCACTGAGCTACGCGCCCTCGCTCGAGTAAATCGGCCACTCCTTGATAACACTTCTGACCGTCACGTCTCCCGTCTCGGAACCTCGTGGCGGCCGAACCCGTAGCGCAGTCGGTTGGCGAGCCGTCTCGAGAAGCGGCCGTCGTCGGCACGGGAGCCGAATCGTTCGGCAAGTGCGGTGTAGATGAGTGGCACCGGGACCTCCTGTTCGAGCCCCTCCTGGACGGTCCAGGTTCCGGTCGAACCACCCTCGATGCGATCGGCGACCGTTCCCAGGTCGGTCCCCTCCTCGCGGAACGCTTCCTCACAGAGCTCGAGCAGCCACGAGCGGATCACTGCGCCGTTGTTCCAGACGCGGGCGACGGATTCGAGGTCGAGATCGTATCGTCCCTCGTGGAGGAGTTCGAACCCCTCGCCGTAGGCCTGCATCAGGGCGTACTCGACGCCGTTGTGGACCATCTTGACGTAGTGGCCCGAGCCGGCGGGACCCATGTGGGCGTGGCCGTCAGGGCCGGTGGCGACGGCGTCGAAGACGGGCTCGAGCTCCTCGTAGGCGTGTTCAGGACCGCCGATCATGAGCGAGAAGCCGAGTTCGGCGCCGGCCGGACCACCGGAGGTGCCACAGTCGAGATAGCAAGCGGGACAGGACTCGGCCCGGCGCACGGAGTCCTCGAAGTAGGTGTTGCCGCCGTCGACGACGACGTCCTCGGCAGAGAGCAGGTCCTCGAGGTCGTCGAGTGCGGCGTCGACGGCCTCGCCTGCGGGGACCATCAGCCAGATTCGCTTTCGCTCGCCCAGTCGGTCGGCGAGGTCGACCACCGAGTCGGCAGGTTCCGCACCGGCATCGGCGGCGTCGGCGACGGCCGTCGGATCGAGGTCGTACGCGACGACGTCGTGGCCCGCTTCGAGAACTCGCTCCGTTACGATCTGTCCCATTCGACCGAGCCCGATTACGCCCAGTTGCATGAGGGCGTCTGCGCTCGCGGCCGTGGTAGTGGTTGCGATTTCTTACCGGATCGGTTCCTCGAGACGCGCCCAGCCGATGGCGTCGATGACGACGATTCGGTCGCGACAGCGGACGTAGATCCCGTTGTACGCCGTCCCATCTCCCTCGTAGTACGGCAGGGATCCACGGAGTGCGTCGACGACGTCCCAGGCGTCGTCGGTCTCGAGCGTGACGTGTGTCCACTCCTCGGTAGCGTCGGCCCGGAGGACACGGCCGATGGCGTCACGAACGACGGGAATCGACTGTAACTCTCGAGAGGAGACGTCGACCACGACCGCGCCGTCGGGAACGTCCTCGACGATGCGTGCGCCGACGTTGGCTTTGAGTTCGCCACGATCCGTACGCGTTCGATCGGAACGAAGGAGATAGCCGACGGCTGCGGCCGTCCCGACCGTGAGCAGCGACAGCGCCACGTCCCTACCCCTGAGCATCATACGTTCACCTTACAGTAACCCACTAAGTATTTTTCGCAGGACGGTCATGCGAGCGGATTCGACCGGGAGTCACGTCAGGTGTACCTGATGGCCACGCCAGTCGTGATCAATCCGGCGACCACGAGCAACGCGACGGCGACGACCGCGCCGGCCCGGAACACCGACAGCGCCGACCGGGCGGGCTCTCTGATCTTCTTTCCGTTGAGCCCCGACTCGAACCGTTTCGCTCCAATTTCGACGAGTGCGGCGAGGACGAGCCAGAGCGCGACCATCAGGAGTACGAGCTGGCCGTTGATTGAGGTGAACAGCCCCTGTCCGTTCTCGCCGATCGTATAGCCCGTCCCGGCGAGGTGACCGCCCGTCACGAGCAAGACGACAGCGCTCACCCGCGAGATGGTCGTGAGCTTCCCGGAGAGGGCCTCGAGCGGTCTCGTCGTGTTGAACGCGCCGTCGCGGGCAAGCGGCAGGACGACGAGCGCGACGTAGACGACGCTTCCGGCCCAGACGGCGGCGAACACCAGGTGGGTAATCCGCACCGCGGCATCGATCATATCACGTGGCTCGAAGACGTCGCGTATGAGCGTTGCGACTTCGTCCACTGGAACCGACAGACCATTTACACTCGCGGTCGAACGTCCGTCGATGGTCCGATACGAGCCGGCGGTGATCCTCCACGTCGTCCGTGGCGACCTCCACCGACGGCTCCGGTCGATCCGCGAGACACCCAGAGAGGCGGTCGGCGTGCTCTTGCTCGGGATCTTGCTCGTCGGCGTGACGGCCGGCGGCGGCGCTGGCGCGTACGCCGTCGGACGGGAACTCGGAACGGCCGCCGCGAGTGCCGACGTGGCCGTCCGCTCGAGGACGCGCGCCGTCGTCGGTCTGGTGTGGGTGGGGATCACCGTCACCGTCGCGGTCCGCACCGTCACGAAAGTCGGCGACCTCGAGCAGCCGGCGTTGCATCTCTCCTCTACCTCGATCCCCAATCTGGTCGCCGCCACGGTGCTCGCGGAGGCGGTACTCGTCGCGAGCTGGCTCGTCGTTCCGACGGCCGTCGTCGGCTCCGCGTTCGCTCTGGGAGTAGGGTCGGCGTCCGTGCTCGCCGTCCTCGCTGTCGCGACGCCGCTCGTGGTTCTCGCCGCCGTCTCGAGCGGGGTCGCGTGCGGTCTCGCGGTCCGTCACCTCCTGTCTAGCTACGAACCCCTAGCCAGGCTGAAGATACCGCTCGGGATCGTCCTCGCGCTCGCGTACGTCTCCGTGTTCGTCACCGGTCGCGTCGATTCGGTGATCACGGCGCTTTCCCGGCCGGTCCAGTTCTGGCCCGTGAGCTGGCTCGCCGACGGACTCGTCGTCGGCGTTCCCGGACTCGAACCCGCGTTCGTACCACCGGCTGCGGTCGGCGGTGTCGGGGTCGGGTTCACCGTCGCGTTGACCGGCGTCGGCGTCGCCGCTGCGGTACGGATCGGGACCGTCCACTGGCTCTCGGACTCGTCATACACGAACAGAGCAGTCGTCGGCCGCGGCTGGACGACGGTCGGACTCGAGCGACTGCTCGTACCCGTAACGACGCGTCGAACGCGCGTCGTCGCGACAACCGTCTGGCGACGGACGAAACGTGCGCCGATGCGACTCGTTTACCTGCTGTATCCCGTCGCGCCCGTTCTCGGACGTCCCGTTTTGAAACTAACACGAATCTCGTCGCAGAGTGTCGAATGTGGCGTTTTTCGTCACATTCGGGTTTCGGTATTCCGGGGGTAAAATTTGATATCAGTCCGGATCGGACTTCGACCCCGTCACGTCTGTCGATTAGTTGCGCAAACGCGGGGTGGTCGGCGTGACGACCGCCCCGTGGCCGTCGACGAACACCTCGACGTGCCAGCACTGTGGAGCCCACGTGACCGACCGGTTCGGCCGGGTGTTCGGCGACGATCGCGACGTCGCCCATCGCTGTCCCGAGTGCGATAGCTACCGACGACTGACGAGAGGATCAGCTGCTGGTGTCGACGTCGACGTTCCCGACCCCGAAACCGACCCCGGCCGTCACGGGAGCGAACCGCGAGGTGAGCGAGCGTGAGCCGCGTCGTCGAGAACGACGAGTGCGAACGGTGTGAGTCGACCGTCGCCGTCGACCGACGGCTCTGTCCCGACTGTGCTCGAGAGATCCGCCGAACGCGCGTTGATCTGCTGTGAGCGTCGCGGACAACGCCGATTGGGGGCGGACCGTCGAGACGGCCGCCTGCGATCGGTGGCCGCTCGAGCACGTCGCCGGCGACGACAGTCCGGAGTGGTTCGACGCCCGGACGGTTGCGCCGATCGAGACGCCGCTTGCCAGCTCGCCGATCGCCGAGGAGGGAACGCCCGTCGAGGTGAAGGCCTGCCGCCGGCGCTACCGTGGGCGGTATGGGCGCTGGTGGATCCGTCGCGAGAATCACGAGCGCTTGCTCGAGGCCGGCGGTGAGTACGTCCTGGCGGTGTACGATCACGCCGAGGGTGACGTCTGTCGGATGGCGTTGACGAGCGCGACGACGGTCGACGCGCTGGTGACGTCCTGGTGGGAGTGTGGTGACGGCGGTCGGTGTGCCGATCAGTACCGACAGGTGCCCTGGACGGCCGCGTTCGACGACCTTCGCGGACCTGGAGGGAGGTGAGTCGGGTGAGCACCGACGCCGATCGCGACCTCGAGGAGCGAGATCTCCGGGCAGAGTTAGAAGACGATGCGGCCGGTCACCGCGGTATCCCGGTCGACGCGATCTGCACCGGCTGTCGACAGGTTCGCGTCAAACGCGTCTCGTCGGACGCGATCACCCACCAACCACAGGCCGATCCGATCAGCCTCGAGGCGAGCGATCTCACCTCGTTCAAACACGTCTGCCACCGGTGTCAGACAGCAACGTGGTGGAACCCGGTTGCGGTCCTGACCGGTCTCGTCCGAAGCGAGCGGGGTGACGACGAGTGAGCCACGTCGAGACCTGTCCTCACGAGTGTGAGGGCCGGTTCAAGTACCCACAGTGGGGACTCGCCCCCTACTGGGGACTGACGTCGGTGATGCTCGGGCCACCCTTCGAGGGTCACCTCGAGTTCGGTGTCGACGTCGACGGCGAACGCTGGCACCTGGAGGTGTACTATCAGAAATCCGGGTTCGCCCCGCGGCTGTCCGACAATGTGACGTCAGAACGGCTCTACGAGTGGAATATCAAGGGCCGGGGCCGCGGTGAACGGAAGTGTTCGTTCAATATCTCGCCCCGGTTCCCGAACATGCGTCACTGGGAGACCCGCGAGCCGATGGATCTCCCGTGGGAGAATCAGGTCGGCGACGTCGAAGGCGTCGACGTCGAGTTTCGTTCGAGCAACGTCGAGCCGGACACGATCCCGGAGCTGCTGTCTGCGTTCTACGCGGGCGTCTTTCAGGAGGCCGACGAACGGGTGTCGCGACAGTACTGGAGCGAATCCCCACACCAGGCGAGTACGATCCACGCCTACGAGCGATACGTGCGAATCCGACGGGAATGGGCTGAAAAGCTGATTTCAGCCGGTGTGATGCACAAGATCATGCTGTTGCTCGCCGATACGGAGGGAGCGAAAGCCGAGTACAAGATCGACAACGAGGAGGTCGTCGGTCACATGCACCGATGTCTGCTCCGGCCCGACGACGCGAAGGCGTTACTCCCCGACCACCACCGCGGGAAGCAGCTGAAGAACTACCTGCTCGAGAACGCGAACTCCGTGTCGAAAGACCATCCGTCGTACCATCCGAAGTACGGCGTGCTGGTGAAGAAAAAACTGAACGGCGGTGATGCGTTCGCCTGGAGCGAGCGCGACGAGCTTCGCGAGGAGATCGACGAGACGATCCTGAACACGCTGAACTGGGCGGACGTCCCGCTGGCACCGGACGGTACCGCCGTCTACGTCCCGGACGATCACTTCGACGCCGTCGCGCGCGAGACGCCGGTCGAGCTCTCCGACGATCCTACCCCGCGCCTCGAGGCACAGCAGGAACACCTGTTGATGACGACGCTGCGAGACATGCGCGACTCCGAACAGGAGATCGCCGAACTCGTCGCCACCGACGGCGGCCAGTCCGTCGACGACCTCGAGGAGAAGACGGGGTATCACACGGCGACGGTCTACCGGGCGATCAACGAACTCGGGGAGATTCTTCAGCTCGAGGACGGTCACGTTTCGTATCGAGCACGGAAGTACCGCGAGGAGTTACGGGCGATCGCCGAGTCCGCCGAGTCCGCGATCGAAAGCTACGCCGATCGGATGCAACACATCATGGGCCTGGCCGATCACCTCGCCGAGTCCTCGCCGTTCCAGGAGTGGCTCGCGACGAACGGCGCCGAGATCGTCTTCGACGACGCGGGTGACCCCCGCCGGCTCCGGATCGACACCGTGCTGTCCTGGCTCAAGTCCGATAGCTTCGAGGACGTCCAGGCGATCGCGACGGAAGCCCTCGAGAAGTGGGTGCGCTCGGGGAACGATCCGGCTGTCCTCCGGCGGGCGCAGATGACCTGGAAGACACCCGACGGCGGCACTGAAAGCGGATTCGTCGGTACGGTCGCCGACCGCTGAACCGGCCCTCGTAGTGGCAACGCTTTTCGCTTCCTTTATTTCAGAAACCAAGGTTGGATAACAGTCGGACGGATACAATTCTGGTTGTTCTCGAGCCCACGAGGGTGGGGTCGCCGTCGCGATCGCGACGGGACGCCAGCGGGGTGCGTTCGCGCTGCGCGCGACACACCCCTTGGCGGGTGTCCCCAAGGGGACAGAGTCAAAAAATTACGGCACCCCACCCCCACCTTCGTGCATCTCCAGTTGATCCAGATGAAACGCACCCCTGCGGTGCGCGTGAAAATTCAATTAGCGGTCGCGAGAAGCTGCACCCCTAATCTCCTGTCGTGTACGTGAGCCACCAGCAACCTTTTGCACTCAGGTCGACAACCCGGGAGTATGAGCCTCACGACCGACGACTTCGCTGAGTTCATGGCAGAAGATCCAGCGGACGACGAAGAGGTCCCACTCGGTGACGCACTCGAGGAGCTGGCAGTCGACATCGAAGTCGATGCAGTCGAAGAGGTTCGGGACGTCCGTGAGCGAATATGAGGCTCTTTCTCGACACGAACGTGCTCGTCGCTGCCGTCACACGTGATACTGAACGGTCGGAAACTGCGGTGAGCGTTCTCAACGACGCCGATGACACGTACACGTCGGTGCTAAATCTCATGGAGCTTCGAAGCGTCCTTGCCAAGAAAAAGCAGTTCGACCGCAAGCGGGTCGAACAGATCGAACAGCGGGTGTCGTCACGGACGACAGTCACGTTTCCGGACGCCTCCGACGTGATCGAGGCCAACCGCCTTCAGGACGAGACGCTCCTCTATCCAATGGATGCACTGGTACTCGCTGCTGCGAACGCTGTCGATGCGACACTCGTTTCGTTCGATGCCGAACTCCGTGACCACGGTGCGAAATCTCCCGAGAAGGTATTTTAGCCCTCACTATGCCCCTAAGGGGGCAGGGCAATTGCGCGGCTCGCATAACGCTCGCCGCGCTCGAGAAAGACGAGCCGGCTGATACCAGACGGAAGAACGGGTAATGCGGCGGCGATAGGGGAAAGCGGGACCTCGATAAGAGTCGTTGTCGAGTCCGCTTAGGAAGGGGTCAGAAGATATCCGAGATCGCGATCTTCGCCTGTTGGGTGTCGCGGTGATCACCGCCACCGTGCCACCGGAGTAGCGGGAGATCGCACGAGCGAACCATCTTGTCGTTGACGACCGTCAGTCCGGAGCGACCATGTGGCCGATACACCGCGAAACAGTACCAGCCGTCGGCCCGCCGGAGCTTTTCGTGGTACGTGCGGTAGACTTTGAACGTCCCCGGCTGGCCGTCGGCGTGCTCGAGCATGGTGCTCTTGATTTCGACGGGCGTGCCGTTCCCGAAGCGGGCGTCGTGCCAGCTCGAGCGTTCCAGGTCGAACCGTCGTTTCTTCGCCATGCGCTTCTCGACGATCGTGCCGAAGTGGTTCGCGCGCTTCGAGCGGGATTTCACGCACACCACGCGCGTCGCGCGCCGATATATATACGCCTCCGCTGCCCTCGAGCCGCGCGCCCATCGCCGCCGGATCCGGCCCGCCAGGGCCGGAGCCGGGGCTGGCGCGGTGGGCTGTGGGCTCGAGTGAAGGGCGGTCGGTTCCGCTTGACAGGCAGGTATCCCGTCGTCGTCATGCGATCACCCGCTCGACGGTGTCAATCCACTCTTTTTTCTCGCCGCCGTCGTCGATGTCGTTCCACCAGTTTGCGACGGTTGCGTGGCTGTAGGGGACGAATTCGGCGGTTTCGCGGGCGGACATCCCCTGCCGACGACACTCTTCCATCGTCCAGGCGGCCACCCGTTTCACGTCCTCTTCGGCGATACCTTCGTTTTCCTTGTCGTCGGCCGACGCCGTCCAGGACCAGTCCGCCTCGTCTTGGGTGTGGAAGCCCCAGTCGGTCGGTGGGATGCCCTCGAGCGGGCGAGGGTCGACGTCGACGAGCTTGCCGCCGGAGACGCGGTCGGCGACGACGGCTCGCTTCTGCGACGTCTTCTTGATGATCGTGCCGACGCGCCACAGCAGCGGGTGGATGGAGGACTCGCCGTGTGCGATGTAGATGAGTGCGCCGCCGTACTTGCGGATCTTGTAGACGAGCGGTCCCATCTTCTTGCGGACCTTGTGGCCGTCCGCGCCGGTTCCCGAAGCGTTCGTCGAGAACTCGTCGCCGATGAACAGCTTCGGCTGTTGGGGATTGTCGACGGGGTCGCCGTCCTGTTGCACCCACTCCTCGAGCAGCGGGTAGTTCGGAATCCAGCCGTCCTCGACGGAGCCGTCGTCGCGAACCCACGAGTCGAGCCGGTCGAGCGTCCGGATGTTCGAGCCGACGAGGAGATCGCCGTCGACCCACCGCTCACGGAGCTGGCCGAGCAGTCCGGCGAAGTCGGTCTTGCCCGCACCCATCTCCCCGAGCACGACGATCACGGGCGCGGGACCGGCGACGATCTCCTGGAGTCGGGTGATCGCTTTGATGCCCGCCAGGTCGGCCTGCTGGGACGGGTCGCCGATGTAGTGTTTCAGGGTGACCGTGTCGCCGTTCTCGAGGGCGTTTCGGGCGGTGTGGCCGCCTTCGGCCTGGAGGATCTGGCGGTTCTTCTCGACGGCGAGGTAGTCTTTCGCCGCCTTGCCGTTCCAGCGATCGGGATCGTGGTGGAGTGCCCGGACGGTGAGCTGGCGATCGAGCTTCTCGTCGCGAACGAACCCCGAGTGTGGGAGCACCTCCTCGGGGTCTGCCTCGAGGTTGTTCTGCTGGTACTCGCGAAAGCCGCCGACCGTGTAGTTGTCCTGTTCGTCACTCATGGGTTCCTCCGTCGGTCGCTGTCTGTTCCGTCGCCTGTGCCTGGGTCTGGGGGAGTCCGCCGGTCGTCTCGATGCCGTGTTCGTCGCTGTACTCGCTGACGTAGTCGGTGACGTCTTTGATCTCGTCGAGGTCGCGCTCTTCGGCGTCTTTCTTCGCCGCCTCGAAGCGATCCTTGACCGTCGTTCGGGGGTTCATCAACCCGCGTTCGTCGGCTTCGGCTTCCTCGTTGACGACGTCGCGTTGAATCTCGAGTCCCATCTTGGAGATGCGCCCCCGGAGTCGGTTGTACTCGAGGAAGGCGTCGACGAGGTCGCCGTGGACGTCCTCGAGCATGGCCTTGGTGGTGACGAGTTTGGAGTCGGCCAGCTGTGAGAAGTAACAGCCCCGGACGACGAGATCGCCGGTGTCGCCGTGGTGGTCGAACTCGCGGACCTCGAATGCGTCGCCGTCGTTGACCGGATACGGCGACGGTCCCTCGACGGTTTTCTGGTTCCAGAGTTCGGGGGCGACGTAGAGCTTCCGGCGGGTGTCGTCGACGCCGTTGATGTGGTGAACGGCCACCATGTTGCGGTTGCGGAGCTTCCGAGCGCCGGTGACGAACAGCGCCAGCAGCGGCGGGCCGAGCAGGAGCAACGCGGCTAACCAGCCGTAGACGATCGACGGAATGCCCGGCAGCGACGGCCGCCACCAGATGAGTGCCACCCCAAGCGAGACGAGCACGCCGAAGACGACGAGCTGGCCCTCGGCAGCGATGTAGGTGAGCCGGTCGCTCCAGCCGCCGAAGGTGGTACTGGTGTCGCTCACGCTTCGATCACCCCGGATTCCTCGCTTCGGACGACGTACCACGCCCCGAGTCCGGCGAGTAAGGTCGTCATCCCGACGCCGGAGAGCAACCCGCTCGTGCCGCCGAAGTGTCTGAACGGATCTTCCCCTTCGGTTCCAGTGGAGATGTACGCACCAGCGCCCTCGCGTTGGGACAGCTGCGTCGCGAACGTGACCGCCGCCTCGCCCTCGGGGTTGCGGACGTCGATCGTATGCGTCGACTCGCCGTCCGGGGCGGACACTGTCGACGTCGCGAACTGCCCGGTGCCTTCGTCCATCTGTCCCGACTCGGCGTAGGTGATCGTGGTTCGGGAGTCGGCGTCGATCTCGACGGTGAACGTGCCACCGCTGTAGTGCCAGTCGGTGATGCACGTCTCGGAGTCGATCGGCTCGAGACACGTCGGTTCGTCGGGGTCGGTCGCGTTTTCGACCGTCTCGTTTGCTGCCTGTGCTTGTGCGCTCACGCCGCCCATGCCCATCGCCAGCGCCACCGCTGCCAGCGTCACGAAAACGAAAAGCCGGCGCATGGTCAGTCCCCCAGGAACGGGATGTTACTGGTGACGAACCCGACGACCGCCGTGATCACCACGGCGATTATCGCGAACCCCGCCAGGGCACCGCCAGCCTCGAAGGGATCGTCCGGCATCCCCGGGAGTGCGACGCCGCCGTCGTCATCGTCGTCCAGGGCTTCCTCGAGTTCGTCGACCTGATCGCGCAGATTATCCATGCGCTCGATCGTCTCCTCACTGTCGACCTCCGTGGGGTCTGCCACGTAGTCGATGCTACGGGAGTAGTCGACCGACGGGACGATCTCGACCGACTCGACTGTCTCGCCATACTCGAGGTCAGTCTGCTCGAGCACGTAGTCGTCTCCGTCCTCGATCACGTCCGTCAGGTCGGCCGTGTGATCGTTGGTCTCGCCGTAGACGCGGATCTTCCAGCCGTCGTAATCCTCGTGCGTCGGGTCGGCGATCGGCTCCGGTGGGTCGTCGCCCTCGTGGACGATCACGCGGCCGTCGTCGCCGGCCGTATCGCCGGCTCCGTCTACTGTCTGCTGGTCCTCGAGGCCGTCGGTGTCGATCACCTCGAGCGGTTCGTCACCCGACAGCAGTTCGGTTTCAAACGAGTCGTCGATGGCGCTTTCGTAGCCGAAATACGCCATGTCGTAGTCGTCCGACTCGAGCACGGTGCCCGGCGTGATCGAGACGGGTTCGGCGTCGCCGAACTGCGGATACAGCAGTCCCTCGAGTTCGTCAGCCTCGAGGTCGGGATGCGAGATTGTGGCGCGGTACCCCGTCTCGTCGGGCACCTCGGCACCGACCGCGAGCAGTTCCGCGGCGAGGCGGGATTGCTCGCTCGAGTCGGCGAATTGGTCCACGATACCTTGGCTGCTCAGGATGTCGGCAGGGTCGAGTTCGCCCTGGGCAAATCCAGCATATAGAGACTCCACTAAATCCGGGATGTCTGACTGGATATTAATATACGCCTCATTGATCGCTCTGAGAGACAGTCTATAACCCCCATCTACCTCCAGCGTGATGAGCCTGATCGTGGGCAGATCGCTATGATGTGCCCAAATAGCGTCTCGCCTCACGACGGGGTGGTCTCCAGTCCAGTCATCGACAGACAGGTCAGATAGGTCATCTAGCGGATGGAACAGCATATCCTCGCCGATAGTTGGGCACAGGGCATAGATCGAATAGGAGTCTCCATCATACTCGTCGATCTCATCAGGATCGACAGGAAGATCTAGGTCCCACTCCCAGATCGCATAACTATCGTCATTGACCTGGGACGCCTCAACAGGGGTAATGCGTGCATCCCCGTCGGGGTCAGACGAGACGTAATCACTCCCATATTCCTCCTCTATGTCCGATACTGATCGGTCGGTAAACCTCTCCGTGTCGTCGTCCTGCGAGTGCAAGACGTGAACGCCCTCCTCGATCCCGAGAGTGATCTGTTCAGCGAGGCCGTTTATGAGGTCGTTCCATCTCGATATCTGATTTATCACTGCGATGGTAGTCCGGCGGTCGAGTGCGTCGTGAGATGCTGATATAGCGTCTGACTCGCCGTCGCCGTCGACCGCAGCACGAGCGACCGCTGCGCGGATATCCTGATACGCAGCGCGACCGTATGGAGTGTTCTCTGGATTCTCGGTCCGGCTTCCGTCTCCATCGGTATATTGAGCCTCGACCTCGGCCTCAACAGACTCACGACCTGTTGATAGCGTCTCGGCTGCATGATATATTTGATCCTCGATAACATCGTCCGAGTCTATATCAGGGTCCTCATCGCGTAGTTGGGAGTACGTATACCTCGCCCCCGCATATGCCCCGATCATTACCGCTCCAGCGAGCGGTGGGGCCGCCTGTGCCCGGCCGATCGGAGCGTATTGCGGAGCGACCTTCGAGCCTCCCGCGCCGATCGCCGCGATCGCGCCGGCCGTCGTCGCGCCACGTCGGAGTGCCTGTCGGCGGGTGATGCCGTCGCCGGTACGATCGCCCTCGAGTGCCTCGCGAACCTCACGGTCGGTCGCTTGTGTGGGCTGTGGGCTGTTATGGGCTGATTCGTCCGTCTTAGCGTCTGTAGCACTCATTTTTGATCACTTGTAGGCGATGATGTAGAAGGCGGCACCGTTGAGCATCACGAGCAGCCAGCCGAGCGGCCAGTAGTCGTGAATCGTCACCGAGACAAGCGGCACCAGCTCGCCGAGGATGTTCAGGATGATCGCGAGCAACAGCACCACCGTCTCGACGTCGGTCCACTCTTCGGGCGTCTGTTCGTTCGTGAGCCAGGCGGTGACGACGACGACCATCCCGATCACGAACGAGTAGGTGATGTCCGTTCCGTGCGCGCTGTAGAGCGGGTCGGACATCGACGCGCCGATCGGGGCGAGCATCTCGACGGCGAACACGCCCGCGGTGACGACCGACGCCAGCACCCAGATCGGTGCCAGGATCGCGTCGTTCAGATCGATACCATCTTCCCGCCGAACTGCCGACGGGACGTACTTCTGTGGCAATGTGAGCGCCATACGACCGCGCCGTCGATCCAACCCGGCTAAAACGTCAGGGAAACAGAGGTTCACCAACTTTATTACACGGCGGATTGCCCCCCGGGTCATGGCACTGAATAAACTACGCCAGTTGGACCGCGATTCCGCCGGGATCACCCTGCCGAAAGGAGACCTCCAGGTCGAGGGACTCGTCGACGAAAACGGCGACGTCGACGGTGAACACTACCTCCACGTGCGCCACGTCGGGGATGGTGAGTGGACCCTCGAGTTAGTCGAGGAACTATGAACGCAGCCCCGTCGATGGCGGTCTCGAGTCCGACCCCTGGGGGTTGCTCGCGAATGTATACGGAGACCGCGATGTATGCACCTGCGAGCCGTGGGCGGTGGGCCGCGGTGCATAGAATCGCTCCGATCGGGCCGGGAGTCCGCGCCGATCACGCCGGCACCCCGACACCCCTTCATAACGCACCGACCGGTTGCTCACCCGCGAGCGACGCGAACCGACCCCCCGTGCATACCTCCAGTTAAGACATGACCACGCGAACCAGCCTCAAGCTCACCGACGAACGCCAGCGCAAGCTCGACAAGGCGAGTGCGATCGTCGCCGCCGACGAGTACGACGACCCGCCGATGTCCGTGGTGATCGACGCGGCGTTGACCCACCTGCTCGAGTCCGAACAGAACATCCAGAACGCCCGCGACGAGTACGACCCCGAGACGATCCAGGCGATCGCGAACACCTCCGTGCTCGGGTTGCGATACCGGACGAGTGTCGAGAGTCGGTATCGATAACGACAGTCAGTTCTCTCACTGGGTCACCAAACCCTCGAGGCTTCGAGCTGCATCGGCAGAGATGATGATGTCTCTCTCACCGAGTCGGACCGGACCGTCGGCGACGTCCTCGATGAGGTCGGCCAGCGACGTCAGGTACTCCCGGTTGCGTTCCTCGCGAACCGTCAGCGTGTCCTTGCCTTCGCGTTCGACCGCGCGGTTCTCGAGATACGCATGCACGAACCGTTCTCGCGTCTCGTCCGGTGCGTCCTCGAGGTAGTCGGGAAGCGCCAGCCGTTTCCCGGCTTTCGGACCGACGGGTGCGCCGAGTGCCGCCAGCGTACGTCCCAGAACCGTGCCGTCCTCGGTCGGTCGAGCCTCGTCGGCACGGCCGTCACGATCGTCGACGATCCGGTAGTCGATTCCGGCTAACTCGAGCGCGTCGATTACGTGCGCTTGCTCGCCGTGTTGGGTGAGTGCGAACGACGGCTGGTAGTACTGTCCAGCGATCGATCCGCCGGAGAAGACGTTTGCGACGAGTGCATTCAGTCCCGAAAACGTCTCGTCATCGAACCCGGCGTGGAGCCAGCCGTACTCATGGGCGGTGTCGATCGCGCGCACGGGGTCGGGGGAACCCCCGTCGAGCCACGTTCGGATTCGCCCGCGAGGGACGTCGTCGAATCGGGCGGCGAGCGCACTCGAGCCCATAGTGGGGTGTCGCGAGGAGTAGGACATCACCGAGCGATACTGTTCGACGGCCTCCCATGCATCGACGTAGTGGCCGCCGTCGAAGGTGTCGGCGAGTGCGCGCTCCGAGAGTGGCGAGTCGGACATGCTCGTGGTTTGGTGTCGGATCGCTAAAGGGTTCTGGCTGACGGGTCGTTCAGCGAGGGCTTGAATCGGTATTCAGTATGTCGATTATCAGATGTGATAGCCTATCACCGCCGCTAAGTCTCTGGATCTCCTGACTATCATCTAGTTTTATATACCATCGGTTAGGAGTATTGACCATCACGCCAAAACGGCAGGAAGGGTGACGACCGTGGGCCAGTAGACCCCCCATCGGCGTCATGTGGTGATCATACCACTGGGAACAAAAGTCTTCTTGCCGAGATGGTGTGACAACCGAACACGTAAACATGTTAGATGGAAAGAAGGTAACACGGAAACTGGTGGGAAGTGAAGACGAACGGGCTGTCTCTCCTGTCATTGGGGTGATACTCATGGTGGCCATAACAGTCATCCTGGCCGCCGTGATCGCTGCCTTCGTGCTGGATCTTGGTGACTCAATCGATAGTGAAGCTCAAGCAGGTGTGTCCGTTGATAATAGTGTTACCGATGCAGAGACCCAGGTTACGTGGCAGTCCGAGGGTAACTCGGAGAGGGTGACAATAAATATCACGCTCAGTCAGGTTGATGATACTGGAGAGGCAACTGCAGAGGAAACGCTTGATTCAGTTGGTGACAGCGTGACGTTCGATGCTGAAAATTATGATGAGTGGGTTGATGATAGTGATTATGACCCTGTCGAAGGTGAAGGCGACGAATCCGTTGCTGGAGAGGTCGTCGTGACTGCAGAGACTGATGAAGGCGTGACCACGGTCGTTTCTTCCGACACAGTTGAGTGGGAAGACGCAGAAGTCGACGACAACTAACCACGCCTCACGAGACAGCTTCTTTGTTTTCTTTCGTCTGCTCAAGTCGATAATTGGGTAATGAGTGATGCTGAGTGCATAGCCAAGCAATCTCCACCAATTACATCACAATTACACAAGTGTTAATACTGGACAGTTATATATCATATAGGGCTCCAGAATACAATGTTGGATGTTATCATAGTCATGCCAATAGTGTTTAGTAAGCTGTAACCACGATCACCTTTTTATCTCATCCACCCGTTCTATCAGCAGTAATTAATACCAGCTACTGATAGCGATAGCGTATGATCACAGACGCTCGAGCCCTTCGCCGCTCATTCGTTCCTTCGGAACTCGAGCATCGCGACGGGCAGATTTCACACCTCACGGCGGCGTTGCGCCCGATCACCCACGAGTCGCCGGGTGAGCACACGTTCATCTATGGGCCGAGCGGGTCGGGAAAGACGACGCTTGCGAAGTACGTCGCCGAACGCCTCGAGCGGCAGGCGGTGAACTTTCGGTGGGGGTACGTCAACTGCATGTCGGACTCGTCGACGAACGCGGTGCTCCAGCGACTCGTTCGGACGGCCGGCCTCGCGGCACACCTCTCGACCGACGGCACGCCCTCGAGCGAGTTCTACGACCAGTTTCGCGAGTTCGATGGGCAGGTGCTCGTGATCCTCGACGAAGTGGATTGCCTCGAGGACGAGACGGTCGTCCACGCGCTGTACGACGTCCCGAACGTGACGATGATCGTGATCACTATCGACGAGGACGACCTGCTCGCCCGAACCGACAGCCGCGTCCAGAGTCGCCTTCGCTCGATGACGACGGTCGCCCTCGAGAAGTACAGCCACGCCCAGCTGGTCGACATCCTCCGGGCGCGCATTCGGGCGGGGCTGGCTCCCGGCGTGATCACGTCGGCGGCGATCGCCGAGATCGCCGATGCGGCCGCCGGCGACGCCCGCGAAGCGATCGCGATTCTTCGCCAGGCCGCGACGGTCGTCGACTCGAGTGACGAACGCGAGATCACCGTCGACGTCGTCGGTCGTGTCGAAGACGACGCCCGCGAGGAGATCCGTCGCGATCGCGTCGACGACCTCGGAACGCACAAGCGGCTGTTGTACGACATCATCGAGGCGGCCGGCGAGATCGGAGCGACGGAGCTTCGCGAGACCTACGAGCAACGCTGTTCGGAACCGAAGGGCAACAGCACCCGACGGCGGTATCTGGGATCGCTCGAGGACAAGTACGAGTTGATCGCCACCGACGGCTGTGGGAGAGGGAAGGTCTATCGCGTCACCGAGCCCTGATCGTGATTCACCTTTGCTTTCCGTTCATTTCCGCCCATTCGCGTAGCGCCCTCGAGCCGTCCGATTTCGGCGGGTAGCGCACTTCCGTTCAGTTTCCGCCCACGATTTCGGCTTTCCGTCCATCGGAGTAGAGGCCGTGAAACGGTTCTTTTCGACACGGAGAGCGGTTTTCGGCCCGTTTTCCGCCCATCCACGGGTCAGCGTTTATTCCATATCCGGCGTTCACCCACACATGTCTGTCAGAACCGATGACAGTCCCGACCGAAAGTTGCGACGAGTGACGACCGATCTCGAGGACGGTCGCTCCGTCGACGTCGAGATCACCGGCGATCCGGACAACCACGCCCGTGTCGACGTCCGCATCGAGGGCGGCCGTCGGTGGGTCTTCGGCGTGAACGAGGACGTCGCCGTGCCCATGTTCGACTTAGACGCCGACGGTTACGAGAATCGTGACGGCGAGCTGCCCGCGTGGATCGAACCGCTGTTACGCCGGCTCGGACTCGAGGGGGTGGACGCGTGAATCGGTTACTCCCCGTCCGGCTCGAGTTCCGAGGCGTCGAGATCTCCCTCGAGGTACTTCTCACCCACTCCAGAGAGCGTATAGAACCCTCGAGACGGACGTTCAACCAGTCCGTACGACTCGAGCTTCCGAAGACGCGTCGTGATGTAGTTGTTGTTCCTGCCAGTCGATTCAGAAATCAGCTTCGGCGTTCCAGCCCCTTCAGATTCGAGATACTCGAGAATTTCGTCATCCGACCTTGTCATCCATTCAGCACGCTTTCTCATCACTATAGTTATGGCCATCTCAGGTTCTTGAAATCGAGCATTGGCTTAGGTATTATAGAGAACTATCTCACTTTAAAGATCTTGGGCTATACAGAAGCTAAGGTAAGCTTAGATTTATGTAACTGTAGTATAGACTATTGGGTGACGCGAGCTTCACGTGGACCCGACTGTCCGTTGGGTCCGTCAGTAAAATGCGGACCGGTGCTTGGGACACCGGGTCCGCGCGGCTCGCGTAGGGATGGTACGCAAGCCATGTACGACGACGATTCACGGGGCCTTGAAAGCCCCGACCGACCAGCGGCATCGACTGTTTCCGACCAGCGACTCGTCGCCGACGGCGGCACCGCGTGGGGAGATCTCACCGGCTTCCAGCGCGACGTCCTGGCGGCGATCGCCCGCCTCGAGCGCACCGACGAGACGCCCTACGGGATGGCCATCGGGCGCGCCCTCGAGGACCGCCACGGCGAGGTCGCGGGCGGCTACCTCTATCCGAACCTCAACGACCTCGTTGCGGCCGGGTTCGTCGAGAAGGCCAAACTCGACGACCGGACGAACAGCTACACCCTCACCGACGAGGCGAAAGCGATGCTCGAGGAGCGCGCACTCGAACTCGTCGACGCCTGTGGACTGTCGGTCGCGATGACCGACGGAGGACGCATGAGCGACGAGTTCCACGCCCTCGAGCGCCAGGCCGACGCCCTCGAGCGCCAGACCGAGGCGATGGAGGCGATCGCGACGGAACTGCGCTACCAGAACGCCGTCCTGTGCGAACTGCTGGCGTCGATGGACGACCTCGCCGCCCGCGTCGACGAGCACCACTTCGCCGACCACGAGCCACGGCAGCGTTCGGGAACCGCTATCCAGACCGACGTTTCCGACCACCTGCTCGAGCGCGACGACGCCGAGGACTCGCGCATGGGCGTTGGGCCGAAGGGTCGCCCGACGAACTGGGGTGAGGAGCAGTGAGCGACGACCTCGAGCCGATCAGTCCCCAGGAGGCCGTCGATCTTCACCTCGAGGCGATGCGCAACGACTCGGCCGAGTGGACGCGTACCTCGCACAAGAGCCACCTTCGAGCGTTTGTCGAGTGGTGCCGCGAGGAGGCCGGCATCGACAACATGAACGAGTTGTCCGGCCGTGACCTCTATCACTTCCGGGTGTGGCGTCGCGAAGGTGGTTACTCCAAGGGTCAGGACGAGGAGATCGCCCCGAAGACGGTTCACTCGGTGCTGACCACCATTCGTTCGTTCCTCCGGTTCTGTGGCGAGATCGAGGCCGTTCACGAGGACCTGTATCTGAAGGTCCCGCTGCCGAGTCTCTCGCCCGGCGAGGAAGTCAGCGACAGTTCGATGGTTCCGGAGCGAGTGCCGCCGCTTCTCGAGTACCTCGATCGGTACGAGTACGCGAGTCGGGACCACGTTTCGATCCTGTTGATGTGGCACACCGGCGCTCGGCTTGGTGGCATTCGCGCACTCGACGTCCAGGATTGCGAACTCGATGGACGAAAGCCGTCGATTAGGTTCGTTCACCGCCCGGAGACCGGAACGCCGTTGAAGAACGACGAGGCGAGCGAGCGCGTCAACCGGATCAGCGACCGGGTAGCACAGACGCTTCAGGACTACATTGACGGTCCTCGAGAGGAGGTTACCGACGAACACGGCCGGCACCCGTTGGTGTCGACCGCACAGGGTCGTGTCTCGCCGTCGACCCTCCGAAACACGGTATACAGGTGGACAATCCCCTGCAAAATCGGCGAGGAGTGTCCACACGACGAGGACCCGGACACGTGTCTGATGACGACCCGCAACACGGCCTGTAAGTGCCCGTCGTCGCGGTCACCGCACGATATCCGGAAAGCGCGGGTGACTAAGTACAGAAACGACGGTATCGCCCGTGGCATCGTGTCGGATCGTCTCGACGCCTCCACCGACATTCTCGACAAGCACTACGACCGCGCCTCGAAGCGCGAGAAAGCAGATCGACGATGGACAGAGATTCAGCGTTCACAATGAATCACGAAACTACGAAACTGGCAGCAAGCGCGGGGGTCAAGGCCCGTCGCGCCCGTTCTCGGACGTCCCGTTTCGGATCCACCAGCCCGGAGCAGGGCGTTTCTCTCGTCTTCCGTCGGCGTCGAACCGCAGTCGCTTTTGACGCCGGCACCGTCGCCGGGACACATGGGAGACGAGATCACCGTCGACGTCCCGGTTCGCTACCGCGACCTGGATACGCTGAATCACGTCAACAACGCCGTCTACGCGAGCTACATGGAAGAAGCCCGCGCGGCCTACGCCGAGGAGGTGCTCGGACTCGCGTTCGACGAGTACAACTTCGTCCTCGCGACCCTCGAGATCTCTTTCGGCCGGCCGGTGACGATGGACGACGACCTCACGGTCGCCGCCGAAGTCACCGGGCTGGGCGAGACGAGCGCGACGATGACCTACGACGTACGCGCCGACGACGAGAGCGTTGCGACCGGCGAGACGACGCTCGTGTTCGTCGACCGCGAGACGAAACGACCGTCACCGATCCCGGACGAGATCCGCGAGCGAATCCGCGAGCACGACGGTCTCGAGTCGTAGCCCGGGCGAGAGATCTCGAGGCGAATCGGGCTCACGGGATTCGTCCGCCGGTCAGCCGAACGACCCCGAGCGCGTGGCGTTCGTCGGCGATCGCGTCGGCCCGGTCGCGAAGCCGGTCGTGTGCGGCCGTAATTCGTGCGTCGAGCCGACGGGTCGGATCGTCTTCGTATCGGAGTTTCGTCGTTGGCGGCGTCGAGAGGACGACGACGGCACGGAAGAGAGCGTTGATCGGCGGCGCGTACGGCTGTCGGCTTCGGGCGGCGTTGACGAGTACGACGTGCCCACCTGGAGAAACGAGGTCACACCAGTCCGCGACCGCCGCGGCGGGTTCGGGGAGCATTCCGGCGACGAACGTCGCGAGCACGGCGTCGACGTCGTCGGCCACCGGCGGTTCTGTCGCGTCCCCGCGGACGAGGTGGACGTTCTCGACGTCGGCGGTGGGTTCGCGAGCGCGCTCGAGGACGGGTCGAGTGAAGTCGATGCCGAGTACGCTGCCGTCGGTGCCGACAGCCTCGGCCAGGAACGGCAGGTTCGCACCCGTCCCACAGCCCATCTCGACGACGGTGTCGCCGGGTTCGAGACGACAGGCGGCCGCCGCTCGCCGCCGGAGCGACGCGATGCCGGGCGTAAACCGCGCCAGGTAGTCATAGAGGCGAGCCCAGCGACCGTAAAACGCCTGTGCGTCTTCGGGACTGGACGAGGCGCTCATAGCAGCGATCGGACCGTCTCCGCGACCGACTCCGGGTCGGATCCGAGGACGTAGACGATGGGTTCGATTCCCTCGCCGCCGGTCTGGTACAACACCGTCGCGTCGGGCTCGGCTTCGATGACTGCCCGAACGCTCGCGTCGACGTCGTCGGTTTCGTCGAACTCCGCGAGGACGTGTCCTCGTTCGCGAAGTGCCGTGAGTAGCTCCGGGTCGTACCGGATGTTGACGGCCGCCGACGCGTCGCTCCCGGCCGCTCGTGCGGCGAGTAAGACGGTCGCGACGTGTTCGGAGACGCCGAACTCGGGACCGCCGGGGACCGTCGCCTGCCCCCTGACGTCGAAGATCCGTCCCGGAACGCCCGCGACGTCGTCGATGTCCTCGGCGTCGGGAATGCAGGCGACGAGGTTCGATCCCACGGCCGGGATGAGCGAGGCGAAACTGCCCGCGTTCTCGAGGACGCGCAGTCCGCGTCGCAGCGACGAGAGGACGCGCTCGCTGGTTCGTACCTCGCTGTCCGGATCGTGGACGCGAAACGTCGAACCGTGATCGGCGAGTTCGGGGACGGAGTCTTCGTGGAGGCGAGCCAGCAGGTCGCCGCCGGCTTCGAGCTCTCGAATCAACACCTCGAGTTCGATGAGCACCTGGACGGGCGTCACGTCGCTCGAGGCGAGCCCGTCGGCGAGGTGTTCGATGCGTTCGCGGACGCGATCGTCCTCGGCGATGCGGTCGTTGATTCTGACGTCGCCGTGGGCGTACTTCGAGACGGCGCTCTGGCTGATCCCGAGGACGTCGGCGACTTCTCGCTGGGTGAATCCTCGTTCGCGTAACTCGCCGGCGAGCAGCGACCTGACAGTCGGGAGAAACTCCTCGACGACGATCTCTTCGACGAATTTCATCCGTTGGGTTCAGTTACGCGTCCGTCCGGGATAACTGTAGGGACTGCCTTCAGCTGTGTACGACACCGAACCCTCCTCGCGTTCGGCTCGAGACGGCACTCAATCCGCCGGTACCTCCTCGAGGACGTCCGCCGGTGGCAGGTCGTCGACCAGCACGACGGCCTCGCCCTCGAGCAGTTCGGCTCCGTCCGAATCGACGACGGCGGTCGCGACGCGAAACTTCGACTCTCCGAGGTCGTCGACGATCTCACAGCGTGCCGTCACGCGTTCGTCGACGTCGATGGGAGCACGAAAGCTGACCTCCTGGGAGAGGTAGATCGTCAGTCCCGGCAGCCGAGCCAGCGACGCGCTGACGAGTCCGAGTGCCAGTACGCCGTGTGCGATCCGGCGACCGAAGCGGGTCTCGGCGGCGTAAGGCTCCTCGAGGTGGAGGCGGTTCGTGTCGCCGGTGACGTCGGCGAAGGACTCGACGTCGGCCTCGGTGACCGTCTTCGAGAACGTGGCGACGTCGCCGACGGAGACGGTCGTCTCGTCCGCGCCGTGGTACTCGAACGTCCAGTCGTCGCGTTCGTACTGGGTGTCGGTCCGGACGACGCGTTTCGGCGGCTCCGACTCGTGTGTGATCGGCGGACGCAGCAGCTGGGGGATAAAATACGACAGCTCCGCCGCCGTTACGATGCCGACGAGGTCGCCGTCGTCGACGATCGGCAGGTGTTCGACGTCGCTCGTGCGGAGTCGATCGGCGGCGTCGCTGACGGCGGCGTCCGGTTCGATCGTCGTCAGTGGCGCGGACATGACGTCCTCGAGGCGGGCGTCGCCGAGGTCCCGGCGATCGCAGAGCTGTCTCGCGAAGTCGCCCTCGGTGACGATGCCGACGGGCGCACCCTCGCGAACGACGACGATCGAACTGACGTCCCGATCGCGAATCCGTTCGGCGGCTTCGGTGACCGTACTGTCGGGGGGAGCCGTCGTGACGTCCGTGACCATCACCTCGGTGACGGGGATCGTGTCGTGCATGCAGGCTCCGTACGCCGGCCCGGGTCATAGTACCGCCCCCGAACTCGATCACGTCGACGCCCTGCTACTCGGCGGTCGCGAGCGGAGCCAGGCTCAGGGACGACGGAGTCGAGTGCCGTCCTGGACCAGCTCCCCCCGCTCGAGGGCGTGGTCGACGATCGACTCGGCCTCGTGGTCCCCGAGGTCGTACGCGCCGGCTGCGAGCGACTCGAACTCGCGTCGGTCCATCGGGAGTTCACGGTTTCGCAACAGTCGGAGCGCCTTGCCGTAGGCGTTCGGTGGTCGATCGGAACCGTTGGACGGATCGTCACCGGCGTCTTCCGCGTCGGCGTCGTCGCCGTCGTCGCCGACCGGATCGACGTCGTCGGTTCCGGCGTCGTTCGAGTCGGACTCGTCGCCTTCGATCGGGACGACGTGGCTCCGGTCGTTCTCGAGCGTGATTGCGTCGCTTTCTCCCGTCCTGTCGTCGATGTCGGCATTCGATCGATCACGTCCGTCTTCGTCCCCATCTCCGCCCCCGTCTTCAGATCCCGCGCCAGCACGGGCGAGTAAGGGCTCGAGTAATGCCTCCAGACGCGGCTTGCAGTCAGCACAGAGGACGACGCGTCGCTGTTCGTCCTCGCTCGGCTCGAGCTCCGGGGGGAGCAGTTCGAACGTCCCGACGGCGTCGGCGTCACAGAAGTCACAGCTCCGGAGTGGATGCATACCCGTCGGATGGATCCGGCCCCTCAAAAACGTCCGTCAGACGCGATCGACGCTCTCGTCGCCGATCGCCGGGGATTATACGACGGCGCTCGTATACCATCCAAGCGATGTTCGACGAGATCATGGAGAAGTTCGAGGGGTCACCCAGCCAGCAGGCCGTCATCCGGCTGTTGCTCGAGCGCGGGTTCTCGGTCAACGACGAGGGGCGGGTCGTCTCCGGCGGCATCGAGATTCCCAACACGGGGATCGCCCGCGAGATCGACGTCGACCGCCGGGTCGTCGATTCGACGACGGACGCCATCCTCGAGGATCCCGAACTCAGACGGATCTTCCAGAACATCTCGCAGGTGCCGAGCCTGATGGACCTCGCGCCGGTGCTCGATCTGACGGTGCTGACGATCGAACCGATCGACGCCGACCGAAAGGGGATCGTCGCCGCCGTCACCGGAACGCTCGCCGACCACGACGTCTCGATCCGCCAGACGATCAGCGAGGACCCCGAGTTCACCGACGACCCGCGACTCTATCTCGTCACCGACCAGGCGCTGCCCGGCGAGCTCATCACCGAACTCCGGGAGTTCGAGTTCGTCCGCAAGATCGAGCTACAGTGATACGGATTGTTGTAACTATGTACCGGGGCAACCGCACCCTGTCTTGCGGTTGCCCCGGTATGGACGTACAGCAGTCAGTATGACTTCTCGAGCAACGACCGGACGTACTTCGTGACGTGATCGTCCATCCGGCGTTTGTACCCGGCCTGGCGAGCCAGCCGGTCGAGCTCTCGAGCGATGAGACTGCCGTACTGGACGGCCTTTTTGTCCCGGTCGGCGACCGACGCAGGCAGATACTCCCTCGCGACGAGTCGCAGGCCGCGCTTTCGCGTCTCGTCGTCGATGAGCAACTCGGTCGGCAACGCGAGTGCAGCCTCGACGACCACGTCGTGGAGAAAGGGCGCGACGGGCTCGATCCCGGCCGCCTCGATCGCTAAGACGTCTCGTGGCAACTGCTCGGGAAGCGTCCGGATCTGCTCGCGGACCGCCCCCCGGACGGTGTCGGCCTCGACGCGGTGATCGAGTCGGGCGACCTTCTCGTAGCCGCCGAACAATTCGTCCGCTCCCTGGCCGACTGCGAGCCGATCGAAGCCGTCGTCGGCGACGCGTTCGGCGACGAGATACAGCCCCAGTGCGATCTGGACGTCCATCGCGTTCGTGCGTCCGGTCGCCCGCGCCACGTGGGGTACCGCACGCTCGAGATCGGCGGGCTCGAGGTCGACGACCGTAAGGTCACGTCCCATCGCCTCGGCGGCGGTCCGGGCCGCTTCGACGTCGTGGCTGTCGGGGAAGCCGACGACGTAAAGCGGGGCGTCGAGCAGGGACGCGAGGAGTGCCGAGTCGATCCCGCCGGAGAACGCGACCGCGACGTCGTCCGGGGTCACAGCCGCCGCGCTCCGAATCGCCTGATCGACGGCCTCGAGGGCGCGCTCGTGGTCGGCTTCGGGCTCGGGGGCCGGAAGCTCCCAGACGCGGGTTCGGCCGTCGTCCTCGAGGACGGTACCTGCGGGGACCGGAACGGGATCGGCGAGTTCGGCGGGGGAAAACGCCCAGACGCGCCCGTCGTCGGCGTGGGCGAGGCTGGCCTCGTCCTCGAGGTACAGCGGCACGCGCCCGAGAACGTCCCGCACCAGCCGGCCATCGAGTTCGCCGGCGAACCCCGTCGTACCCGGCAGGGGGTCGCCGGACTCGAGAGCGCTCCGGACGGTTTCGGGGCCGGTACCACGAATCATTCGAACAGCTCCGTCACGCGGCTTTTCACCCGTCGTTTCGCCCCGCCGGCGGCCTGTCGGAAGCTGATGTGCCAGGGGGTGCGTTTGCCCTCGACGGCGGTCCGACCGTCGGCGATCGCCTCGAGGATCGCGTCGGCGTCTCGCTCGTCGGCGCCGACCCGGGTCACCGCCTGGCCGACCATCTCGCTGACGTGTGCGTCACTGCCTGCGGTCATCGGGAGGTTTCGCGAGCGAGCGTACCGTTCTGCCTGGCGGTTCGAGCGGCCGGTGAGCAGCCGCGAGTTGTAGACCTCGATTGCGTCGGCCCGCGCGAGTTCTTCGCGGGAGATCTTCGCCAACACGCCGTGGCGTGACTCCTGAAACGGGTGCGGGACGATGGCGATACCGCCCTGTTCTCGGACCCGCGCGATCGTCTCGCCGAAGGGCAGGCCCGCGGGGACGGTCTCTTCGATCCCGAGTCCGAGGACGTGACCCGCCTTGCTCGAGATCTCCATTCCCGGGATCCCAACCAGCCCGTACGCCGGGGCGTGTTCGACCGCTGCGAGACTGGCGTCGATCTCGTCGTGGTCGGTGATCGCGACGGCGTCGAGCCCGACGGCCCGGGCCTGCTGGAGAATGAGATCGACCGAGTCTCTGCCGTCGTAGGACAGCGACGAGTGCACGTGGAGTTCGACCGACAGCACAGTCGTATCGACGCCATGACCGATCAAAAACGGCTCGATCCGCAATTCGGCGGTTCCCGTTGTGTTTTTCCCGCCGTCGTCCGTACGTCCGGCATGGAAACTCCGACCCAGCGAAATCGCTTAGACGAAGAGGAGAGCCCGTATCTCCGCCAGCACGCGGACAATCCCGTCAACTGGCAGCCGTGGGACGACGAGGCCCTCGAACGGGCCCGCGAACACGACGTTCCGATCTTTCTGTCGATCGGCTACTCGGCGTGTCACTGGTGTCACGTCATGGAAGAAGAGAGCTTCGCCGACGAGGAGGTCGCCGAAACGCTCAACGAGAGCTTCGTCCCGATCAAAGTCGACCGGGAGGAACGCCCGGACATCGACAGCATCTACATGACCGTCTGTCAGATCATGACAGAACAGGGCGGCTGGCCGCTTTCGGTGTGGCTCACGCCGGAGGGGAAACCCTTCTTCGTCGGTACCTACTATCCGAAACGTCGCAAACGCGGCGTTCCCGGGTTCCTCGAGGTCCTCGAAGAGGTCACCGACGCCTGGGAGAACAGACGCGACGACGTCGAACAGCGTGCCGACCAGTGGACGAAGGCGACGAAAGACCGCCTCGAGTCGACGCCGTCGGCAATGCGCGGTGGTGCGCCGCCGTCAAGCGGCGTCCTCGAGACGGCCGCCAGCGAAGCGAACGACGACGCAGACCCCAAATACGGCGGCTTCGGGGCCTCGAGCGGGCCGAAGTTCCCCCAGACGTCACGGCTCCACGCGCTCGCTCGCACCTACGACCGGACGGGCGAGGAGGCGTACCTCGAGACGGTCACCGACGCGCTCGATGCGATGGCAAACGGCGGACTCTACGACCACGTCGGCGGCGGCTTCCATCGCTACTGCGTCGATCGGCAGTGGACGGTGCCTCACTTCGAGAAGATGCTGTACGACAACGCCGAGATCCCGCGGGCGTTTCTCGCCGGCTACCAGCTCACCGGCGACGACCGCTACGCCGAAGTCGTCGAGCAAACGTTCGAATTCCTCGACCGCGAGATGACCCACGAGGACGGCGGCTTCTTCAGCACGCTCGACGCCAGAAACGAGAACGAGGAGGGCGAGCAAGAGGAGGGACACTTCTACGTCTGGACGCCCGAGAAGGTAACCGAGGCCGTCGACGACGAGACCGACGCGAAGCTGTTCCGGTACCGCTATGGCATCTCCGAAGACGGCAACTTCGAGGGCGATACGGTGTTGAACGTCACGACCTCGATCGCGGACCTCGCGGACGTCCTCGACCTCGAGGAGAGCGACGTCGAGAGGCGACTCGAGTCGGCCCACGAGGAGATCTTCGACGCTCGGGAAGAGCGGTCCCGCCCCGCCCGCGACGAGAAGGTCCTCGCGGGCTGGAACGGACTCATGATCTCGACGCTCGCGGAGGGCGCGATCGTCCTCGGCGATGACGCCTACGTAGCCCAGGCCGTCGACGCCCTCGAGTTCGTCCGCGAGCAGCTCTGGGACGCGGAAACGAGCCGGCTCAACAGGCGGTACAAGGATGGGGACGTCGCCGTCGACGGCTACCTCGAGGACTACGCGTTCCTCGCCCGCGGGGCACTCGACTGTTACCAGGCCACAGGCAACGTCGACCACCTCGCGTTCGCGCTCGAACTCGCCCGGGCGATCGAGGCCGAGTTCTTCGATCCCGAGGCCGGGACGCTGTATTTCACCCCCGAGAGCGGCGAGTCGCTGGTCACTCGACCCCAGGAGCTCGACGACGCCTCGACGCCGTCTTCGACCGGCGTGGCCGTCGACGTCTTGCTCTCGCTGTCTCACTTCGCCGACGCGGACTTCGAGCAAGTCGCCGGCACCGTCTTGCAGACTCACGCCGACCGCCTCGAGGGCAGTCCGCTGGCGTTCGTCACGCTCTGTCTCGCCGCCGACCAGTACAACGCGGGCGAACTCGAGATCACGGTCGCCGCGGCGGAGCTTCCCCGGGGGTGGCGCGACCGTTTCGGCGAGGCCTACCTCCCCGACCGACTGCTCGCGCGTCGACCGCCGACTGCGGACGGACTCGAGGACTGGCTCGAGGCACTCGACCTCGAGGAGCCACCGACGATCTGGGCCGACCGCGAGGCACGCGAGGGCGAGCCGACGCTGTACGTCTGTCGGGCTCGGACGTGTTCGCCACCCGTTCAGGATGTCGAAGCGGCGCTCGAATGGATCGGCGAGGTCGATCCGGCGGACGAGGACGAGGACGAGGACGAGGACGAAGTCGATGAGAGCGCCGAAGACGACGAGACGGAGGCCAAGTGGCTGAACCCGACGGACGCCGACGGCGACGACACGGCCGGCGACGAGGACGAGGACGAGGACGAGACCGAGGACGGACCGTTCGGCTTCTAGCCGCTCGAGAGGTGGTTACGGTGGCCGGTAGAAGAGAGCGACGGAACGCGACGATCAGGCCGTCTCGAGCGCTGCTTCGATCTCGTCGGCGAGCCAGACGGCCGGCGGACGGTCCTCTTCCTCGACGAAGCGGACGAGTTCCTCGCCGTTTGCGCGCTCGACGACGATCGTCGGGATGTACTCGACGTCGTACGCCTCGACGCCCGGGCCCTGCTTGTCCCGATCGACGGCGAACTCCTCGATGCGCTCGTCCGGGACGTCGGCGGCCTCGAGTGCGGCACCGAAGTCGGGCAACAGAGCGCGGCAGTCCTTACACCAGTCGCCGCCCCAGATCTTGTAGGTGAGTTCGTCGCGGTGGGCAGCGAGTACCTCGACGGTGTCCTCGTAGGCGACGGCGTCCCACGTCGGGGTCGGCCGCATGGTTTCGAGAGCCATACGTGGTGTTTGGACGCGGGAGGCATAAAAATCGGCCCTGTATCCCTGTCGTCTGGGGGTAGGGGGGAGGGAATGGAACGTGGACGGTGATGGGCACAGGGTGACAGGGATACGTGACGAACGTTCACCGGATCCGATATTAGTAAGAGGCTGATACGGTTCGGAAACCGGTGCGTACCGTCTCGAAAGGATCGGTTTCGGCTCCGGCGACGCGAAAGCGACCTGGCTTCGCGGACGAAAGTCGTAAGCGACGGCTCTCCTAACGTCCGTTATGAGCACGCTTGACGAGACGGACCTCGAGATCCTCCGGTTGCTCGTCGAGGACGCGCGCCGACCATACAGCGACATCGCCGAGCGCGTCGACCGGTCGGCGCCGACGGTCTCGGATCGGATCGACCGCCTCGAGGAACTTGGCGTCATCGAACGGTTCACCGTCGACCTCGATCGATCGACGATCACCGACGGCGTCGAGGTTCTTGTCGACCTCGACCTCCAGCCGGGAGCCGACGACGGGGTCAGTTCACAACTCGCCGAGACCGACTGGGTCGAACACGTCATCGAGACCGCCGACAGCAGGCTGCTCGCGGTCGCGACCGTCCAGCCGACCCGGGCTCGGGCGCTGCTCGGGGAGGCAGTCGACCTCGAGGCTGTGGAGTCCTACCGGATCCACCTGATCGAGCAACGGCGCTGGTCGCCCTCGGTCGGCGACGCCGACCTCGCACTCGAGTGTGCCGAGTGTGGCAACCCCGTCACGAGCAACGGCGACTCCGTCGTGATCGACGGCGAGCGATACCACTTCTGCTGTCCGGTCTGTCGCTCGAGCTTCGAAGAGCGGTACGCGAGCCTCTCGGAGTCGGCCTGAGTGTCACTCGAAGCGGCGTGCCGTCTCGAGTCGGGGAACTCATTCTGCACTCACGAACGTCGCGGTCCCGTCCTGCTCGATAGCAATCCGGTATGTCATATAGGTGAACTCGATCTCCATCTGTGCGTCGGTGCGGGAGGATGCGAAAAGAGGTTCTCGAGCATCCCATCTATGCAGTCGTACATCGGCGGTAGCTCGGCCGGGTCCGCTCCCTCGAGATCTGCGATCGCTTAATGGAGAACGCTGGGGATTCCCAACGAGTCAACGGAAGCACCTAAGGGGATGACGGCGACACTGTAGCCCAATGGAGACGTCCCACCGCGTCGTCGTCGGCGACTCGAGGGAACTGTCGGAACTCGAAGACGACTCGATCGAACTCGTGGTCACCTCGCCACCGTACCCGATGATCGAGCTCTGGGACGAGCTCTTCGCCGAGTTCGACCCGGCCGTCGAGGAGGCACTCGAGGCCGGCGACGGGCAGGCGGCGTTCGAGACGATGCACGCCCAGCTCGACCGCGTCTGGGACGAACTCGAGCGCGTACTCGTCGACGGCGGCATCGCCTGCATCAACGTCGGCGACGCGACCCGGACCGTCGACGGGAGCTTTCGCGTTTATCCGAACCACGCCCGGATCCTCGAGGCGTTCGAACGCCGCGGATTCGATCCCCTCCCCGACGTCCTCTGGCGCAAGCCGGCAAACAGCGCCGCGAAGTTCATGGGTAGCGGCACCCTGCCGCCGAATGCCTACGTCACGCTGGAACACGAGTACGTGCTGGTCTTTCGCAAGGGTGGGGAGAGTCGCAGCTTCGAGCCGTGTGTCGACCGCCGCTACGAGGCCGCGTACTTCTGGGAGGAGCGCAACCGCTGGTTTTCGGACGTCTGGACCGACGTCAGAGGCGAACTGCAGGCACTCGAGCGAGACGACCTGCGGGAGCGATCCGGCGCGTTCCCCCTCGAGATCCCGTACCGGCTGATCTGTATGTACTCGGCCTACGGCGACACCGTCCTCGATCCGTTCTGGGGGACCGGGACGACCACGCTCGCGGCGATGTGTGGCGCTCGCGATTCGGTCGGCTACGAACTCGAGTCAGAGTTCGTCTCGGTGTTCGAAGACCGGGTCGGAGACGTCGTGGAACTGTCCCGGTCGGTGGCCCAGACCAGACTCGAGGATCACCGCGCGTTCGTCAGTCGGCGTCGCGCGGACGGCGACGAACTGGGCTACGACGCCGAACACTACGACTTTCCCGTGATGACGAAGATGGAACGGGAGATCCGACTCCGGGAAGTCGAGGCCGTCCGGGAGACGCCGTCGGGATACCGACTCGAGCACGCTCCGCTCGAGCGGGCCTGATAGCGACGGCTGCGAGCCCTTCGTCGGTGCTGCTGGCCACTGGCCGTGCGACTGCAGCACACGCAAGCCGAACTCCCACACGCTCGCTCGTCGTATCTATCGTTGGTTTTCGTTCATGGATAGCGAACACGAACGCAATCACGACCGTCCGGGTTCCAAGTGGGCCGGGCCTCGGGACGTCACAGGTGGGCGCGCGACGCCTCTTCTGTCGAGCCCGACTCGGCGACTGGTGACCGACGGTGGTACGAGCGAGGGAGAGACGGCGTCTTCCGAAGACGGCGACGACGAGTCGGGCGACGAAGTGGAGACGGCAGAAACGGAGAACGGCGAATCGGAAACGGGAGACGACGAGACGACGGCAGGGAACGAGCTGGAAGGCGAGGAGACGGAAGGTGAAGAGCCGACAACGGACGACGAGACGGAGATGGATTCCGACGAACACGGCACCGACGCCGAAGCGACGTACGAAGACGAAGACACCGCTGGCGTCGCTCACCTCGATCTCGACGGGTTGTTCCTCGACGTGCTCGGTCTCGAGGTCACCCTGAACGAGGTCAACCTCGACGTGTCGGCCCGGCCGGGCGAGAAGAACCTGCTCGGGAACCTGTTGTCTGCGGTGTCCGGGCTACTCGGCGGCGGTGGGTCGCTGCTCGGTGGCGTGACGGATCGACTCCTCGGCGTGCTTCCTGGCGTCGGCGGCGAAGCGAACGGAGCCGAACAGGATGGAGAAGATGGGGCACGTGGCGGGGTCCTCTCCGCGATCGCTGACCGGTTGCGCGGCGTCGTCTCCTCGATAACCGGATGGATCCGAGCGAAAGTAAGCGGGGCGATCGCGGCCCTGCCGCTCGAGCAGGTCGTTGCGACGGTCGTCAAGACGGCGATCAACCAGCTCGTCGAACAGGCCGAGTCGACTGCGAGCAAGGCGACCGACGAGGGAGCTGACGCGGAAGAACAGATGGAACAGGAGCCGGAATCAGAGAGCGATCAACAGGCCGAGGCCCAGTCATGAGCGACGAAACGTTAGTAGAGCGACTCGATTACGAACGGATCGCCGACGAAATCGAGGTCGAAGAACTGTTCGAGGGAACCCAGTGGGAAGACCAGCTCGAAGACGACGAGAACCTCGGCGAGACGATCGGCGGCATCGTCGGCGAGATCGTCGGACGGGCGGTCGGCGAGGTGCTCGGCCGGACGATCAGCGAGACGCTCGTCGAGGAGGTTCTCGGCGATGGAGAGGCGGAGGCCGAAGCGGAAAGCGAAGCCGAACCCGAAGAAGACGTCGAGGAAGAGCCGGACGACGAGGCCGAAACGGACGAATCCGACGAGGAGGAACGCGAGTCGGAAGCCGACGCGGACGACGGAAACGGGGGCGAGGAGAACGAATCGGAGTCCGAAGACGACGGCAACGAGGGGTAACTCGATGCGAGACTCCACGAGCGACACGCCGGTTCAGTCGCACTCCGGCTCGAGGTGGTCACCGTGAGTGACTCCGACCTGACCGACGTCGTCACCGAGGAAGTGACCAACCAGCTCGACGTCGGCGACCTCCTCGGTGACGGCAGTCTCGAAGCAGAGATTGACACGGCGAAAGTCGGTGCGTCAGTCGGTCGCGAGTTCGGCGAACGGCTCGGCCGCGAGCTGGGAAGAGAGATCGGTCGGGAGGCTCACGCGACGATTGCGGAAGGGTTCGAACAGGAGAAACGACTGCGAGCGATTCTGGCCGACCTCAAGGAGGCCGTCCTCGAGGCGATCCGAGATGCCGTCCGCGGGTTCGGTGCCAGCGAGACGGTCGGGTCGCTCCTGCGGACTCTGGGTGACGACGGTGGCCTCGGCGAGCAACTGACCGATGCGGTGCCGACCGGCGAACGCGAGGATGCGACGGAAGACGCCGAAGCCGCCGAGACGGAGGATGAGACCGGCGAATCCGACGCCCCAGAGCCGGACGCGGATACGTCGGCCGCGGTCGAAGCCGAGGCCGAAGCCGGAGACGCAGACGACCAGACCGCCGTCGAGGACCTCGAGAACCTCCGACGAGAGACCCTCGAGGACTTCCTCGAGGTGATGTCCTACGAGGACCTGCAGTCGGTCGCGAAAGATGTCGGCGTGAAAGCGAACCTCAGCAGAGAGGAGATGACAGACCGGATCGTCGAGACGGTCACGGAGGAATCGTGATCGCCCGATTGCCGGAGGTGACCGAGCCGTGACCGGAGTAGACGAACGGGCGAGCGACCTGCTCGCGGAGGCGGAGGCGGCTCTCGAGTCGGTGCCGACACCTGGAAATGCAAGCGAGGACGAACTTCACGAAACGTTCGAGGACGGTCTGCACGAGACCGCAGACGACGCCAGCGACCTCCTCGAGACGACGGACGCCGACGAGCTACTCGCCGCGCTCGGACTGGCAGAACTGTCGGACGGGAGCGAGCCGGCGTCGATTCCCGAAGCTATCGTCCACGGCGAGCGCGAACGGGTCGCGACGCTCCGTGCGCTCCTCACGCTCGCCAAACTCGCCGACAGCGAGGACGAGTCCGAGCGACGACAGTCGCTTTCGACCCTCCAAGAAGCGGTCGACGAACGGACGGCCGACGAGCCGAGGACGGAGACCGAAGACGGGGCCGAGACCGACGAAGGGGCGGTCGACGACCTCGAGGGTGAATTTCGGGAGACGGTGCGGTCGACGCTCGAGAAGTTCGGCGACGACGTCCGTGGGTTCCGTGATCGACTCGAGACGGTGGCGAGCGATACCGACGACGGTGGCGACGATGACGGCGGCGGTGACGAGGCGAGCGAAGAGGACGACTGGATTCCGTCCGGAGCGGATTCGTCGCGGAACCCGACGACGTACTCGACGATAGCGCCGCCGCCATCGGAGCGACCGGACGTTCGGAGCGTGACGCGACACTCGACGATGCCCGACCGGAACCGGTCGAGCGAAACCGAAAACTGAGTCGGGCGCGACGACTAGCGATCGCTCGCCGATACGGTGAACGGGCGGGCCGACGAGGATTGTGTCCGATCGGGAACGTTTCGGTCTCCGGTGACGACGACGCCGGCTGCGACGCGTTCGACGCCCGTCCGGTTGGGAAGGTCAGCGCGCGAGACAGGCAGCAGAGTGAGCAAGTCGCCGTCGCTCGTTACGACCCACTCCGTGCCGGAGTCGTCGTCCCAACAGCACGGTTGCCACGCTCCAGATTCGAATCGTTCCCAGACCTGTACGTCTCCGTAGTACGTTCCGTCACTGCACGCGTATACGGTCCTCCCCATCGGTACCGTTAATCACTCCATCAGCTGTCATAAAACCTTTTGGCCACTTCCCGATGTTTTCGACGATCGTACCAAAACTCCTGTAATATTGTACATCAAACACAATATTGGGCACTCTCAAGTATTGTATCCATCCGTGGCCGGTGTTCCCGATGCCGTGACGCACGAACGAGCGAGGCCACCACCCACCGTCACGACGGCTCAGTTTTGAGGAACGAACCAATGTGCCTTTGCTCGTTCGCTCCATATCCCTCGGGCATGGACAGGCGTACGTATCTTCGGTCGCTCGGGATCGCGGGTATGGCCGGCGTCGCAGGCTGTCTCGAGACCGTCCCCGGCGTGGGCTCCAGTCGGACGGTACTCGGGCCGCCGGAACAGGACCTGAGTGCCTCCACCCATCCCACCCACGGCGACGAGTTTCCGTCGCTTTCGCTTCCCGACCCGCTGCTCGGCGAGGAGGTCTCGACCGAGGGCTTCGAGGGCGAGCGCGCGTTCTTGCTGACGTTTATCTACACGAACTGCCACGACGATTCGTGTCCGATGTTGCTCTCGCGGCTCGCTCACGCACAACACGACGCGATCGATGGCGGGTACGCCGACGAAACGGCCTTTCTGGCGATGACGTTCGATCCGGACAGAGACACCGAAGACACACTCCGTGAGGAAGCGGAGATACAGGACGTCGACCTCGAGGCTGGTAACTGGCACTTCCTGCGTCCGGAGAACTTCTTCGAGGCACGGGACATCCTCGACGAGAAGTTCGGGCTGACGCTGCGAAACGAGGCCCTGGAGGACCACGACCACAACGAGACCGACGACGATGGCGACGACCTCGAGGGCGAGTACGACATCGTCCACTACAACCTGATCCTGCTCGTCAACAAAGACGGGATCGTCGAACGCGCGTATCCGAACGCGACGAGCGTCGAGTGGTCGACGATCAGCGACGACCTCGGGACGGTGGTCGAGGGATGAGACGGCGCGATCTCATCGCAGGCGTCGGCAGCCTGGCCGTGCTCGCTGGCGGTGGCGTCGTCGCAACACAGGGGCTGCCGTCGGCCGGCGACGGTGGCGATGACGCCGATAGGGGAGACTACAGCGACGATCCGATCGAGATCGAGACGGTCGACGCGCCGGGCAGCGAGGCCGGGACGATGGCTGTCCCACAGCCGGGACAGGTGATGGTCCTCGATTTCTTCATGACGACCTGTGGCGTCTGTCAGGACATGATGCCGGTGCTTGCCGAGGCGAGAGCAGCACTCGACGACGACAACGACGTTCGCTTCCTGTCGGTGACGCACGAACGCAGCATCGAGAACGCAGAACTCGCCGAGTGGTGGGCCGACTACGACGGCGACTGGTCCGTCGGTCGCGACGAGAGCGTCGACCTGTTCGAACGGTACGGTGTCACGGGCGTCCCGGAAACCGTCGTCATCGACGGCGCGGGGGACGTCCACTGGAACAATACCGGCCGGAAGACGGTTGAGGAACTCGTCGACGCCGTCGACGGTACCGTCGCCGCGATCGAGGAACCGACCGACGAGTCGAACTAACCAATGGTCCACTCATAGATGCGACGACGAGAACTCATCGCCGGGCTCGGAAGCGTCGCCGTCCTCGCTGGCGTGGGTGCGGTTACGACCGACGCGTTCAACGGTGACGACGAGCCCGAAACGTACGACGACGACCCGATCACGGTCGAGACGATCGACGCGCCGGGCAGCGAGGCCGGGACGATGGCCGTTCCACAGCCGGGACAGGTGATGGTCCTCGAGTTCTTCCTGACCTCCTGTTCTCACTGCGAGCGCCAGCTGCCGACGCTTCGGGAGGCACGGGCGGAACTCGAGGACGACGTGCAGTTTCTGGCGGTGTCGAACGATCCCGGTGGAACCGTCGAGGAGGACACGCTCGTCGAGTGGTGGGACGAACACGGCGGCGAGTGGCCGGTTGGCCACGATCCGGACCTGGAACTCGGTGAACGCTACGACGCCATCAGCGTCCCCGTGACGGTCGTCCTCGACGAGCGAGGGACGCCACACCTGACCGAGGCGGGCGACAAGTCGGTCGACGAGATCGTCGACGCCGTCCAGGCCGCCAGTACCGTCACCGAGGGTGATACCTGACGATGTTCGATGCTGCAGTACTCGGAACGATCGGATTCGCGGCTACGATGGGCGTCGCGACGTTTTTCTCCCCGTGTGCGTACCCGCTGTTGCCCGGCTACGTGGGATTTTACGTCAGCCAGACCGACGGCGACGCCTCACTTGGCGGCGCGATCAGTCGGGGTATCGCCGCAAGCGTTGGCATCCTCGCGACGTTCGCCGTCCTCACGGCGGTGGCGTTCTCGATCGGACACGCGGCCTTCTCGCGCGTCACGATCCTCGAGCCGGTCGTCGGCGCGCTTCTGGTCGTCTTCGGCGTTCTCGTCGTCGTCGACCGTGCACCGTCGCTGTCGATGACCCTGCCAAAACGTCGCTCGAGCGTGCTCGGGTTCGGAATCTTCGGAACCGGCTACGCACTGGCGGCGGCCGGCTGTGTCGCGCCGCTTTTCGTCGGCGTCGTCGGCCGGGCGGTGACGCTCTCGACCAGCGGTGCGGTCCTCGTAATGGCGACCTACGCCGGGATCGTCGCCGCACTCATGCTCGCGGTGACCGTCGCAACCGGGATGGGGCTGGTCGCGGGCGCGGGCCGGCTATCGGCATACATCGGGACGCTCGAGCGGGTCGCCGGCGGTGTAATGATCGTCGCGGGGCTTGCCCAGATCTATCTCGGCGTCGTGGGTACGCTTCCGGTCTGAGTTCGCGGGTCGAACGCGGACGTCAGTCACCGAGAAGCGGACAGCACGACTCGTTCGATCGACGCGACAGCGGACATATACTCGCGACGAAACGTAGAAGATTGTGTGATAGTTCAGTAAGAAACAAGTTATATTATGTTAATTCAATAGATTTTGTCTGAGAAAGGTTTATACACGTATCGTGATAGTACCCGGTTGCATGGCACGCGAACTTGCGGTACTGGTCTATCACTACGGGGGTCGTTCGTTGGACGGTCCAACGGAATCGAGAACGGAGGTGAAACGGTGAGCACGAACGCCATCGGAGCCGGCCGTGCGAAACTTCAATCGCAGGTCGGAGACGGTGTCGTCGCAGCGGTCCAGCTCGACCACCCCGATCTCTTGTTGCGGCCGACGCTCCGGCGTGGATCGGACGTGATGGTCGAACCCGACTACCAGACGACCGTCGACGGAGACCACACGCTGTTGTATCTCACCGCCTACGCCTCCGCGTTCGAGGAGTTCGAGGCGGGGCTCGAGGACGATCCGACCGTGGTCGATCCGATCCTCATCCGTCGTGACTCCGATCGACACGTCTACCGCGTCACGCTTACCGATCGCGCGATCACGTACGTTCCGGCGACGGCCGAGGTCGGGGGGCGAATCCTCGATCAAACGGGCCGTCGGGACGGCTGGACCGTGCAGTTGTGGCTTCCGGATCGGGATGCACTTGTCGCGCTCAACGACCGCTGTCAGGACCGAGACGTCGCCTTCCAGGTCACGTACCTGCAGACGGCAGACGAGGAGAACGACACCATCGTCGGTCTCACACCCGAGCAATCGGAGTTGCTTAGCGTCGCCTACGAAGAGGGGTATTTCAAGGTGCCACGGGAGATCTCACAAGCCGAACTCGCACGGCGGTTTGGCGTCTCGAAATCCGCGATTTCACAGCGACTCCGCCGAGCGATCGACGATCTCTGTCGTCGGACGATTGCGTGACCGTGGTGGCGTCGTATTGACCGATGCTCGTCGATAGCGACGTGGCCCTGCCTTCACTCGAACGGCGGGGGACAGGCATGGCCGACGTGTCGGAGAACTTCAGCATGGGTGCTCGTCCCCTGAACACTGGTCTGTGACCAGCAGAATCCGCGACGTCGGTCCGAGAGAAGTCGACTTACTCTTCGTCTTTCATCTCCCCGAGCTGGGAGACGAGTTCGTCCGTCGAGAGGTCGGACTCGAAAGACAGCTCCCCTTCGTGGTCGTTCTCGTGGACGTTGACGGCTTCGACGTCCTCGTCATCGTCTGCCGTCTGCTGTTGTTGTTCGGATTCGTCGTAGCTACCAAAACCCATACGTTACGATGGAGGTGGAAGACGGAAAGGTGTACCGGTATGCGTATTCGATTCGTCGGATATACCACGGCACACAGCGACGAGAAACAGCCGATTAGCCGCTTGGTCGGCCGTCGTTCCGGGATATCGAGCGGCTACAACCGGACCGGCACGTCCCGCTCGTCGAGGTACGCTTTGACCTCGCCGATCGAGTACTCGTCGAAGTGAAAGATCGACGCCGCAAGCGCCGCGTCGGCTCCGGCCTCGGTGAACACCTCGTGCATGTGTTCGGGCTTCCCACAGCCCGAGGAGGCGATGACCGGCGTGTCGACGGTCTCACAGACCGCTTTCGTCAGTGGGATGTCGTAGCCGTCTTTCGTCCCGTCCCGGTCGATCGAGTTGACGAACAGCTCGCCCGCGCCACGGGATTCGGCCTCGGCGGCCCACTCGAGGACGTCGATTCCCGTTCCTTCACGCCCCCCCTTTTTCGTGCACTCGAACCAGACGGACTCGCCGTCGACTTCGACGTAGTGTTCGCCGGCCTCGTCGTACCGGCGACGGGCGTCGACGCTGATGACGATACACTGGCTGCCAAACGCCGACGCGCCGTCGTTGATCAGTTCGGGACGTTCGAGCGCGCCGGTCGTGATCGAGACCTTGTCCGCGCCGGCACGCAGGGTCTCTTTGATGTCCTCGGTCGTCCGGATGCCGCCGCCGACCGTGAGCGGGATGAACACCTCGTCGGCGACCTGCTCGACGACATCGAGCATCGTCTCCCGGCCCTCGGCAGAGGCCGTGATGTCGAGAAAGACGAACTCGTCCGCGCCAGCTTCGTTGTACTCGCGTGCCATCGCGACCGGATCGCCCGTGTACTCGAGGTCCTCGAAGTGAACGCCGGTGTAGACCGCCGGGTCGCCGTCGTCGTCGATGTCGACGTCGATACAGGGGATGATGCGTTTGGTCAGGCCCATGTGCGTGTGGCGGACGTAGACGCCAGAGGTAGTAAAGCCGTCTGGATCTGCTGCCTGCGCGGCGAATTCGGGTGTACGGCTTGCATACTCTTTGCCGGAGACACCGTCGGAGACGGTATGAACGCCCGGGAGACGCTCGAGGGGATATACCGGACCGCGAGCGACCGCGAAATCACGCTTCTCGCGGCCGGTTTCGCGTACTACGCGTTCGTCTCGTTGATCCCGCTCGTGTTGCTGGCGCTCGTGGTTGGCTCGCTGCTCGGCGGAGAGGAACTCGCCGAACGGTTGATCGACGCCGCCGGCGACTTGCTTCCCGCGGCCGGTGAAGACCTCGTCACTGCTGCACTGACGACCGAGGCGGGCCGTGCGGAAGCGTCGATCGTTGCACTCGCCGTCGCGACCTGGGGTGGCCTGAAGGTGTTTCGGGGACTCAGCAAGGCCTTCGACGAGGTCTACGGCACGGCAGGCGAGGACTCCCTACTCGAGGAGCTTCGTGACGGCATCGTGGTCGTCCTCGCGGTCGCGGGTGCGATCGCGTTGATGATCGTCATCGGCGTCGTCCTCGGGATCGTCGCGGACGAGATCCCCGCCGCCGGCTCGCTCGGCTGGCTCGCCCTGTTACTCGGGCTCTTTCTCGCCTTTCTCCCGGTGTACTACGTCCTTCCACCGGTTCCAGTAGGCCTCGTCGAGGTCGTTCCCGGAGCCGCCTTCGCCGCCGTCGGCTGGGTGGTCCTCCAGGCCGGCTTTCAACTCTACGCCGCAAATGCCGCTCGCTACGAGGCCTACGGTGCCATCGGTGCCGTGTTGTTGTTCGTCACCTGGCTGTACTTCGCCGGTATCCTAATCCTGCTCGGAGCCGTGATCAACGTGGTCCTCGCACGACCGGACGCCGCCGCGTGATGCCCGGAGTTATACTGCCGGACGTACGTCGTGAACGATTCTCGCCGCCTCGGGGTGGCGAGAATCGTCACACAGGTACGTCCGATAGTATATAACGACGCAGCCGACAGGTGTGGACGATGAGCGACGACGAGGAACGCGCGGACAACGAGGACACCGCGACCGACACGGACGACGGCAGCGACCCGATGTCTCCCGGCGGTGGACCACGGCGCGTCGTCTCGGATCAGGGCGTCGACGACATCCTCGAGTCGATCTCCTCGATGCCAGACGGGGACGAGACGACGCCAGCCGACGGCGAGGACGGAGGCGTCCGGATCGAGGACGAGCCGGCAGACGACGATGATCCAAGCGCCGAGTCGCCACCGGCCGATCTCGAGTCGGCGGCGGACGACCTTGCCACACGAGTCGAGCGCGGCGACGTAACTGGCGCGGACGTTCGCAGCGCCGAAGCCGGAGCCGACCGCGAGCCGACGCCTGAGGTCGACGAACTCGACCTCTCGCTCGAGGACCTCGAGGCGGGGCCGGACTCGGCGGACGTGGCAGCCGAACCGGAACCGGCCGACGGTCCGCTCGCGAAGTCGGGAGAGGAGGGGACGACGGCGACAGCGACACGGGAGCCGAATTCGGACGATGACGGTGCAGACGGAGCCGACGACGGCGGTATCCTCGCCAGGATCCGGCGGCTGTTCTCACCGTAGACGACCGTTCGATTCCTTCGTGTCTCTCTCCGGCACTCCCTGTGAGGACGCTCTATCGTGCTCTCGGGATCGCCCTCATCAGCGAACACCCGCCGCTGTTAATACTGTCGGTCGTGGACCGATGAACTGGCGTGTGCCAGAACCGGCGTTGCAGCGCATGTCAGCCCGTCCGCTCTCACAGGTAGGGTACGTATGTATGACCGACAGTATAAGCGTGATGTGGACGTGGCGTGTGCTCGAGTGAAGGGTCGGCCGAGGAGAATACGGCGGTCGGTAGTTTCACCTCGCTGGACGACCCAGCGGAAGATATGCCGACCTACGACACAATCTTGATTCCGACCGACGGTAGCCGACCGGCCGAACGCGGCGTCGAACACGGACTCTCGATCGCCGCCGACAACGATGCGGACGTCCACTTCGTTCACATTATCGACAAGATCCGCCACGGAGACACGCCAGCGCTCTCGAACTACGAACTCACGCTCGAGGACGCCGAAGACGAGGCGCTCGCCGATCTGGAAGCGCTCGCAGAGCGCGCCCGCGAGCACGATCTGGACACGGAGGTTCACTGCAGACGTGGCATGCCACACGAGGAGATCGTCACAGTGGCCGATGCGGTCGACGCCGACCTCGTCGTGATGGGGAAACACGGTGAGGGAGAAGCCGAACTGCCACACATCGGCAGCGTCGCCGACCGCGTGCTCCGGACCTGTGGCTGTCCCGTCTTTACGGTCTGATACCGGATTCCGGACTCGATCGCCCTCATCGCTCGCCCGACAGCGCCGCGAACAGTCGATCTTCGAACTCGTCTCTGTCGAGGCCGCTCGAGGGCCCGATCCCCTGCATGTGATCGAGCGAGAGCTGTCCGCCGCCCATCCGCGCGTGACCGCCGGCGCTTGCCATCGGGATGTCGCTGACGACGTGTCGGAGCGTCTCGCCCATGTGGACCCGGTCGTCGCGCGAGCGCCCGGAGAGATGAAGCGTCCCGTCGTTCTCACCGTAGACGACCACGGCAGTGACGCCTTCGAGTTGCACGAGTTCGTCTGCGGCCTGTGGGATCGCGTCGACGTTTCCGATCTGGCCGACGTCACAGACCGCAAACGACCCTTCGACGCGTTTGTCCGTGATCGCGTCGGCTTTGATCTGTAACACTTCGTCCGAGACCTGCGGGTTCGCGATCCGATCGAGCAGGTCCTCGTCGATCCCCGGAAAGAGGAACGCGGCGGCCTCGAACTCGGCCGCGGAACATCCCTTTGTCAGGTGGTTCGTATCGGAGAGAATGCCGTACAAGAGTCCGGTCGCTAGTTCCGGCGAGATGCCGGGTCCGTCGTCGTCCTCGTCTCCGATCCCGTCGATGTCCTGAAGATACTCGACGACGATCGTCGATGCCGCGCCGTAGTCGGTTCTGACGTCCGTAAACTCCGTCCCCGTCCCGTTTCCGGGATGATGATCGACGACGCCGATCGGCTCGATCCGCTGTGCGCCGGCGAACCCACGGGCGGTGTTGTGATCGACCAGGACGACCGCCTCGGAGGCGAGATCGGTACTCGTCTCTATCGTCTCCAGATCGAGTTCGAGCACCGTCCGGAACGCACGGTTTTCCTGGTGGCGGATCTCGCCGGCGTACTGCAACGTCACGTCGGTGTCGACCGACTCGGCGATCCGTGCGACACCCATCGCGGACGCCATCGAGTCCGGATCCGGGTTCGGGTGCATCAACACCGTCACGTCGTCGTACCCTTCGAGGACGCGCTGGAGGCGGATCCCCACGGGTCGCCGGAACCAGCGGACGAGCCACCAGCCACCGAGGACGGCAACGAACACGACGACGACGGCGAGCGAGAGCACGAGCGGATCGACGTCCTGGAGCGCGTCGGTCGTCCCGTCGACGACGAGCGGTGCGGTCGCCCCGTCAGCGGTCGTCCGGACGATCCGGTCGCTCATACGCCACAGTCAAAGTGAACGACCAAGAACTTTCTCCCTCGTTGGTCGTTTGTTACGGTCGACGTCCACGTTCGCGACGGAACTGCTCGATCGCGTCGCGATACCCCTCGCGGTAGGTCGGATACACGAGATCATAGCCCAGTCCCCGGAGTGTGGCGTTCGAGCACCGCTTGCTCGTCGATACGCGACGACGCGTCGCCTCCGAGAGATCGTCCTCGGCGAGGCGTTCGTCGGTCGTCCGCTTCTCGGGCGGCTCGAGCCCACACTGTTCGGCCAGCCAGTCGGCGAACGTCCAGCGATCTGCCGGCTCGTCGTCGACCACGAGCACCGTCTCCTCGCGTGCGAGGTCGTCGGTGAGCAGGAATCGAACTGCGCCGGCGGCGTCGTCGCGGTGGATCATGTTCAGGTAGCCCTCCGTGACTGGCCCCTCGAGGTAGCGCTCGAGGCGGTACCTATCGGGACCGTACAGCCCTGCAAAGCGGGCGACGGTCCCGTCGATACCGTACCGATCGGGAACCTCGAGAGCGATTCGTTCGGCCTCGGCGAGCACCTCGGTCTTGTCGGTCGTCGGCTCGATCGGCGTCTCCTCGTCGACCCAGTCGCCGCCGTGGTCGCCGTAGACGCCCGTCGAGGAGGTGTAAACGAACCGTTCGGGTGGGTCCTCCCGCGTACCGAACGCCTCGATCGCCGTCTCGAGACCATCGACGTAGATCTCGCGGGCGGCCTCGGCGTCGCGGCCGCCGCTGCTGGCGGCGAAGACGACGCCGTCTACGTCCGGCACGACCGCAAGCGAGGGCGACTCCGTGACGTCCGCCTGCACGCCCTCGAAGCCGTCCGATTCGATCGCTGCGACCCCCTCGCTCGACCGCCTGACCCCGATCGGATCGTGTCCCGCCGCGAGCAGCTGCCGGCCGAGCTCGCGACCGACGTAGCCACAGCCCAGGATAGCAACGCGCATGCTCGGGACTCGGGCGCGCGGAAGTATATATGATCCGGACGGATCTCCGTCTCGGATCCGCTAGCGTAGCCCGAGGCGACGCGTTCCCACCTTCGCCGCCGTCCAGGCCGGATAGAGTGCGTTGTAGACGCCGTGTGGCGCGTTCCGTGCGGTCGCCCGCAGCAGCCGATGTGACAGCGGCGGCTCCGCATCCGCGACGAGGTCCTCGAGGTCGACCTCCTCGAGCCACGCGAAGAACGCCCGCTCGACGGGCGAGCGGGGCTCGGTCTCGCGGACGCGGTCGCGGATGTCGGCCCACATGATGCGTTCGTCCTCGCCGAGGACCCACTCGCCGCGTTCGAACGATCGCCGGAGGTCGGCGTAGTCGGCGTCTGCGAACCGGTAGCCGTGGTCGTTGGGGTCGAGTCCCGACAGGCGCAAGCCGACCATCGTGCGGTAACACTTCTCGCAGGCGCTGCAGTTGCCGTCCATCCGGTCGTTACAGGTCTGGAGCTCGAGGTCGTCGCCGGTCTCGCGAACGAACGCAGCGATGGCGTCGATCCGTTCCTGGCGGGTCAGCTCGTAGCCGTCGTGATGACACTGCGTGCCAGCCCAGCGAACGTGGTCGTCGATTTCCGGCCGGGAACCCCACTCGAGGTCGACGCCTTCCCAGTGGGTGGCAGCGACGTAGAGGTTCTCGAGCCCGCGTGCGTACGCGAGCGGCGCACAGAGCCCGAGCAGACCGAGCCCGTGGCCGACGGAGCTGTACCAGCCGCCGTCGACCCGGTGGCCGAAGTGTGCGAGCAACATGGGGTTGTCGAGCGTCGCGAGCATGTTCGACTCGACAAACGACGCCTCGAGGTCGCGTCGGTCGGCGACGCGGGTGACCCGCGACCGAAGGTCGGCCCACTTGCCGTCGTCGACCGGGTCGGGCCTGACCGTCCACCCCCGGACGCTGATCAGCGTGGGCGCTTCCTCGCGGTGGCGGACGAGCGAACACGTCGAATCGACGCCGCCGGTAAACAGCAGGCCGCTCGCACTGTCGTCGCCGCTACTGTCGGGCGCGACGTCGACGGTCTCCCGGACCTGGAGATCCCCGCCGAGCATAAACTCCGGGTACAGCGAACGGAGCGCAGTCTCGGCGTCCTCGAGTGCGTGTGCGAAGGTGGTGTCGACTTCGTCGACGTAGACGTCCGCCCCCTGGGTCCAGGCGACGGGACAGACCTGCGCGAGGACGGGGATCGCGAGGACGCCGTCGGGGACGTCCTCGATCTCGACGTCGTACCGCGCTCTGAACGGCTCGCCGGTGAAGAATCGCCGCATGGACGGCGACGGGCGGACAGTACACTCGAGGCTGGTTCCGGTCACGTCGATTCGGTCGATGCGGACGAACGGGTCGGATTGCATGGTGGTCGGGAAACGGCAGCGTCCGATACCGTCTCGTGACCCGACGGATCACGAACGACGGTAAAAATCATCCGAATCGTTGAACCGTTTCGAAAATCCGTACCGTCTGCGAAGGCGCGAGGACGTGCTCGTATTCCTGAACTACTGCAGCGGGTTCGAGGGCATCCGCAGCTATTCTGTGGATAACAAATTACCGCGTCACAGACCGTCGCGGCACATGTGTATCGGTAGTCGTTCGGATGGCTGTGACGGGTCCGCTGGATCGACCGCCGGAGTGGACGACGTCGAGACATGACACGTCCTGCATTGAACTGGCTCCTCTCGGTCGGGTTTCTCTCGATCGCGGTGGCAGTCGCCGTCGCGAGAGCGTCTCCGCCCGACGGGTACGAGGCGTCGATCTACGCCGGAACGCCGACTGTGACCTGGGTCGGGATCGCGGTTGCCTTCGCCGTTGCACTCGGCGTGACACTCGCCTGTCGCGGTCGGTACCAGGCGCTTGGAATCGCACTCGGCGCGACGGCGATCACGTCGATCGTGAGCCTTCCGCTCACCAGGAACTACCGCTTTTCCGGGATGGGCGACGCGCTTACACACCTCGGCTGGACGACAGACATCGTCGACGGCTCGCTCGCACCCTACGAGCTGTTTTATCCCGGAATGCACAGCCTCGGGGCGATCATCCACCTCGTCGGCGGCGTTCCCCTCGAGCGAGCCCTCCTTTTCTCGCTCGTGGTCGTGTTCGTCCTGTTCGTCGTGTTCGTTCCGCTCGTGGTGCGTGACATAACCGGCAACGCGGCCGCCGTCGGATTCGCCGCGATCGTCTCCTGGTTCGTCCTGCCGATCAACAACATCGCGACGCACACGAGCGTGCATACGAACTCCAACGCGTTGTTTTTCGCTCCCGTCGTGATCTTCGCGATCGTCGCGTATCTGCGGCGTCACGGCGACCACACGGCGTTGCCGTTCGGCGTCTCGCCGTACGGCGTGGTCGTGCTCGTGACTGGTGCCGGACTGTTGTTCGTCCACCCCCAGCAGATGGTAAACGTCGTGCTCGTGTTGGCGACGATTTCGCTGATCCAGTTCGTGGCTCGTCACCGGTACGTCTCTCACCCGATCGTCGAACAGCCGACAGCGTACGCTCACACGGTCGTTCTCGGCGGCTTTTTCCTCGTCTGGTCGGCGAGCAACGAACGGTTTCGGCAGGCGTTCGCGGGATTGATATACGGTCTGCTCACCCAGGACGTCGGTACGGGTGAAGAGGTCGAACAGCGAGAGACGTCGCTCGCGGAGATCGGCGGCAGCGTCCCCGAACTGTTCACGAAGCTGTTTCTCGTCAGCGCGCTCGTCGCCGTCGTCGTCGGGCTGTTCGTACTGCTCACCTGGCTCGGCTGGACGCGAACCGACCGCGAGTCGAAGGCGTTCGTCACGTACTTCGGTGTCGCCTCGATTCCGCTGTCCGTAATCTTCGTCGTCTACTTCTTCGGTACCCAGGCGATGGCGTTCCGACAGGTCGGGTTCATCTACGTCCTCGGGACGATCCTCGCCGGCATCGGCCTCGCCCACGGCTTCGGACGGCTCGCAGGCTTGCTTCCGAGGCCCGGGTCGAACACGCTCGCTGCGATACTGCTCGGGACCTGTCTCGTTCTCTCGCTGCCGGTCGTCTTCGCGTCGCCGTACATCTACTCGCCGACCCAGCACGTCACCGATCAGAAAGTAAGCGGCTACGGGTCGGCACTCGAACATGGCGACGACCGCCCCTACGCGGGGCTCGGCTTCGGCGTCAACCGGTACGGTGACGGGCTCAATGGGGTCGAAGGGGACGAACGTGGCAACTACGAGGGCGTCGACGACGGACGAGTCGACGTCGACGAGTTCGAGTCCGGAAACTACAGCGGCGCGTACGGAGACGGCGAGTACTACTTCGTCGCCACGGAGTACGACGAGACCCGAGAGTTCGAGGTCTATCAGGAACTCCACCACAGCGAAGCGGCTCTCGAGGGCGTCGATGCGTCCCCGAACGCGAACAAGGTGGTCTCGAACGAGGAGTTCCGGATGTACGCCATCGAGTCCGACGAGTGAGCCCGGACGACGCCCGATCGATTCGGACTGACTTTCCGGTCCGGTATGACTCGCTCGCACGGACCACCACACGATCGGGAATGGTACGGACAATCGATGATTGTCGCCTATCGCCGATCGAACCGGTCGTCTAACTAATCGATTACGGCCGCGAACCGTCGAACGTCCGACCCGATTTCGACTGCGAGCACCGGAAGATATTCGAGCAGCCCGGCCGACGCTACTGACCGAATTCACGACGGAGAACGGCTATTCCCTCGAGTAACAGTCTATTTCCGTTCCGTTTCATCCGCGTAACTGGCCCTTTTCGTTCGACTCATCCGGATCGTCGGCGACCGGACACTGTATTTAATTCGCGAAGAAATATCCAAAATGCCGTTCCATTTGCGTAGTGTATTATTTACATTCAATAAATTTAATAGGGATCCACAAGGAAAGGTTTATAGAGAAAACGCGGGGTTACCCGAATGCAATGGCGCAGAACCCCCGCGATACCGAGACCGAGACCGCCCTGAACGAACGCAGTAACTCGCGATTAACGCGTCGTTCCTACGTTCGCTCGCTCGCTGCAGTTGCGACGGCGACGACCGGTGCGGCAGCGCTCGGAACCGCGTCCGCCGACGAGTACGAGGTCGTCGAACTCGAGCCCGGCGAACGACACGAGGTCCAAGTCGGCGACGGCGAAACGCTCGAGAACAAACTCTACGACCAGACGGCCGACGGCGCACAGGTCGTCATCGTCGCCCAGGGTACGGACTGGACGGTCCGTAACATCGGCATCGCCGGCGAGAACGTCGCCGAGGGTGCCCAGTTCGGCGTCGCCGACACCGGCGGCAACACCAGTACGATCGAGAACGTCTACCTCGGCGACGGCGCGATCGACCAGCACCGGGCCGGCCTCGGTATGTGGGTCTCGCCCCAGCACAACGGCCACCTCGACGTCGAACGCGTCAACATTCAGGGGATGGGTGACAACTCCTTCTACTGTTCGCCCCCCGGCGGCAGCGGCACCGTTCACATCGACCGCTGTTACTCGAAGAACTCCTGGGTCGCACACTATCGACTCGCACAGGGGAAAGTTACCAACTGTGTCGCCGTCAACGACGGCGAGGACCACGACGGCCGGGGTATCTGGGCCTGGGCTCCGGGTCCCGTCGAGGTCGAGAACTGTCACCTCCTGATGAACGACCGCCACAACGCGTTCGTCGGCGGCGCGAGCAACCAGGGCTCGCGCATCGAAGTTACCGACACCGAGTGGGACACCGGCGTCGTCGAGTCTAACGGCAGTACCATCGAGTTCGTCTCCGGCAACGGCCGCGACCCCGAGGACGTCGTTCCCGACGGCTGTCCGACCTCCCCCGAGGAGGCAGCAAGCGGCGACGGCCAGACGAGCTCCGAAACGGACGAATCGCCCCTGCGCGACCGACTGTTCTAACCCCCACTGACACTCGGCGTCACCCTCCACTCCACCCCTCCACTCGACGCCGCATTCGTCCCCCTGACGCTCGGCCCTCCGCCGTCTCGTCCCCCTGACGCTTCGTTCGACGCCGTTTTGATTTTTCGTGACGGTCGTTCGACCGCCTTCTGTCCCGGCTAGCTGTCGGATCGTGACGACTGTCGGCGATTCAGCGCCGATTCGAGCGTAAGCGGCGGGTAATACGATATTACTCGCCCGACTGAGCGTCGGCCTGTTATATATATTCGTGAATAAATACGGAAGATTGATCGAGATGTACGTAATGAACAATTGAATATACGTAAATTTAACCGATCTATCGGAAGTAAGGTTTATGCGAGTATAGTCTGATTACCCGAACTGCATGGCACGCGAACCTTCGGTACTGGACGATTACCACGCGGACCGCTCGTCGGACGAGGGTCCGACTGGAGGCGGTAATGACGGATTACTTCACCGACGATCGTATCTCAAACTCGCTGGCGCGACCGCGGCTGTGGCTGCAGGCACGGCTGCAGCCGGCACTGCGGCCGCCGACGAGTACGAGGTCGTCGAGCTCGAGCCGGGCGAGCTCCGGACGGTACGACTCGACGACGGTGAAACACACGAAAACGTACTCTACGACCAGCGCGCGAACAACGCACAGGTCAGGTTCAGGGTGAACGGCTCGGACTGGACGATCCGAAACATCGGCGTCGTCGGGCCGCACAAGGCCCGTGGCTCGTACATCGGCTGTTCGGTCGACGCCGGATCGACCGGTCGCATCGAGAACGTCTACCTCGGCGACGGCGCGATTAACCAGAGCCGCGCCGGACTCGGGATCTACGTCGCGCCGCGACACAGCGGCCACCTCGAGATCAAAAACGTCTACGTCGAGGGCATGGGCGACAACTCCTTCTACTGCTCGCCCCCCGGTGGCAGCGGCACCGTCCACATCGACGGCTGTTACTCGAAGAACTCCTGGGTCGCACACTACCGACTCGCCCGCGGCCAGGTGACGAACAGCGTCGCCGTCAACGACGGCGGTGGCCAGAATGGCCGCGGTCTGTGGGCGTGGGCCCCCGGTCCCGTCGAGGTCCGTGACTGTCACTTCGTGATGAACGGCCGACACAACGCACTCGTCGGCGGCGCGAGCAACCGTGGCTCGGAGGTCGAGGTCTACGACACCGAGTGGGACGACGGCCTCGTCGAGTCAAACGGCAGCACCATCAATCTCGTCTCCGGCAACGGCCGCGATCCCGAGGACGTCGTTCCCGACGGCTGTCCGACGTCGGCTGAGGAAGCCGCAAGCGGCGGCTCGGGATCGAGCGGTGACGCACCGTCAGATCCGGACGAGACCGACGAGACGGATCCGGCCGACGAACGCGACCACGTCCTCGTCGCCGACGGTGAACCGGGCGAGCCGACCGACTACGAGCTCACCGTCGACGGCGGCCCGATCGAACCCTCCGCGTACGACGGCGCGACGATCAACGACAACATCTCGATCGCGGACGACGAGGCCCAGGCCACCGGCCGCGTCTACGGAGGGGTCGACGCCTGGGCGTTCGACGGCGATCTCGAGACGCTCGAGGCAGACGGTCCCGCGACGTTCGCTCTCGACGGCGAGGAGATCGATCCTGACGACCGCGACGATGACGACAGCGACGCGAACGTGCTCCTCTTCGACGGCAGCGAGGAAGCCACCACGCGATACGAGTTCGTCGTCTCCGGCGACGTCGCCCCCTCGACGGACGAGGGTGCGACCGTCGACGACGAGGCGACCGTCGAAGACGGCACCGCCTCGGGCGTCGTCGCGAACTGGAAGGACGCGTGGCGGTTCGACGGCGACCTCGAGGAACTCACCGTCGACGGACCGGCGACGGTCGTCCTCGACGGCGAGGAGCTCGATCCCGACGAGTACGGTGACCGGTTGCCTCACACCCTCGAGATCGAAGCCGGCGACGAGCCCGCAAGCTACGAGGTAACGGTCGACGGCGAGATCGAGTACGACGGCGACGACGACGTGACGGTCGTCTCGGGGACCACCGTCGAGAGTTCGATCACGGAGGACGTCCAGCGGTTTCACTTCGCCGGGACGATTACAGCCATCACCGTCACCGAGGGGAGTGCAACGGTGAGAGTCGACGGTGAGGAGATCGATTCCGACGAGTACGGCGAAGACGAACGACTTCCGCACGCGCTGGTCGTCGACGGCACCGAGGCGTCGGGTCCGAGCGTCTACTCGATCCACGTCGATGGCACCCTCGCCAAGGCGAGCGCCGGTGACGCGAACCACAAGGCCGTCGTCTCCGACGGAACCGTCCGCGGCGTCGTCGCCGACTGGAACGACGCCTACTGGTTCGACGGCGAGGTCGAAGACGTCACGGTACTCGGCGAGGCGAACGTCGACGTCGAGTACAACGCACGAGATCAGTAACGAGTCGCGGATCGTGCTGCGCCATCCGATAGACGGGCGTGCCGACGCCACGACCGTCGCTCGAGTTCACGAAACGGATCCCGCGCCGGGATCGAATCGCTGGCACGCGACTGTCGAACTCGAGGCGACGACGGGCGTCGGCTGTGGTGGGTTCAGTGACGGGGGAAAGTCCGACACCGGCGTGGACGTTACGACATCAGTTCGAGATAATCGCCCGCGAGTTCGACATCTTGTTCTTCGAGTCCGAACCGATACAACGCGGCGAGGAAGGTACCGACGCCGGCCGCACTTCCGACGACGACAGCGACGAGCCCGCCGAGGTACAGTCCGACGACGAACATCACGAAGGCGCTGGCGGCGGTTGCAGCAAGGGGTTTCCAGAGATCGACCGAGTAACCGACCAGTCCCTCGAGATACCAGACCTGAAGCGCACGGACGACGTTGAGCGACGCCAGCACGCCCGCGGTTGCGATCGCCGCGCCGACGAGACCGAACTCGAGGATGAAGTAGTAGTTGAGAACGACGTTGCCGACCCCGAGCACGAGGTGGTTCGTCATGACGACGTACTGGTGGTCGGTCATCGTCAACAGGTCGTTTGCGGGGCCGGCGGCGGCGTTGAACAGCTGTCCGGCGACGAACAGCGTGACGACGGCGGTTCCGGCGACGAACTCGGGGCCAAACAGTGCGAGCACCTCGGTCCGGTAGACGACAAGCGGCAGGGCGACGATCAGCGAGGCCGTGATCGACCACCGGGTCACCGTCTCGTACACCGACTCGAGTTGCCCGCGATCGTCCTCGGCGTACAGCCGGGAGGCGACGGGCGGAAACAGCTGGTTGATGCCGATAAGCGGCATGGCGATGATCCCCGCGATCAAGACGGCGATGTTGTAGATGCCGACGCTCGCCGAGGTCAGGAAGATCCCGACCATGAAGACGTCGACGCGTTTGAACAGGAACGAACTCGCTTTCGAGAGCGAAAGCGGAGCCGAGTAGTTGTAGAAGTCGGCGACCTCCTGCCGGTCGAACTCGACGGACGGACGCAGATTCGTCCGCCAGAAGGCATACCAGATAGCGATCAGAAACGCCATGAGACACGCGAGCGCGTAGGCTGCGGCGACGCCGAGCAGCGAGTAGCCGACGGCGACGGCAGCCACGACGGCGACGAGTTGCAGCGTCGGTCCGAGAACCATCACCACGGTCTTGTCGACGGCTCGCTCGAGTCCGCGGAACGTACTCGAGACGATGTGGACCAACGCCTGGAACGGGAGCGCGATCGCGAACACCTGCATCGCGGGGGTAAACAGCGGCTCCTCGAGCGTGTAGGCGTTTATCGTCGGCGCGGCGACGTAGAGGATCGCCGCGATGAGAACGCTGATGGCGATCGTGGTGAGGTAGGCGAGTCCGAGCGTCCGGTTCTGGTAGGCTCTGTTGTCGTGGTTCGCCGACAGGTATCGCGTCGCCGAGACGTCCGTCCCGAAGTTCGCGAACGTCAGCACCGAGGCGAGTACCATCGTCCCGTAGGCGTAGATGCCGTAGACGCTCGCCCCGAGCGTCCGGGTCAACACGAGGTTCAGCAGAAAGCCGCTGACGTTGACGACGAGAGTCCCGACGTAGTGAAGCGACGCGCCGTCTGCGACCGATCGTAGCGACGCCAGTCCGGTCTTGCCAGAAGAATCGTCGGCCATCCACCGGGCGTTCCCGATTCGTTCATTTAGTAGTGGGCCGGTTACGGGCGCGCTGACGGGCGACGCTCGACGGCGAACGGCTCTCCTACACCCCAGCGGGCTTTGTCGTCGTGTGGATAACAGGTGCGTAACAATGATCGCACTCGCCGACAGCCGCCGCTATGCGAAACGTCGTCTTGCTCTGTCTGGATTCCGTCCGAAAGGACACGTTCGACGCCTACGCCCGTCGGCTCGACCGGCGGATCGAGCTGTCCTACGAACAGTGTCGTGCCGCGAGTTCCTGGAGCGCCCCGAGCTACGCGAGCATGCTCACCGGCGACCTGGCACACGACCACGGTGTCTGCACCCACGACAAACGCGTCTCGAGCATCGACCCCTCCGAGACGTTCCTCGCACGCGAGGCATTCGAGGGCCACGAGGCGATCGGCGTGAGCACGAACGCCTTCGCCGGCTCGGCGTTTGGCTTCGACCGGTTCTTCGATCGGTTCGCGGACGTGACGGAGTCGAACCGGTATCCCGACGCGCTCGATCCGGCTTCGCTGACCGCAGAGTCGGATGCGTCCGGTCCGAGCGCCTACCTCGAGTTTCTCCGGGAGGCAGTGAGACACGATCGTCCGCTCGAGAGTCTCGCAAACGGCGCGGTCGGCTTTCTCGATACCGTCTCGGCGGACGCGCCGGTCCCGAAGCTGTTCGACGACGGCGCACGTGCCGTGATCAAAGAGAGCAAACGATCGATCACGACGTCCAGAGAGCCGTTGTTCCTCTTTACGACGTTTATGGAGGCTCACACACCACTGCAGCACATTCGCGGGTTCGACCGCTCGCTACACTCGGCGTCGAACGGATTCACGACGTACGAACGCTCCGTCTGGGAGCTGATGGAGGCGACCGACGACCACGAGTCGTTCCTCGAGACGCGTCGCGAGCTGTACGACGCCACCGTCGACTACCTCGATCGGACGATTACGCCCTTCCTCGCCTGGCTCGAGACGAACACCGCCCTGGAGACGACGGTCGTGATCACGGCAGACCACGGCGAGAATCAGGGCTACCCCTGCGAGGAGGGGCACGTCCGCCACAAGAGCAGCCTTTCAGAGGGGCTGTTACACGTCCCGCTCGCGGTCGTCAACCCACCCGACGGCTACCCGGAGATCGAAGATGGCTACGTCTCTCACCTCGAACTCGGCGATCTCCTCGCGGCGTTCGCCCGGGAGGAGGTCGTCGACCTCACCCGCGACCGCGTGGTCGCCGAACACGTTGGCATGAGCGCGGGACCCGAGCCGCCGGAGCGTCGGGAGTACTGGGACCGGCTGATGCGGGCGGCCTACGAGGACGGACGAAAGGTCGTCTGGGACTCGCTCGGAAACGCGAGAGCGTACGGTCTCGACCCCGCGCGGCCGTGCTGGCAGCGTCGGGTCGAGGACGACGCGTCGGTCCCACCGTGGGCCGAGGAGTACTTCGACGAGGACGCGGCGTCGGCCAAGCGACGGCTGGCCGAAGACGGCGAGAGTGAAGACGCCGTCGACGCCGCCGTCCAGGATCGACTCGAGAAACTCGGCTACGCCTGAGCGCTCCCATCGGGTCTACTGGCGTTCAAAGCCTGAACTGATGGGTGAAACCGAGTGCGGTTGACCGGTTTCACTCATCAGTCGACGCTTGCAAGTGCACTAGGGCGTGGCTAGCGTTTCGTTCCGGGAGCATAACAACGGGTTCGCCGCCGGCGTACTCGAGTAGTATGGTCGACTCGATCCTGCCGGGGCGATACACCGCAGCGAACCTGAAGCGGGTCCTCCGGAATCCCGAGCTCCTTCGGAGAGAGCTGTTTACCCTCGCACTGGGCGTCAACTCGCGAACGCGAACCGTCCTGAACGCGTTCGCGGGCGCGGACCGGGGCGTCGACGTGATCGCCGCCGACTGGGACAACCTCCTGATACTGGACGCCTGTCGGTACGACCTCTTCGCCGCCCGCGCCGACCTCGAGGGCGAGCTCCGTCGGGTTCGCTCGAAGGGCAGCGACAGCTGGGAGTTCATGGAACAGAACTTCGCGGGACGGAACCTCCACGACACCGTCTACGTCACCGCAAACCCTCACGTCTACCAGCTTCCCGAGGGGACGTTCCACGCCGTCGTCGACCTGCTCGAGACCCGCTGGGACGAGGAGACGGGGACGGTCCACCCCGAGGCGGTCGTCGAAGAGGCGATCGCGGCCCACGAACGCTACCCCGAGAAACGTCTGCTGGTTCATTTCATGCAGCCCCACTTTCCGTTCCTAGGGCCGACGGGTCGGACGTTCGCTCACACCGGGATCGACGCCCACCTTGCAGACGACGACCGAAGCGACGCGCCGAATCCCTGGTTCGGATTGGTCTACGGCGACGAAGTCGGTCGCGAGCAGGTACTCGCCGCCTACCGGGAGAACCTCGACCTCGTTCTCCCTCACGTCGAGGAGCTGCTCGAGACGCTCTCGGGAAAGAGCGTGGTCACGTCGGATCACGGCAACCTCGTCGGGGAACGAGGGTTCCCGATTCCGATCCGGATGTACGGCCATCCACGCGGGCTCCATCACGAGGAGCTGCTCGCGGTACCCTGGCTCGAGAGTGAACGCGACGAGCGCCGCCGGACGGTCGCCGAGCCGCCGGTCGACGCCGACGCAGACGCCGACGCAGACGAGGGTGTCGTCACCGACCGACTGCGTTCGCTCGGGTACGCCTGACGCATGCGAATCGGCTTCTATCACGACTCCGCGGGGACCCGACACGCCGGTGGAATCGCAGTCTACACCCAACACGTCGCCGCGGAGCTCGCAGCCGACCACGAGGTGTACGTCTACACCCAGACGGGAGAGATCGCCGACCTGCTCGCTCGCTCGGACGCCGAGGTGGTCACGACGCCGTCGTTCACCGGTTCCGTCCCCGATCCCCTCGAACGCTTGCTCCCGCTCGGCCCCCAGAGCCAGGCCAAACTCGCGATGACCCTGTGGGGACTGCGAAACGGTCTCCTCGAGCACGTCGAGCGCCACGTCGACGTGTTGATAACGTACCAGTTTCTCGACGACCTGCTCCTGTCGCATCTCGTGGACGTCCCCACGATCTACGGCATTCACGGCCTCGCGAGCGTCGGCCTCGGTGCCAGAGCGCGCGAACGGCTCTCCCGGACCGACTGGATCGTCGCTAACTCCACGGCCACGGCCCGAACGGTGTCCCGGACGTTCGGCTACGAGGTCGACGCGGTCGTCCCGCCCGGCGTCGACGAGACGCGGTTTCGTCCCGACGTCGATCCCGCCTTCTCGAGCGACCGACCGACCGTGCTGTTCGTCGGTCGACTCGTGCCCGAGAAGGGCATCTTCGACCTGCTCGAGGCGTTTGCACGGCTCGACGAGCCCGCGGAGCTTCGTCTCGTCGGCGCAGGGGAGACGCCCGCCGTCCGAAAGGCGTCTCGAGATCTGGGAATCGGGGACGACGTGATCCTCGAGGGCGAGGTCTCACACCTCGACCTGCCGGGCTATTACACCGCGTCGGACGTCTTCTGTCTGCCCTCACACACGGAGAGTTTCGGGATGGCGAACCTCGAGGCGATGGCGTGTGGAACACCGATCGTGACGAGCGAGCTCGAGGCGATCGAGGCGTACGCAGACGACGACGAGACCGGCTACCTCGTCCAGGTCGGTGACGTCTCCGGGCTCGCGGACCGCCTCTCGAGCCTCGTCACCGACTCCGACCGACGCGAGCGATTCGGCAAACGGGCCCGCGAGCGCGCCCTCGAGTACACCTGGGAGGCCCAGGCCGAGCGACTGGAGTCGTTCTGTGCCGACGTACTCGAGGCGACCGGATGCGACCGCAGACGGCCGACTAATTCACGGGTGTCGACGACAGAGTAAGCGGTCGGTCATACCATCGGCTGTACGTCGACAGTATCAGCCCGCAGGTTCGACTCCAAGAGAAGCGCCAGTCCGAAGCGAAGATGGCTCCCGCGCCGGGAACGAGTTGCTGGCACGCGAACTGCTCCGGTACTGGAGACGTCGGGAGCCGGTCGAGGGTAGGGGATCGACCGGTAAAAACCCTTCTCGTCACTCGATCCGGGAGAGCTTGCCGTCGACGTCCTGGTTGCGACGGTGGTTCACGGCGACGTGTGCGATCGAGAGGGAAAGAAACGCGACGACGACGACGACTGCGACCGCGACCGACGGGACGAACGAGAACGGCGGGACGCCGAGAACTGCGGCCGTAATCGCTGCCGCGCCGACGACGCTTACGAGGGCGTACCACCGGTCCCACCGATCCGTCCGGTGGGTGTCGGTGTCGAGATACATCATCAACAGATCGGCGTTGTCGGAGAGTTCGATCAGGCCCCGGTCCTGATCGTACTCGATGATACCGGCGTCGTCCATCTTCGGCAGATGCGTCTGATAGAGCGCAACGTAAACCCGTTTTCGCTGATCGGAGCTCAACGCATTGACGTCCGTATCGTTTTCCCAGGCGGCGATCTGTTCTGCGAGTTCACCCAGCGTGACCGTATCGTCGGCCTCGAGCAGGTAGGTGAGGACTTCTCGTCGCCGGCGGTTTTTCAACAGTTCGAAGATGACGTCTTTCGAAAGCTGGTCGTCCTCGTCTTCGGTGACGGACGTGATTTCCTCGGGCAGTGACGTATCGATCGACGACATTAGTTGACGACCTCGTCGTAAACAGGCGTTACGCCGATACCCGTCGATTGCCAGTGATTCGGTCGGTCGGTAGCATCTGGTTGTTCATCGGAGACATCCGACGTCTGTCCCCATAACGGTATCGCCAGCAACGACGTTTCCGGTGACGGGTGGCACGCAGGCACGTTTGACACACCAATTTGGAGGGCAACGTAGAAACTAATAAACACAGTCACGTTTCGCAGCGGCTGCAACAGGGATACGTTCCGTCTTCCAGTCTCGACGTCTCGGTTACCTATCGCTTCTCGTGATGGTCTCCCGATGCCGACGATGGGACCGACGACACCTGCTGTATCGCGCGACCGGCCACGGATATCGGCGTCAGGCGACGGGAGTATAGACCGCGTTCGCGAGCGTACCCTCGAGATACGCCGAAACGGACGACGTGAGCACGAACGCGTTGGACGGAGATAAAGCATATGAATATATTGACGAGGTCGGTCGATACGACGCCGTTTCGAACCGTTCCGTGTGGCCACCGATACTTAAATAAGGGCGACGGTTCGGCGTGTCAAACACGATCATCCGTGACGATAAACGGGTATTACACGTCGAACGATCGGATTTCTTCCGACGTACAGTCGTAACGATACGCCAGTTTCATGTTCGTCGTTCGCACACTCCCGTCCGGGAGGAGCGTTCTCGCGAACCTCCGCCCACCGCAACCGATGGGACACGGTATCGTCGGTTCGCCATCCACCACGGGGACACACTCGAAGACCAGCGTCGGATCTCTCTTCTCTTTCCGAGCGGACACGTCCGCGGTAAGATTCGGTTTCTCGCGAAACCATGTAAGCCCCTTACAGTGACGGCGAGGATGCCTGAAGGCACTGATGACGCAGTCGATCACCAATCGCGTCAGACACGAATCGCAGGCGACCGAGGCCGGGCGGTGTCCCGACTGCGAGACCGACACGATCGTCCACGACCCGGATCGTGGCGAGCGGGTCTGTCGGGACTGTGGCCTCGTCCTCAGCGAAGATCCTATCGATTACGGCCCCGAGTGGCGGGCGTTTACCGCTACCGAACACGAGGAACTCTCTCGTGTCGGCGCACCGCTTACCCAGTCGATGCACGATCGCGGGCTGACGACGACGATCGACTGGCGAAACCGGGACGCAAACGGCCACTCGATGTCCGCCGACAAACACGGCCAGCTCCATCGACTGCGGGTCTGGCAGGAACGAATTCGGACGAAAAACGCTGGCGAACGAAATCTGAAGTACGCGCTCTCGGAGATCGATCGGATGGTCAGCGCCCTGGGCGTTCCCGACCCCGTCAAAGAGACCGCAAGCGTCATCTACCGGCAGGCACTCGAGCAAGATCTCATCCGCGGCCGATCGATCGAAGGCGTCGCGACCTCGGCGCTGTACACCGCCTGCCGGAAAGAGGACATCCCTCGCAGTCTCGAGGAGGTCACCGCGGTCGCCCGCGTCGACCAGCGCGAGATCGGGCGCACCTACCGCTACGTCGCTTCGGAACTTGACATCAACCTCGAGCCGACCGATCCAAGCCAGTTCGTTCCTCGCTTTTGCTCGGAGCTTGACGTCAGCAAGGACGTGGAGACGACAGCCGTCGAGATCATCGACGAGACGACCGATCAGGGGCTGCACTCGGGGAAGTCGCCGACCGGTTACGCCGCGGCCGCCATCTACGCCGCTGGCCTGCTCTGTGAGGAGACCGTTCCGCAACGGGCGGTGGCAGACACCGCACAGACGACCGTCGTCACCGTCCGGAACCGGTATCGCGAACAGCTCGAGGCGATCGATCGCTCGCCGTAGTCGAGTCCGAGATCACGCTACATGATCGAGCGTTCGTTCTCCGTGTAGACATCCTCGTTCATCAGTGCGTGCAGGTTGTTGTACGGCACGAAGGCGACGAACTCGTCGTCCTCGTCGTAGAGTTCGATGCCGTTTTCGGCGCGGTCGTATCGCTCACAGATGATCTGACCTTCCGGCAGGATCGCACGGAACATACACAGGTGTATGCCGTCCACCCGCATATATCATCGACCCACTCGAGCGCAACCGGTTTACCCGCGTCGCCGTTACCGGTCGGTAGTGACCGACGATCGTGATCCATCCACGAGTGGCGGCGTCGACGATCGATCGCTCGAGGACACCGCGGAGGCGTCGACTGGCGGCAGCGATTCACGGCTGGCGGCCAACGGCGACGACCTCGAGCTCTCGTCGTTTCACGACGTCTGCCAGCACGAGGGCCGGCCCGTCCTCACCGCCGGTGCGGTCGCGCGTACCCTCGGGATCTCCCACGAGGAGGCGAGCGACCGACTCGCGGCCCTTGCCGACCGCGGCGAGGTCGAACGGCTCTCCGTCGCGGCCGACCCCGTCGTCTGGTACCCGAGCGAACTCGAGGACCTCACCGACCGCGAGCGCGTGGTCGTCTTCCCGAAGCGACGCGAGGTCGTCGTCGATCGGCCGAGCCAGTTCACTCGGGCACAGCTCTCGCAGTTCGCCCACCTCGCGGATACGAACGGCGAGGGTGGCTACCGCTACGTCGTCCGCCCGGAGGACGTCTGGCAGGCTCCCCACGACTCCTTCGCGGCGCTGGCGCGGACGATGCGCCAGGCACTCGGCGAGCGCTCGGCCGACCTCGAGGAGTGGGTACGAAGCCAGTACGACCGGGCCCGGCAGTTCCGACTCCGCACCCACCCGGACGGCTACACCGTCCTCGAGGCCGAAAGCGCCGAAGTGATGGGCAACGTCGCCCGCGAGAAACTCGACGAGGACCAGCTCCACGCACCGATCTCCGAGACCGAGGCCTGGGTCCAGGAGGGGGCCGCGGCCGCGATCAAGCGCATTCTCTACGAGGCCGGCTACCCCGTCCAGGACGAGCGCGACCTCGAGGAAGGCGAAGAGCTCCCCGTCGACCTCCGAGTGAGCCTGCGGGAGTACCAGCGGACGTGGGTCGAGCGCTTCCTCGAGGCCGGCGAGGGCGTGCTGGTTGGCCCACCCGGCAGCGGCAAGACCGTCGCCGCGATGGGCGTCCTCGCCCGGATCGAGGGCGAGACGCTGATTCTCGCCCCCAGCCGGGACCTCGTCCGCCAGTGGGAGGACGCCCTGCTCGCGAACACCAGCCTCGAGCCCGACCAGGTCGGCCAGTACCACGGCGGCCGCAAGGAGGTCCGGCCAGTGACGATCGCCACCTACCAGATCGCCGGGATGGATCGCCACCGGTCGCTGTTCGACGACCGGGAGTGGGGCCTGATCGTCTTCGACGAGGTCCATCACGTTCCAAGCGACGTCTACTCGCGGAGCACGCGCCTGCAGTCCCGGCATCGCCTCGGCCTGTCAGCGTCGCCGATCCGGGAGGACGACCGCCAGGCCGAGATCTTCACCCTCGTCGGGCCACCGATCGGCACCGACTGGGAAGCCCTCTTCGAGGCCGGCTTCGTCGCCGAACCCGAACTCGAGATCCGCTACGTTCCCTGGGACGAGGAAGACAGAAACGCCTACGCGGCCGCCGAGGGGCGGGAGAAACGCCAGCTCGCGGCGACGAACAGCGCGAAGATCGACGAAATCCGGTACCTGCTGTCGGCACACCCCGACGCGAACGTGATCGTCTTCGTCGACTACTTAGCGCAGGGCCGGGCGGTCGCCGATGCCCTCGAGATCCCCTTTCTCTCGGGAGAGACGCCCCACCACGAACGCCGGCGGCTACTCGCGTCGTTCCGAAACGGCGAACTGGACGTCCTCGTCGTCTCTCGCGTCGGCGACGAGGGGATCGACCTGCCCACCGCCGACCTCGCAATCGTCGCCTCTGGGCTGGGTGGCTCGCGCCGGCAGGGGACCCAGCGTGCCGGACGGACGATGCGACCGGCCGGCGGCGCGCTCGTCTACGTGCTCGCGACCCGCGGCACCCGCGAGGAGGAGTTCGCCCGAAAACAACTCCAGCACCTCGGTCGCAAGGGGATGACGGTGCGAGAGCGGACCGTCGACCGGTGACGACGCTCGCGGCTCGAGTCACGCCCGGTCTGCGTACCAGTCCGCGAACGTCGCGAGCGCCCGCCCGCGGTGTGAGATCGCGTTTTTCTCTTCGGTGCTCATCTCCGCGAGCGTCTGGCCGTTGTACGCGAAGATCGGATCGTAGCCGAACCCACCCTCGCCGCGTGGCGCGACTAACGTGCCGCCGACCGATCCGTCGAACGTCTCGACACCGCCCTCGTCGGCGAATGCGAGCACCGTCCGGAAGTACGCCCGCCGGTTTTCCCGTTCGCTCGCGAGCTGCCAGACGCCTTCGATCCCGATCGTCTCTTCGACGTACGCCGAGTACGGTCCCGGGAACCCCTCGAGCGCCTCGACGAACAGCCCCGCGTCGCCGACGAGGACCCCGTCACCGCCGAGTTCCGCGTAGGCCTCGCGCGCGCCGTAGGCGGCGATTTCTGCGAGGTCGTCGCTTTGGATCTCGGTGTAGTCGTACGAGACCTGCTCGACGGAGGCGACGTCCTCGAGGTAGCTGCGCGCTTCCCGGACCTTTCCTTCGTTACCCGTGACGAACTGGATGGCCATACCCGAGGCGGGGACCGGCGACCTCAAAGCCTCGTCGGTTCCAGCGATGTCCCGGACGTGGTACGCGGTTACTGCACGACCGGCGACGGTCGCCGCTGGCGACGTCTCACGGCCGCTCCGACTCCTCGATCGCGTCCAGAATACGATCGACCTTCCGCTCGAGGGCGTCCTGTCGTCGCTCGAGGGCGTACAGCCGGTCCGCGGTGGCCGGGGTCGCCTGTTCGGTGCCACCGTCATAGTCGACGGTTCGTGTAACCGGCTCGTGATCGGAATCCGTCGTGCGCTCTCGATCGACCTGTCGGCCGCCGATGGCGGTCGTCCAGGCACCGAGCAGCGTTCGCTGGGCCTCGAGACTCGCACGCCAGGACGCCAGTAGCTGCTCGTGGGCGTCGATCGTCCCGCCGGTGGCCTCGAGAATGCGCTCGCTTTGCTCGAACGGATCGCTCGTTCGTCGGCTGCGTGCGGGCTCGTCAGTCATCGCCGTAGCCGTCCCCGGCGAGCTATGTAGACGTTGGCATCGCCACTTCGCGTGAGATGTTTCGAAAGCGACTATCGCCGACCGCAACCCGCGTTCGGGGACGGGACACGGCCTACTCGCGACCGATACCGCCGTTGGTCGGCTCGACACCCTCCCGGGCGGCCTCGAGGTGACGGCGTTCGATGACGATCTCGTCGGCGCGCTCGTTCGCCGCCGCCGGGCCGTACTCCTCGGCGACCTCGCGGATAGCGTTCATCGAAGCGTTCCGGACGATCGCCTCGATGTCGGCACCGGTATAGCCCTCGAGGTCGGCGGCCAGCGCCGCGAGGTCGACGTCGTCGGCGAGGGGTTTCTCCCGCGCGTGGACCGCGAGGATCTTCTCACGTGCCCCCCGGTCGGGGTCGGGGACGAGCACGTGGGTGTCGAGCCGGCCGGGACGTAACAGGGCGGGGTCGATCTCGTCTTTCCGGTTCGTCGCCGCCAGCACGACGAGGTTCGGGTTCTCACTCATGCCGTCGAGTTCGGTCAGCAGCTGGGAGACGACGCGTTCGGTCACCTCGTGGCTCTCGCCGCGGGTTCCGGCGATGGCGTCGATCTCGTCGAAGAAGACGATCGAAGGGGCGGCCTGACGGGCGCGCTCGAAGACCTTCCGGATCGCCTTCTCGCTTTCCCCGACGTAGCGGTCGACGATTTCGGGGCCGTCGACGCGGACGAAGTTGACGTCGGTCTCGCCTGCGAGCGCCCGCGCGAGCAACGTCTTGCCGGTTCCCGGCGGCCCGTACAACAAGACGCCCGAGGGCGGATCCGTGTTCGTCTGCTCGAACAGTCGGTCGTACGTCAGGGGCCACTCGACGGACTCTCGAAGGGTCGATTTCGCCTCCTCGAGACCGCCGACGTCGTCGAAGTCCGTCCCGGGCGACTCGGCGACGTACTCACGCATCGCGGAGGGTTCGACCGAGGCGAGTGCGGCGTCGAAGTCGGTCTTGCGGACTTCGGGATCGCGGTTCCACTCCGCCCGGGCGTCCTCGTCGGTCGGCCGTCGCCGAAGCGCGGCCATGGCCGCCTCGCTCGCAACCGACTCGAGGTCGGCCCCGACGAAGCCGTGGGTTCGACTCGCGATCGTCTCGATCGAGACGTCCGCGGCGAGTGGCATCCCGCGGGTGTGGACCTCGAGGATCTCCGTGCGGCCGCCCTCGTCCGGGACGCCGATCTCGATCTCGCGGTCGAAGCGCCCGCCGCGTCGGAGGGCTGGATCGAGCGTGTCGACGCGGTTCGTCGCGCCGATGACGATCACCTCCTCGCGACCCTCCAGCCCGTCCATCAACGTCAACAGCTGGGCGACGACGCGGTTTTCCGCGTCGCCGTCGCCGTCGCGGGTGCTCCCGATCGAGTCGATCTCGTCGAAAAACAGGATCGAGGGCGCTTGCTCACGGGCCTCCTCGAAGGTCTCTCTGAGCCGTTCTTCGCTTTCGCCTTTGTACTTCGACATGATCTCGGGACCCGAAATCGAGACGAAGTGGGCGTCGACCTCGTTGGCGACCGCCCGGGCGATCAGGGTCTTGCCGGTGCCCGGCGGGCCATACAGCAGAACGCCCGAGGGCGGATCGACGCCGAGTCGCTGGAACAGTTCGGGCTCCGACAGCGGGAGTTCGATCATCTCCCGGACGAGCTCGAGTTCGTCGTCGAGTCCGCCGATGTCCTCGTAGGTTACGCCAGACGGTGGTTCGAGGTCCCCGTCGGTACCCTCGTCGGTGTCCGTCGTGCCGGCAGTCGCCGTCGACGCTTCGCTCTCGACGATCCGGATCGTCGTCGAGCCCGTGATGCGGACGTCACCCGGCGGCTCCGTCTCGAGGACGGTAAACGGCTCGGGGGCGACGCCTTCGAGGCGAACCTGTTCGCCCTCTTTGATCGGCCGGTTTCTGAGTTTCCCCTCGACGACCCGGTCGGCGAGGTCGGACTCGGCCTCACTGATCGACGACGGGGCCGCAAGCGTCACCGCCTCGGCCTCACGGATCGTCGAGCGTTCCGTCGTGCGGACGGTGGCGGTGTCGCCGACGTGAACGCCCGCGTTCGCGCGAGTGTCGGCGTCGATCTGGACGGCGTTTTCCGGCGCAGTCGGATCCGCCGGCCACATCTTGGCGACCGTCGCCTGCTTGCCCTCGATGACGACGTTGTCGCCACTCAACACGCCCAGCTGTCGCCGTGCCATCTCGGGGATGCGGGCGACGCCGCGGCCAGCGTCGCGTTTCTCGGCTGCACGCACGGTGAGGCTCACGCCGTCGTCGTCCGACTCGCTCATGGAAACACCTTCCCGCCGGGCGGCCTTGAGAATTGTCCCCTCGAGACGCCGGCTCGAGTCGTCGATGCAGTCGCCGCCGTCTCCGTTACAGAACGAGGAAGTACCACGCCATTCCGACGGCTCCGCCCCCGACGATGAGATAGGCGGCGTGGAGTCCGCGTACGAACAGTCCAACGGTGACGAGCGCCAGTACCACGGTGAAGACGTCGACGAACGACTCGACGGCGAGGGTCACCGTCGCGCCGAGAATCGCCCCGACGACCGCAGCGTTGACGCCCGTAAGCGCCGTCTGGACGACATCGTTCTCGCGGACCTTCGCGAAGTACGGGAAAAAGCCCATGATGAACGCAAAGGAGGGGCCAAAGGCCCCGATCGTCGCGACGAGCGCCCCGACGACGGCCACCCAGACCAGCCCGCCGGTGACGTCGAGGATGAGCTTGTAGCCGACGAACGCCGTCGTCATCACCACTGGACCGGGTGAGAGCTGACCGATCGCGATCCCGTCGACGAACTCCCGACCGGTCATCCAGCCGAACTCCCGAACGACGTAGAGTTCGATAAAGGGAATCAAGACGAGTCCGCCGCCGTAGATGAACGAGCCGGTGTACACCATGAAGGCGAACAGCTGGACCCAGGGGTTCGACCACAGCGCGAGCAGCGCACCCCAGAGGGGACTCGCCTCGACCGTTCGGCGCACGGCGGGACCGAGCAGGTCCAGCAGACGATCGCGGAACGCGAACAACGCTCCGAGAACAGCGGCGACGACGGACCAGAGAGTGACTCGACGGAGGTTCTCGCGCACCCACCTCGAGCGATAGATCGCGACGGCGACGACCCCGGCGAGAACGAACTGGACGACGGGGTTCGAACCTAGCGTCGCGGTGGCGACGACGGCCGCAGCGAGTAATCCGACGAGAAGGAAGTCGATCGACCACGTTTCGGAACCGACGTCGAACTCGTGGTGTCCGCGCCCTTCAGCGAGTGCACTCTGGGCCATCGACCACGCTGCGCCGACGATGAGACCGATCACGACGGGGTTGATTCCGTAGAACATCGCCTCGACCGCGGGCAGCTCCTGGTAGGCGAAGTACAGCCACGAGAAGAACACGACGATGAGAAACGTCGGGAGCATGAAAAAGAAGCCGGCCACCAGCGCACCGAGGTTCCCGGCGTAGATCCAGCCCATGAAGATACCGAGCTGTGTCGAGGCTGGACCCGGCAACATGTTACAGATCGCGAGTCCCTCCATGAAGATCGACTCGTCGGTCCAGCCCTTGCTGTCCTCGCCGACGAGGTCGTCTTCCATCATCGCGATGTGGACGAGGGGACCGCCGAAGCCGACGATACCGATGAACAGGAAATAGCGGGCAATTTCGAGTAACTTCGCCGACGTCGTCTCCCCGCGATAGGTATGCCCGACGTCACTCGCTGTCGTTTCGGTCATCGCTCACCTCGCAACGCCTGCCGACGGATCGTGGCCCGCCCGACGGAGGAGAACGTCATGTTCTCTCTCGTGTCCATATGCGGCGTGTTACGCTGCACCAGTAAATAGATTCTCATAGACTATATATGAGATAGCATTTACTAGCCGGTGCGTTTACCCGTGGCGAGTGCGACCACCACGGACATGGTATGACGAGCCGGAAGAACGCGATGCTGACGACCGAAGACCGTCGCTGGCTCACCGGCGAGAAATCGTACGAAGGCGAGCACGCCAAACAACAGCGGTACCAGCGCCGACGCGATATCCGACAGCGAATCTACAGTACGATCCTCGATTTCACGCTTCTCGTCGAACATCTCGAGGAGGCCGAGCGATCGAAACTCTTCGAAGGGGTAGACGACCGGGGCCTCGAAACCGATGACGACGAAGCGTTCACGAACGGGTTGCGAGATGGGCTCGCGTTTATTCTGTACAGTACCGGAATTACGGAGGCGATGATCCGAGAGGGACCCACAGAATCCGAACCGCTGGCAGAACAGCTGTTAGCGGACGCCGTATATCGAGCCGGAAAACGGGACGGGATCCTCGTCGAGGACGTCGATCTGACAGTCGAAGCAACTCGGGCGTCGGTCGCGGCGGTCCTGTCGGATCTGAAAGCGGGAAACGATGTCTCTCCGGCGGAGCTACGCCTTCTGATAGAGAGCGACAGGATCGATACCGCAGACGTACAGGACTGCCTCCGGGAGGTGATCGTCGATGAAGAGTAGCCGTCTTCGGCGGCCCGGCCGGCGTGACAGTCAGGATCGATCCGGGTCCGACAGTACGAGAAGCGCATGAGCATTAGAACCGAAGCCGACATGTTCGAACGGGAGTTACAGAAGCTGTACCACGCCGAGGTCGAGATTCTCGACCTTCACGGTGATCTGTCGGAGGCGGCAGCTAGCGCCGAGGTCAGCGATCTGTTCGCCGGTCATCGGGAGGATACGGTGACACAGATCACCCGCATCGAGGAAATATTCGACATCCTCGATAAATCGCCGACCGAGAGGGGCAGTCCGATCATGGAGGGACTCCTCGCGGAGAAAGACGAGTTCGTACACGAGGTCGAACGCGACGACCTCCGTGACCTCGATGCGATCGGGATCGGGACGATCAACGAGCGCATCGAGATTACGCTTCTCGACCGGCTGCTTCTTCTGGCCGGGAATCTCGAACTCCCTCCCGGGGTTCGAGAGCGTCTCGAGCAGAATCGGACCGAGGCCGAAGCCGCGCTCGAAAAGATGCAGGGATACGTCGAGCGACACCGAACCGTCTGATACAGACTACTATGCCGTGCTCACGGGCGTCGCGACCGTCAACGTCGCCGCACAGGTACGGACGCGGGTGCCTCGAGCCTGACCGATCTCTCCGGCGTACTTCCCGGGCTCCTCGCGTCGGGCTGTGCGAGCTGTGGTGCCGGATTGCTCGGGTTTCTGGGAACGACTGGCGGGCTGGCGCTTCTTCCGTACGACGGCACGCTCCTTCGGATCGGCGGTCTCGTGCTTCTCGTCTTCTTTCTGGGTCGCGCTGGTCACCCCGAGCGGTGTGTCGTTGCGGGGACGTCGGAGTGACGGAGTATGAAATGCGAAGCGAAAGAGAACGCTGCAGATAGTTCGAGCATTCTGATCGTAGTTCGAGGAAGCTCCGTTCACGGCCGACGGCGACGCTCGAGCCTAGCCGATCACCATCGGCTCGAACTCATAGGCGTAGATGTGATTGAGCATCACGTAGGTGACGACCCCGAGGACGAGGCTCAGGATCCACGAGGCAGCGGCGATCCGACCGACGCTCGCGTGGGCAGTTCCGCGCAGCTCGGCCGGCGTGTGCGTCAGCCCGAGAATCAGCGCATAGAGGACGACCGGAACGGCGACGATCGACAGCAGGATGTGGATCCCGAGCATGGCGAGATACGAGTAGTAGACGGGATCGGAGACGCCCGTGATGTACTTCTCGCCGCCGCCACCGACCCGGACCAGGTAGACGACGAGAAAAAGCAAGATGAGTCCGAACGCTCCGACCATCGCGAGTCGGTGTTTGTCGACCTCGTCGTTTCGAATCCAGTACCACCCCGCCACGAGCAACACCGTCGTCGCGGCGTTGATGACCGCGATCGCGTGTGTCAGGGCGTTGACTTCGGCGAGCGTGAGATCGGGATATATCGGAACGTCGACGAGGAACGTCCCGATCACCAGCACGTACCCGACGACCGTCAGGATCGCCGTCGCACCGAGGGGGTTCTCTCGCAGCCGCCGTTGCGCGTCTGCAGTAGCCATTGTCGGCCGTTAGGAGGGACGTCCTATCTGTCTTGCTCTTCGGCCCGACGGTCAGAGACGCGTACGACGTTCCAGAACCGTTTTGCTCGCTGGGTTACATTTCTAACACACGCGTACTCGTACACTCGGAACGTTATACTAGACATACAAAAAAGAGAGACGCAATACTGTTGTATCGCAGCCCCGAATCTACAGAAAAGGCAAATGGCACCCGCCACCCCCCGTTCGAACGGCTCTCCGAGCCGTCGATCCCTCCTCTCAGCTACAGCGACCGGACTGACGGTCGCGGCGAGTGGCTGCGTCCGCCAGACCCGAAATGTGCTCGGGCGAAACCCGACCGATCAGTTGTCGATGACGATCGCGACCGTCCCCTCGGACTACGACACCGAGCTGGTCCAGCTCGCCTCGTTGCTCGGTGACGCTCTCGAGGCAGTCGGCATCGACGTCTCGATCGAGTACCTCGCACAGGTCGAATTTCTGCGAACCGTCCTCGTCAACCACGACTTCGACCTCTACGTCGGCCGTCATCCGGGCGACGTCGATCCCGACTTTCTCTACGAGTTGTTACACTCGAGGTACGCCGACGAGTCCGGCTGGCAAAATCCGTTCGGCTTTACCAGCATGGCGTTCGACGAGCGTCTCGAGGCCCAGCGCGACCTCGACGGTGACCAGCGGCGGGAAGAAGTCGCCGAAATCCTCACCGGAGTCGCGAACGAACAGCCGTTCGTCCCGATCTGCATGCCGATCGAACGACGCATCGTCCGGACGGATCGCTTCGAAGGGTGGGGCGACGATCACCCGACGACCCGACTCGGCTATCTCGGTCTCGACCCGCTCGCAAACGACGACTCGTTTGCCGGTGCGATCACCGACACGCGTCCGACCATAAATCTCAACCCGCTCTCGGTCGAGTATCGGGGTGAGGGGCCGCTCGTCTCGCTCGTCTACGATTCGCTCGGGACGGCCGTCGACGACGAGGTCAGACCGTGGCTCGCGTCGGAGTGGGAGTGGGACGGCTCGACCGCGACGGTCACGCTCCGGGACGACTGCCGGTGGCACGACGGCGAGGTGCTGACGGCCGACGACGTCGCGTTCACCTACCGGTTCCTCGAGGACACGTCGCTCGGCGAGAGCGAGGCCCCGTCACCGCCGCCGCTGTATCGTGGCCGGGCCGCAGCCGTCTCGTCGGTTGCTGTCGACCCCGAAGATACTCTGACTCTCACCATCGACGTCGACGCCACCCCCGCGGTCGGCGAGCGGGCGTTTACCGTCCCGATTCTGCCGGAACACGTCTGGACCGACCGGACAAACGACGCCGACGTGGCCGGATTCGGCACCACACCGGGAACGACGGAGGCCGTCGTCACCGACAACGTCCCGCCGATCGGCAGCGGCCCGTTCCAGTTCGTCGAACGAACCGAGCGGGAATCGCTCGTTCTCGAGCAGTTCGACGATCACTTCAGTCGACGATCGATGACCCTTCCCGCGGCGACGGCCGAGACGGTTCGGATCGTCGTCCACCCACGGAGCGCGTCGGCGATCGAGGCCGTCAAAGACGGCGACGTCGACGTCACGATCACGCCGCTTGCGCCCGGTTTGGCCGGCGGCGTGAACGAATCAGCGCCGATTCGGCTGCTCGAGTCGCCCTCCCGGGCGTTCTATCACGTCGGGTTCAACGCCCGGAACGCACCCTGTAGCAATCCCTACTTCCGTCGAACCGTCGCCAGGCTGCTCGATAAGGCCTGGATCGTCGAGGAGGTGTTCGAGGGACAGGCGATCCCGGTCGGAACGCCCATGACCGGCGAGTGGGTTCCCGAGAAGCTGGCGTGGGACGGTACGGATCCGGCAGTGCCGTTTCTTGGAACGGATGGCGAGTTCAACGAGACGGTCGCGAGAACGGCGTTCGAAGAAGCGGGATTCGAGTACGACGACGAGGGTCGCCTTCTGGCGAGACACTGACAAACTATGATAGACGAATGGGCTCCCGAGTACTATCGCGTCCTCCTCCAGGTGATCGTCGTCGTTGCGATCATGCTCGTCGTCGCGATCGTGCTCGTCGTCGGCCGCGACAGGCTCGCGAGAGCTCGTGCGGAGTGGCTGGGACGGCTCCGGTCCATCGCTCCGATCGTTGCCGTCCTCGCCGCCGTCTTGCTTTTCAACAGCGCCGCCAGACAGATCGGGTACGACCTCTCGTGGCTAATCGGCTGGGGGCTGACCGATTCGATCCACGACCTCGAGGGAGAGTTCGTTCTCTGGGTACAGTCGTACGCGACGCCGCAAGCGACGGCGTATTTCTCGTTCGTCTACGTCTACGGCTACGTCTTCTTGCTCGTGTTCCCGCTCGTCGCGTACTTCGCGCTGTCGAGGATGCGACCACTCCGGGAGCTTCTGACCGCGTACACGCTCAACTACGTACTCGGGCTGGTCTGTTACGTCCTGGTGATCGCCTACGGACCACGGAACGTGATGCCGGTCGAGGCCCTGTTGTACGAGACGTACCCGCAGTATCAGCATCTCACCCGGCAGGTCAACCGCAACACCAACGTCTTCCCCTCGTTACATACGTCGCTTGCGGCCACAGCCGCCTTGCTCGCCTACCGGACGCGGGACGTCTATCCGTCGTGGTACTATCTCGCGGTCGCGCTGGCAGCGAGCGTCACTGTCTCGACGGTCTACCTCGGTATCCACTGGGCGGTCGACGTCGTCGCCGGACTCGCCCTCGCGGTCGTAAGCGTCGCACTCTCGGTACGACTCGTCGAGAACTGGTCGGTCTCGGAGCTGGTGGAGTCGATATCGAGTCGGACACAGCGACTCTCCAGGCACCGTCGGTGATCGGTCACGCGAACCTGTCGCAACTCGCTCTACGAAACGTATCGGTGTGTCGATCGTCGCCGGCTACTCGTCTTCGAGAGCGTCGGCGATGCGCTTGAGCGCTCGCGTCTGATCGCGCATCTCGTCGCGGAGCTGGCGCACCTCCCGGACGAGTTCTTCGTTGCCGACTTCCTCCGCGCCGGCTCCGCCGGCTCCGCCGGGGCCGCCGGGGCCGCCGCCCATCATGCCGCCCATCATCTGTGCGAACGGGTTACCGCCCATACCGCCGGGACCGCCGGGGCCGCCGCCGAACGGATCGTCGGGGCGGTCGCCCTCTTCGCCCTCCTCGGCGCGTTTCTCGCGGATCTCCTCGACGCGTTCGCGGAACGATTTTTCCTCGTCGCTGTCGTCGTTGGTATCGTTGTCCTCGGCCATGTCTGGGCTTCTGTTCCGGATCGGAAAAGGGTTGTCATGCAAGCGCACGCCCATTGACGACCGGCCGCCAGGGTCGTCCGTCAGTCCGCCGAGAGTGTACAGGTTCCTTCGTACTCCGCGTCCCGGACCGACTCGATAGCAGGCTCGTCGCCACAGACCGGACAGGCCGGGTTCTGTCGCACCTCGACGGTCTCGAAGCTCATGTTCATCGCATCGTACATCAACAGCCGTCCCTCGAGCAACTCGCCGTCGCCGAGTATGTACTTGACAGCCTCCGTCGCCTGGATACAGCCGACGGTGCCGGGTAAGACGCCGAGGACGCCCGTCGTCGCACAGTCCGGGACGGTGCCGGGCTCGGGCGCTTCAGGGAAGATACAGCGATAACACGGGCCGTCGCCGTCGTTCGTGAACGTCGTAACCTGTCCCTCGAACCGGTAGATCGCGCCGTGTGAGAGCGGGACACCGGAGAGCGTACAGTAGTCGTTGAGCAGGTACCGGGTCGCGAAGTTGTCGCTGGCGTCGAGGACAAGGTCGTAGTCGTCGACGAGGTCGCCCACGTTGTCGGCGGTGAGTCGCGTCTCGTGGCGGTCGACGTCGACGTCGGGGTTCAACGCGGCGACGAAGTCGGCGGCGCTGTCGACTTTCGGACGGCCGACGTCGTCGTCGCCGTGGACGATCTGGCGCTGGAGGTTCGATCGTTCGACGTCGTCGTCGTCGACGATACCGAGCCGGCCGACGCCGGCCGCAGCGAGATACTGGATCGCCGGCGAGCCGAGCCCACCGGCACCGACGACGAGTACCGATCCCTCGAGCAGCCGCTTCTGTCCCTCGGGACCGACCTCGTCCATGATGACGTGTCTCGAGTACCGATCGAGCTGTGTCGCGTCGAGACGGAGATCGCTCATACACCTACTTTGACGGGCGACGAGAAAAGTTCGTGGGTAGTGTTCACTGACTACCACTATCTTTGAGAGTTGGTAACGCCTGCCACGACCGGGCGATTTATTATTGTGGTGTGCGATAACACGCCTATGGCATCCGCACCCGACGGTGCCGACGACGTGTTTGACCAGTTCCTGACCGACCGCGGCCACGACGTCGAACGAGTAGGTTGGGAACGGGAGTATAACAAGAAACAGTGTCCGGAGTGTGGCGGACTCCACGATACAACCGCGACGTCGTGTGCCGTCTGCGGGTGGGAGCCTCGAGGCTGATCCGACGTATCGTCGACTGACCACCGTCGCGTTTTTTGCTCCACCGTCCTGGCCGAGCGGAGCCGTTCGTGTATTTTACCGCTCCATCATCCGGCACAATTATTACCTATCATTTCCCTATACCGAACTGGAGAGATACGATGCCGGAATGTCAGAACTGTGGTGCTTTTGTAACGGAAGCGTACGCTCGCGTGTTTACGCCTCGAGACGTCGAGAACCCGCGCGTGTGTCCCGACTGTGAGGACAAGATCCGCGACGGTGCAGACGTCAGAACGGCGCGCTCGCCGCGGGACAACTAAGGGGCTGGCGTGACCGCCCGACGAATCGTCGCGTGAAACCCACGTCACTTATAGGTATCGCGCGCTTGCATGTGAGCAATGGCTACCACGGAGACGGAGATAACCCGGCTGTTCGGGGGTCCGGGAAGCGGGAAGACGACAGCGTTGCTCGACCACGTCGAAGAGATTCTCGAGGACGACGAGGTGAGCTTTCGGGACGTGCTCGTCGTCTCCTACACGCGCGCTGCCGCCCAGGAGGTCCGCGAACGACTCGCCGAACGCCTCGAGGTGAGTCCGCGGGCGTTACAGGGGAACGTCTGTACGATGCACGCGAAAGCCTACGAGCTGTTGGATCTCTCCCGTGGTGACGTTATCGACGAATCCGACAAAGAGGAGTTCTGCGAGGAGTACGGCCTCGAGTACGAAGACGAGTACAGCGGAGCCGGCCGACGAACGGCGCGGTCGACGACAATCGGCAACAAGATCATCGCGACGAGCCAGTGGCTCCAGCGGACCAACCGCGACGTCGCGGACTGGTACGACGTCCCCTTCCAGTGGAACGAAGAGGAGGTCCGTCTCCCCCCCGAGATCGATCCGAACGCCCAGGAAGGGAACAAGTACACGCCGACCTGGCCGAGCGACGACGATCGGATCGACGTCCCGGAAGCGATCCGTGCCTGGCGCTCCTACAAGGGCCAGGAGGGCAAGATCGGCTTCGCGGACATGTTAGAGCGGGTCAAACAGCGCTCGCTCGTTCCGAACGTCGACTACCTCGTCATCGACGAGTTCCAGGACATCACGACGCTGCAGTACGGTGTCTACCAGGAGTGGAAACCCCACGTCGACCGGGTGTTGATCGCCGGCGACGACGACCAGGTCGTCTACTCCTGGCAGGGGGCTGACCCCGCACTCTTGCTCGACGAAGAGGTCGACGAGGACGTCATTCTGCCAAACTCCTATCGACTCCCCTCGAACGTATTACACGCGGTCAACCAGGAGATTCGCCACATCGACAAACGACAGGACAAAGACCTCAAACCACGCAAGGAGGGCGGTTCGGTCGAGGCCTACGCCGGCCCGTCGATGCTCGATCTCGTTCGGATGGTCCGTCGAACCCTCGTCGAGGACGAGGGCGAGGGCACCATCATGTTGCTGTTTCGGGCCCGCTACCAGATGTTCCAGTTCGTCGACGAGTTCATCACCGAGGGGGTTCCCTTTACCGCGTTGACCGATCAGCGGATGTGGACCGACCGGCTCACACAGTACGTCCGCGCCGTTGAGGCGATCGACGCCGGTGAGGACGTCGACGGGCTGCAGGCCCGCCGACTTGCGGACATGCTGATGGACTCGGCGTTCGGCACCAACGATCGCGACGACCTGTTCGACGAGATCGACGAACGACAGGAAGACGCCGGCGTCGACGACCTCGAGGACCTGACGATTCCGGCAGACGTCATCGAGGAGTACGCGCCGTTTATGCCCGGTCCCGCCTCGGCCTCCGACATGGTCCGGAAGGTAACGAACTTCCAGAAAAAGTCGGTGCAGGCGTACTTCGCCATCGGCGAGTACCAGAGGATGGACACCGATCGCGTCCGCATCGGCACGATCCACTCCGCGAAGGGCCGCGAGGCCGACCACGTCTTCGTCGCGACCGACCTCACCGAGAAGGTCGTCGAACAGATGGCCGCCACGGTCGAAGATCCCAAAGCCGTTCCCGGCTGTGAGGAGTTCACCAAGTCGACCAACCCCGTGCCGATTCTCACCGACAACGAACGGCGCGTCTTCTACGTCGGCATGTCCCGTGCCCGCGAACGGCTCGTCTTACTCGAGAACCTCGTCGACGGCGCACCGACGCTGCCGGTCGACGTCCTGTTGTACAACCGTCTGACCGACGACGACCTGGAGGAACTCGTCGAGCAGGCCCAACAGCCAGTCGAGGACGAACTCGAAGCCGAAGCGCCGTGACCGATCGGCGGACGCATCTCCAGGAAACGATCGAGACGACGCTCACAGATCGTGACGCAGGCGCGTTCGTACACGTCGGTCCGGCAGCCAATCCGTCGGTTCGGTACTGCCTCGAGAGTGACGCAAGCGAGACGGACAGCTCGAGCGCGCTCTCCGGCGTCGGCCGCCACGCCGTCGCCGTCACCGCAGACGACGGACTCGAGCACGTCAGTGCGGACGAGAACGGAGTCGGAACCGCCCACCCCACCCAGGAACTCGCCACCCGGCTGTCTGACCGCGGGATCTCCGGACCGGTTCTCACGCCCCGGACGATTCCCCACGACGCCGCGTGCTACCTCGAGCAGGCAGGGTTCGAACTCGCCTCGAGCGACGCTCTCGAGCGAGCGCGTGCGGTCAAGACGCCCGCGGAGCGGCAGGCCATCGAACGGGTTCAGGCCGCCGCAAGCGAAGGCGTTCGAGCGGTCGCGTCGTCGCTTGCCGATGCGTCGGTCGTCGACGATCACGGCCACGACCGTCTCGCGGTCGACGGAACGGTACTGACCCCACAGCGACTGCGCCGGACGGCCGACGAGGCCGTCGTCGCCGCCGGCGCCTACCCCGCGGGAACCACCGTCGTCGACGCGGGCGGCCGGGCGGCCGACGAGGAAGTTCGTCCCGGCGAGGCGATCACGGTCGCACTCGCTCCCCGCGGTCCCGACGGCTACCGCGGCGGACTCGCTCGCACGGTCGTCGTCGACGGCGACGGCGGACGGGAGCGACGCGCCCACGTCGCCGTCACGGGCGCACTGAAATCGGCCCGTGCGATGCTCGCCGGTGGCGAGACGTCGGTTCCGGCCATCAGAGGCGACCTCGAGGCGGAGGTCATGGCCTTCGGTTTCGACGACGGTATCGAGACGACGGTCCACGGCGTCGGCCTCGAGCCCCACGAACGGCCCGGCCGTGACGAGACCGTCCAGACGGGCGCGGTGGTCCGACTCGAGGCGGCGGTGACCGACCTCGAGGGCGGAGCCGTCAGGATCGCGGATCTGGTCGTCGTCGACGGAGCCGAGACGCGTCCGCTTGCCGCGCCGTCACGGTCGCTCGCGCCGGACGCACTCGTCGAGTCGGCGGCTGACGTCGCTTCGAAATACTAGTTCGTCGCGCTCGGGTACGTCTCTCGTTCGGCGATCTGGACGCGTGCGTCGTCGGTCGCTGCCACGACGCGTGCTGCGTCGCCCGACTCGACCGTCGAGAACGAGAGGTCACCCACGCTCGTCGACTCGCCGACGTCCGGCACCGACGCGGTGCCGACGTCCTCGCCGTCGGCACTGACCTCGAGGTCGAACCCGTCGTCGGTCGGGACGACGTCGACGGTGTGACCGTCGAGTTCCGCCGCTGCACTGGCCGACTCGGAGGTAAACGCCCGGGTCGTTTCTCCGTCACCCTCTCGCGCTACGTCGACCGCGTAAACCGTGTCGTTGCCGAGGACCTCCCAGCCGGTACGTTCGACGTGGATCGTCTCTCGCCAGTCGACGCCACCCACCGTGACGTTGCCCTCGCCTTCGAACGCGAGCAACTCATCGGTGACACCAAGGGTCCACATCTCGCGTTCGTCGTTGACGACGATGACGCCGCTTACGGTGCCGTTCTCGGCGTCTTCCTCTTCGCTGACGTCGATGACCCAGCTCTGTCCGCTGGTCGTGTTCTCGGCGTAGGTCACCGCGTAGTCGTCGACGGCCATCGCGTTCGTCTCCGGCACCGCGTCGTCCCCGACGACGGTCAACCCCATCGGGACGCTCACGAGCGCGACGAGAGCAGTGACTACCACGAGAACGGTAGCTGCGGCGTGTCGCCGCGAGACCGGCGTCGGAATGACGTGATCCGGAAGCACCACCGTGAGTCCGGGCACGGCGAGTACCGCTGCGAGGACCACCAACACGCCGATCGACAGCACGATCGCGTCACCGACGAAGAAGACACCACCGACGCCGAGCAGGAAGCCGACGAGGACCACCGCGAGCCAGGCGATCGACAGCGTTCGCCTCGAGGGTATCCAGTCGACCCCTCCGAACGGTCGTGGAATCCGCCGATCGCTACCCGCGGCGGCTCCCGCAACTACCAGCGTCACCCCGACGACCATCACGACGCCGACGCCTCGATAGAGGACGTACTCGTCGGCGCTACCGCCCAGGGGCAACAGCCACAGCGCCTGGACAGCGCCGACGACGAGCACGCCGAACGCGAGCGTCGCGAACGACGGGCGACGCCCGCGACGCGACAGCAACGCGACGGCGGCGAGCGCGCCGACGAGAAACCCGAGCAAGTGCGCCTGAAAGCCGACGCCGGCCCACCCCGGCGGCATCGGCGGCCCCACCTCGACGGTCTCGCGGACGACGGGGCTGGCGAGCGCGTCGATCACCACCGACAGGCTCGAGGTAACCGCGAGACCGACGACTGTCGCGAGCGGATAGACGACGACCGCGAACCCGACGACGGCGTAGACGGCTCCCGAAAAGCCGAGCCCCGGTCCGAGCGAGAACGCAGCCGTGAAGAACGCGACCACGAGCAACGCCGCCGGAAACGCCACGAACGCTCGGAACCCAGGATGCACTAGCAAGCCGTCCCGTCCGCCGTCGGCCCGACCCTCGGATTCTTCGGTCGGTTCGCTGTTCCGTCGGTCCGGCCCGGGATAATGACCCCAGGCGTACTCGGCGATCACCCCGAAGACAGCCGTCGCGGTCATATTCGAGAGCAGGTGATTCGGGCCACCGTGAGCGAGCCCCGCCGTGAGAAGCCCCTCCGGATAGAAGTACGACCACGTGACGAACGCGTACGTGACGGGGTCGTCCCAGTGATCCAGTCCGCCCTGGACCAACAGGTAGAAAGCAACGACCACCACGACGGTGACGGCGGTTCCCCACGGTACGCCGTAGAGCAACCGGTCCGAAGCGGCCGTTCGCCACCGCCCGCGCCCGTCGACGTACCACGCGACGCCGACTGCGAGAGCGAGGGCGAGACCGACTGCGACTCGAGTTGGCGTGATAGACATTATGATAACCGTTTTCGTAGTACCCCGTCAATGTTCGGTCGGTCTGACCGTGTTCAGACACTACTCCGGCCTGGGACCCCACCACGAAAGTACGCAATCTGCACGCTCTCCAGCAGGGAGTATGGTAGTTCGTCTATCGACGGCTCCGGTTCGTATCTCGGTCACAAATATATCATATTCAAATACAACTTTTCTCATAAACATATATAATATCATATGGGTTCGGCGGACCGACCGTGCCTGAACGATGAAGGACGAGATATAGCAAGTGACAGGCCTCACGACGCAGTATCTATCCAGCGCGAGCGGTCACGCACACCTCGACGTTTCTCGATGAAATGTCGAAAGAGACTACACCGGGAATGCCGATCTCGGTCGGTTTAATGCCATATTCTGCAGATATGCGTTTTGATTACAGCTTTCAGTCTCGGTACGAAACCGTGTGAGCCAAACGACCACAGAAATACCATTTTAGAAATAGTAAAGGAGATATAGCAGATCTATGAATATTATAGGACCACACTCCAGCAGCCGTCGGAGGACAGTCACGTACGGCCCTTCTCAACGATCCCTCGATGAGACTTTCTTCGACGAACCCGTCGACGGAGCGCGGCTCGAGATGCTGTGTTTATCGTCGATCCCGGAGACTGGTTACAGCGAGACGTCACCGCCGAAGGCACGCTAGTGCTACGAACGCACGATAGATACGGTTGCGCCGAAGCACCGTCCAGGAAGTGAATCTCTCCACTGGTTCTCGCGGTGTATGCTACATTTGCCATCGGTTTCAGCCCACCTCCGCCAATCGTAGCAAACCCAAACGCATGAAATATATCTAATGACGTTTTCGTCGGACTTCTTTCGACTCTCTGCCAACCTATGGAAACAATAATATAACTACTTTATTTATGTGTCCAATATGGGAGGCATATTCTTCTCCTCGAAATAATATTAGTCTACCATTGGAACGCTACTATAGTAATATTGATATAGTCTTCGACGACATCCGAGTGTGATGTTGAGGCCGGAAGTTTAGGATTTAACACCCTGTATTGGCATGTGGCTAGATAATTCACTTCCAAATATTCACCAGCTTAGCCATACCTAACCTAGATTATATATTGGCCATATAGTGTATAGCACATAGTATGTGAAATTTGAGATGGTGTGGTCGACCACTCGAGCCTGGATCGACGATGGCTGATGGGAAATAAAGCCAGAAAATAATATTTATTATCTGTTACTATAGCATGTCTATACTGACCCGTTCGAAAGGAGGAAGTGACGAGGGATATCCATCGCAGTAGCAGCGCAGGCTCGAGATTACGTACGATAACAAACCGTGCTGTTTCATCGGTTCTATCCGACAAGGCTGTTACAGTCATATGTATGTGATCTAATTGGGAGATTCGGTACCGAGGCACTGTCGATCTACCTCTGTCCAAGCAGACACTCCCATTACAACAATATGCTTGTAATTCTTCCGAGAGTCCTCGGCCACGAGCGTCAGAGGCGAAAGTCGAACCCGCCAACGTTCTCGTGGTATCGCCCCGACGATACTCGAGCGAGAGAGTCGGTGACAGCGTCGCAGTCGAGCTGTTCGTTGGTATCGAACTACGGACGCATCTCGCTCGAGCTCCTGCCCAAGTATCTGCCGTTGCCGGTAGCGGCCACGAACAGTGCAACAACGGATACACGACTTACTCACTTCGTCTGGCTCGATACCGACTGCTCCTGAATGCCGGACGACGTCGCTACCTCTCCTCTGTGTGCGCGTCCGCTCGTGACGTAGACGAACCGCTCGGATCTCAGTAATCCAGTGCCGGTTCGACTACATCGAACGGTGGTTGCGAATGTTGATCTCGAGTTCGTTCGTCGCGCCGAGCAAGAGATCGACGAACCGGTGTTGCTTGTTCTCGGCTTTCAGTCGGTTTTTGGGTCCGGAAATCGATAGTGCACCCCTGACGACGCCGGTCTCGTCGACGACCGGCGCGCCGATCGCGTACAATCCGGATAGGGACTCCATGTTGTTGACGGCGTAGCCACGCTCTCTTGTCCGCTCTAACTCCGCGAACAGCTCGTCCTCGTCGGTGATCGTGTTCGATGTGATCTCCGGCAGGCCGTGCTGATCGACGATTTCGTCGACGCGTGACTCCGGTAAGTGCGCGAGAATCGCCTTCCCGGACGCCAGCGGGTGTAAGTGAACGCGTTGCCCGATACGGGCTGGCGGATGTACCGGATGGTCCCCCTCGGCTCCCGTAAGGTAATATCCCAGTCCGTTTTCCTCGACGACACACCACGCCCGTTCGTCGGTCTTTGCCGCCAGCTGTTTGACCTTCTGTTGACCGATCGTGTACAGGCTGTACGAGGTCTGAACGTATTTACCGTGATTCAGAAACTCCAGCCCGAGGCGGTATCCGTCGTCGGTTTTGACGACGTATCCCCGTCGGCGAAGCGAGGTCAGGTGACCGTGGACGGTACTCTTTGCGAGTCCGACCTCCGACGCGATCTCGGTGACGCCTGCACCATCCTGCTCCCTGATAAATTCGACTATGTCGAACAACCGCTCGTCGGACTTCACTGCACGCCCCCGCGCGTTGTTTTCTGGCATAGGCGCCAATAACAGTGACCAGAATATAAATCACGTGTTCGATCCTATCGAATCGAGAGGAGTGGTAAAGCAACGCATAGCTACCCGTTCGAAGGGCGGATACAATTCCGATTGTAGAGTTGGAAGCAGTACGTCTATCGCTCTCAGTCCGAGGAAAAGAGACGTGCTTTGATTCCACGTTTGACGGCGTCCCGTTTGAGCAGTTGGATACCCTCCGAGACGGGGATATCCTTGGGACACACGTCACTACACTCGCCCTGGACGTGACAGCCCCAGACGCCATCGGTCTCGGAGAGCCGAGCGAGACGTTCGTCAGTTTTCGTCTCCCGCGAGTCCTTCAGAAGCGTTACGGCCTTGTTTATGGCGGCTGGGCCGAGATACGTCTCGCCCGCAACGCTACAACTCGAGTAACACGCACCACACCCGACACAGTCCGTTCGAGGATCGATGACTTCTCGTTCTCGAGAATCGGGGGGTATCACTGCGGTTTCGCTGTCCTCGTCTCTCCCGTCGGCTTCGAAGGATGGATCGATCTCCTCGAAGCTCTCGAAAAACGGATCCATGTCGACGACGAGATCCTTGATGACTGGTAAGTTGTACATGGGTCGGACGGTGACGTCCTGGTCAGCGAGATCGGTGACTGGCGTCTGACAGGCGAGCCGCGCCTTTCCATTTATCTCCATACAGCAGCTCCCACAGACACCCTGCCGACAGGAAAACCGCATCGAGAGGTTCTCGTTGAGCGTTTCCTGGATGTAGAACAGCCCGTCGAGTACCGACGTCGATTCGGTGATCGGGACATCGTAGGATTCGAACTGTGCCTCATCGTCGGTCTCCGGATCGTAGCGATGAACGGTGAATTCTTGTTCGGTCATTGGTAGATTTCGGTTTGGATCAGTCACTCTTTGCCCGTCTGTCGTCAGCGTCCGACACGGTCACGAGGGCGTCCTCGACGTCGTTCGGGTGCGTCCGACTGAACGCGGCGTTTTCCTTCCAAAGCTCCATTCCGTCGTCGGTGCGCCTGACGTAGACGTTGGCGATCCACTCGTCGTCGTCGCGCTCGGGGTAGTCGTCGCGGTAGTGTGCCCCCCGGCTCTCCGTCCGGTAGCGGGCACTTCGTGCGACCGTCTCCGCGATCAGCGAGAGGTTCTCGAGGTCCATGTACTCGTTCCACTCCAGGTTGTACCTGCGGGTCCCCGACACCGCGACGTCGTCGAGTGCGTCGCGAATCCCGCAAATACGTTCGATTCCCGTGTCGAGTTTCTCCCCGGTTCGGACGACGCCGACGTGCTCCCACATCACGTCCTCGAGTTCGTCACGGAGGTCGTATACGTCGGCTCCGTCCTCCCGGTCGAGAGGCGCTGTGACCCGTTCGATCACGCGTTCTACTTGTTCTGAGTCGTACGACGGGCGCGGTCGGTCCTCGACGTAGTCCGCGACGGCCTCCCCGGCTTGCTTGCCGAGTACCGTCGAGTCGACGACGCCGTTTCCGCCCAGTCTGTTCGCCCCGTGGGCACCGCCAGCGTCTTCCCCAGCGACGAACAGTCCCGGCAGTTCCGTCCCACAGTCGGAGTCGATGGTGACGCCTCCCATGTGATAGTGAGACGTCGGCGATACCTCGACTCGCTGGGTCGAGAGATCCTGTCCGACGTTTCGCGTTCGCTCCGTCATTCCGGGGAACGTCTCCTCGACGAACTCGGTTCCGAGGTGGGTCGCATCGAGTAACACACCGCCGCGTTCCGTTCCTCGACCGTCGATGATCTCCTGGTAGCTCGCCCGGGAAACGATATCTCGCGTCGCCCGTTCCATCTCCTCGGGCGCGTACTTTTCCATGAACCGCTCGTCTTCGGCGTTGTAGAGATGTGCTCCTTCCCCACGGATTCCCTCTTCGATGACGCCACCCGTGAGTTTCGTATCTCCCGCCAGCAACCCAGTCGGGTGAAACTGCATCATCTCCATGTCCTGCAGCGGAGCGTCTCGACGGTACGCCATCGCCTGTCCGTCCGCAGACTTCTCGAGAGCTGGCGTCGAGATACGGTACATCGTCGCGCCGGCACCGGTAGCGAGGACGACGGCCTTGGCGGTAATCACCTCGAACTCGCCGGAGCGCATGTCCAACACGACGACGCCGACGACCTCACCGTCTCGAGTCAGGAGGTCGACGGCCCGGGTCTCCTCGAGGAACGTCACGTCGCGGGTCAACAGCTCGTCACGGATCTTCGTCATGATCTCGATCCCGGTCAGATCGCCCTTGTGGACCGTCCGGTCGAACGACTGTCCCGCGAACGGCTTTTGATGGATGTTACCGTCCTCGTCTCGGTCGAAGAAGACCCCGAGATCGTTTTCCAGTTTCCGAATGACCTTCGGCGCGTTCTCGACCAGCGTCCACGCTAGCTCCTGGTCGTTGATCCACTTTCCGCCCTCGATGGTGTCTACGTAGTGGTCCTCGATCGAGTCGTCTGGATGGAGTACTGCGTTGTACCCTCCCTGCACCATGCGGGTGCAGCCGCTTTTCCCGGCGAGTTTCTTGACGACGACGGTCACGTCGAGATCATCGGGGGTGTTATCGTCGGCATACATCGCCGCGAACAGCCCTGCACCTCCGGCACCGATGATCGCTACATCGGTTGCTCGCTCAGCGTACTGAACCATGTGATTTGCTACAACAAACTGTAGGTATTTGAGTCTAACCCTGCTGCCGACGACTTCGATCTCCGGTTCGCGTCTCCGTGATCGGTCCCGACGTCACCCCCTGGATTTATACTGTCCGGACGACAAGCGAAAGTCGATGTCGTCAGACGAGAAAATCTCACGGGAACGACTAGAGACCGCACCGGGCGAAGTGTACACGGAAACGATCCAGCAACCGACGTACGAGTTCAAGCGCGACCACTACTTCTACCCGCTCATCGAGACGAACAAGGCCTGGACGGTGATGCTCGTCGAATCGGGCATCGTCGACGAGGACGACGGCGCACAACTGCTGAACGCACTCGCGGATCTCGAGGACGAAGGGCCGGAGGTACTCGGGGAGTACAACCCGAGCCTCGAGTACTTCTACTCGCACATGGAGTACCAGCTCAACGAACGGGTCGGCGAAGACGTGGCCGGCAACATCAACATCGGGCGAACCCGTCCCGAACCGCTCGCCAGAATGGTCGAACGCGAGTCGTTACTCGACGTGCTCGAGTGCGTCGTTTCGCTACGGAGCACGCTCCTCGATCTCGCCGAACGGGAGATCGAGACGGTCATGCCACAGTGGACCCACTACCAGCACGCGCAGGTGTCGACGGTCGCTCACTACCTGCTGGGAATCGTCGACTCGCTCGAACGCGACACCCGGCGGCTGCTCGGTGCGTACGAGACGGTAAACGAGTGCACCCTCGGCTGTGGTGCCCTCTCCGGAGCGTCGTACGATCTTGATCGACAGCTCGTGGCAGATCTGCTGGGGTTCGACGGCTACAAAGAGAACACGATAGACTGTGTCTCCGGTGGCGACCATCACATGGAGCCGGCCACGGCGATGGCGAACATGATGGTGACGTTGAGCCGGTTCTGCCAGGACCTCTATACGTGGCACACCTGGGAGTTCGACTTCGTCGAGATCGGCGACGAATACTCCGGCTCGAGCAGTCTCATGCCACAGAAGAAAAACCCGTACCCGTTCGAGTACGTCCGTGGGCGGGCAGCGTACGCGGTAGGGCACGTGTCTGCCGTCTTCGAGACGCTTCACAACACCAACTTCCAGGACATCAAAGACGTCGAAGAGAACGCGGTCCACCCCCTGTTCGACGCGTTCGAGGAGGTTGAACGGTCGCTTACGCTTCTCGATGGGACCGTCGGAAGCGCGACGTTCAACGCCGAGGAGATGGAGCGACTCGCGGCCGAAGGGTTCGCATCTTGCAGCGAACTCGCGGCCAAGATCGACCGCCGGACAGACCTGACGTACCGCACGGCCCACCGAATCGTGGGCGATCTAGTCGGGCGTGCACTGGATCGGAACCTCGACGCAACCGAGGTCGACGCAGACCTCGTCAACGAATCGGCCGTCGAGATAACCGGAGACGAACTCGACATCGACGACGAGTTCGTTCAGTCCGCGCTCGATCCTCGGGAGTTCGTCGAGGCTCACGACGTTCCTGGCGGTCCAGCTCCGAGAGAAGTCCAGCGGATGATCCAGGACCGACGGGCAAACCTCGACGAGGACGCTGTCACCATCAACGGACGGCGCGAAGCGCTCGAGAACGCCAGTGACGAACTCGCCGACTGCGTCGATACGATCCGCTCGTAGCCTGCGGGCCCTACCAGCCGAACCCGTTCAGAAGTAGCCGAATACCGATCACGGCCAGGAGTACCTTGATCAACAGCGTGAACGTCTCGTCGTCGATGTGCGGTCGGAAGGCGATTCCGAGCGTCACCCCGACGAAGATCGGGACGGTAAAGACAGCGCCAAGCAGGATCTCTCTGACGTGTAACAGACCCGCGCGGGCGAGAAAGAGGACTCGAACGGCGTGGGCGATGAGAAACAGTGCAGAGACACCGGTTACGAACACCGCCCGACGATCCGTGATCGTGTTCAGGTACGTATGAATGACAAGCGGTGGGCCCGGTGCGCTCACCGCGCCGCCGAGGAGACCGCTAAGCGATCCCGAGAACGCTCCCGCGCTGTCGCTGGAGGCGTGTTCCTGTATCCGCTCTTCGACGTGCTGGAACCCGAGAAAGAGCATCACGTACCCGGCGATGAACAGGTACAGAAGTTCCGGCGAAAGGACGGTGAGCAACCAGACACCTGCGAACAGACCGACGACGAGAGCGACCACGAACGGGATCTGCTCCCGGAGAAACCCCACAGGAACACCGTCTCCGGCCAGTACGACGACGTTCGATACGAAAAACGGGATCGAGAGCGCTACTAAGGCGATCTGGGGAGGGAATACCTGGACGAGTCCAGCCACCGTGATGAGACCGACTGCGAACCCAACGGTGCCTTTGACGAAACCACCGAGGAGAAGAATTCCAAGCGCGAGGACGGCCTCGAACGCGGTGAGTTCGATCCCAGCGACGGTGTAGACGCTCGACGCGGCCAGAGTAGCTGTTACCATGTCACGGCGGTACACTCGTATCGGCTACGAAGTATATGTTTTGTCTCCGGTGAATGACGTCGACTATCCAGGCCGTTCGCCGTTTCACGCTTCCGAAGTCAGGACGCCGCGATGCATCGGTCCTTACCGAATCACGACGGATCTCGACGACGTCCGGTTCATCGTCTCCGGAGCTAATCGTGTTCGCATACCGTGAATGCCACCTCTCCGAAACATATATGGTCTATCGACCAGAAGGCCGGTATGCAATGGCAGAGCAATACATCGAAGTCGTCACACCGGAGGACAACGTCGGGACCTTCATCAGAGAGGTTGAGGAGGGTGAGGTCGTCGACGTCCCCGTCGGCGACGAAGTTCGAACGGTCACTGTTAACGAGGACATTCCGTTTGGACACAAAGTGGCTCTCACCGACATCGACGAAGGTGACACTGTATGCAAGTACGGATTGAGCATCGGCTACGCCAGCCAAGATATCGAGGCTGGCGACTGGGTACATACACACAACGTCGATAGCAACTACGGCCGTGGCGACCAGTCCGACAGTGAAGCGATCGAAGGGATTAGCGAGTGACTATCACGGAGACGAATAATGACTGAATTCTTAGGATACGAGCGACCCGACGGTAGTATCGGCATCCGAAACCACGTCCCGATCATCTCGACGGCACCGTACGCAAACGACACGGTAAAGCGCGCTGCCGACATCGTCGAGGGAACGGTCCCGATCACCCACCCCCTGGGGCGCTGTCAGACCAAGCCGGACGTGTTCCAGACGTACCGGACGTTGCTGGGGTATGCCACGCATCCGAACAGCTACGGTGCAGTCGTCGTCGCACACGCTGGCGAGAGCGTCGACGGGGACGAGCTGGCTGCAGACGTCGCGGAGACGGGGCGTCCCGCAGAAAGCGTCAACATCCACGGTGAAAAAGGCGTGATGAACGGACTGCAAGCGACCGTCGAGGCCGCCCAGGAGATGGTCCAGGACGCCTCCGCACAGCAGCGAGAGCCACACGACATCTCGAATCTCACATTCGGAATCAACTGCGCCACCTCCGATACGACCAGCGGACTCTGTCAGCACTACGCGACCGCAGGGGCCGTCTGGCGGCTGATCGAGCAGGGTGGACGGGGTGTCTTCGCTGAGACGCCGGAGTTCTTCGGTGGTGAAGAAGGGCTGGCCGAGCGTGCCGTCAACGACGACGTCGCCGAAAAGATCCTCGAGTACGTCGACAACTGGGACAAACGCCTCCAGGCGACCGGCTACGACGTCCGGGGTGCCCAGCCGACGCCCGACAACATGGACGGTGGGCTGACGACGATCGAGGAGAAGTCTCTCGGTGCGCTGGTCAAGTCCGGTGACGGCCCGATTCAGGACCTCGTCGACTACGGCGAGGAGATCCCCGACGAATCCGGAATGTACATCATGGACACGCCCGGACACGGCGCAGAGAGCGTGACCGGTATCGGTGCCGGCGGCGCTCACTTCATGGTCATCTCGACCGGCCAGGGACACACCCTCTCGAACGCGATCATGCCGACGATCAAGATTACGGGGAACCCCGGAAGCGCCGAACGGGTGCCCGAAGAGACCGACGTCGACGTCAGCGAGGCGTTAGTCGGCGACAAGCCCATCGACTGGGCGACCGACCAGCTCTGGGAGGAGATTATGGAGGTCGCAAACGGGAAGTACACGCTCTCGGAAGTCCTCGGCGAAAGCCAGTTCGCGATCCACAGAATCGGTCCCTCGACCTGAACGGTTTCGATCGGCGCACAGTATACGACCATCACGACACCTGGGCGATACAGGCGTCACTGGTGTCATACAAATCACACCACTCGACGACTCACAGCATACACATGGATGACGAGCAACTCATCTACGGGCGGGATCTACTGGCCGCTCGCAGTTGGCGAAACTTCGCGGTTGGACACGTAGCGTTTACGCTCCATCGGCTGACGGGGTGGCTATTACTTGCTTGGATCGGCATTCACCTACTCGTTCCGATCCTGCAGGCGTCGCCATCGAGCGTCTACAACCCAACATCGACGTGGATAATCGTCGCGCTCCTGGCGGTCCTCGTCTTTCACTCGTTCAACGGTATCCGCCTCGTAATCGTCGAACTGGGTGGGCTCACCGCATCGGGGAACCGGCTGTCGTTCTGGCTGACAGTCGGCGCATCGGCGGCACTCGTCATCCTCATGGGGGTGAGCCTATGAGCACCGATACGCCGACCCGAGGGCCAGCGACGATCGGATACCTCCCCTGGGTACTGCACCGGGTGAGCGCACTCGCCCTCGTGGCGCTTCTTGCGGCTCACGTCGGTGTCCAGCTGTACCCGGAGTACGGGTTCGTTGTACTCGTCGAGTGGGGAATCTATCGGCCGATACTCGATCTCACACTCGGGCTGGTGTTGCTCCATGCCTTCCTCGGAGTTCGATCGACCGTGATCGAAACGCGGCTTTCACCCCGGCGAACGAGCCTCGTCGTCTGGCTGTTCGGCGCTGCGTTCTTCCTGCTCTTTGCCGTCCGATTGCTGGTCTGACGGTCCACGGGCGAGCGCGATACTATCTTCTATCCGACTTCCCTGGCATTCTCGCCCAGTGGGCGAAGCTGCCGATGTACGTTTCCCGCCCGTGACGCTTCCGTTCGGCCGGAGAGATCGTAGACGTCCCGACGATCGGTGGAGTTTTCTGGATCCAACTCGTCAGCTTACCACTATGGGAGACTATCTCGTGGTCGTGACGGATCACGATTTCGACGATCTGTCGATCGAACGTGACGTTCTCGACGGCATCGCCGAGGTGCAGCCGTTGGCCGAGGACGTCGGCGACGTCACTCGCGATCTTCCCGCCGGCACCGACGGGATACTCACCCTCCGTGCGGAGCTGGATCGATCGACGATTACCGACCTCGACGCCTGCAGAATCATCGCCCGATACGGAATCGGTGTCGACAATGTGAACGTCGACGCGGCTGGCGAGCGGGGGATCTACGTCACGAACGTCCCCGAGTACTGCCTGGAAGAGGTCGCCACACACGCTCTCGGCATGGCTATCTCGCTAACCCGGTCGCTCCCTCAGTACGACCGTTCCGTCGCCGCCGGCGAGTGGGACAGAGACGTTGGGGCGCCTGTTCGTCGATTCTCGACACAGACTGTCGGCGTCGTCGGGTTCGGAGCGATCGGACGGGCGTTCGGAGAGCGAGCCGCCGCTTTAGGTGCCGACATCGTCGCATCCGATCCGTACGTCGACGACGACGCCGTCGTCGAGTACGACGTCGAGTTGCTCGAATTCGAAGAGCTTCTCGAGCACGCCGATGTCGTCTCGGTGCACTCGCCACTGACAGATTCGACACGGGGAATGTTCGACGAGGAAGCGTTCGACCGAATGCGCGACAGCGCATATCTAATCAACGCGTCTCGCGGTCCGATAGTCGATCGGGCAGCGCTCGTGGATGCACTCGATGCCGGCGAGATAAGCGGTGCCGGGCTGGACGTCTTCCCCGAGGAACCGCCAGCGGTGGACGACCCGCTTCGGGATCACGACGCCGTGCTCTCGACGCCACACGTCGGCTGGTACTCCGAAGAAGCCAACGCGGAACGGCGGCGAACCGCAGCGAGGTGTGTCCGGCGGGCATTGGAGGGGCAGCGCCCACCAAACCTGGTCAACGAGGACGCACTCGGGGGGTGAGCGGTTCGCGGGTTACGTCGACGAGGCCGAGCGGACGGTTACGTCGACGGTGAGTGGCTCGTACGCGTTTGCCGCGTACCCGCCCTCGTTCCATGGATACACGTCGTCCTCGAACGTCTCGAGCCCCGTCTCCGGCGACCCAATCGTGGCAGGCTGTGTCCGTCCACGGTCGTCGGTCGCCCGCGATGTGAGCGTGTACGCCCCCGGCTCCGGCTCCCAGAGATACCGGAACGTGCGCCACGCGTTCGGGACGGGTGGGTGGAGGAATCGTCCCGTCTCCCACGTCTCCCCTCCGTCAGTCGAGATCTCGACCGTCGTCACGTCGTCGTCCCCGGCCCACGCGACGCCAAGCACCTCGACGGTCCCGTCCTCGCGTTGCGTGACCGGTTCTTCGCCCGTCGGGTGTGCGATGATCGATTTGACGTTCGCGTCGAAGGTATATGGATGGTCGATCTCGTCGTGGCGAAGCTGGTCCCAGGTATCGAAGACCGGCACGGACGGGTTCGGCTCCGGCTCTTCCCCGGCCGGGACGATCCGATACCCCTCCTGTTGCCATCGCGTGTAGTACGGTTCACCGCGTCGCTGGTCCCACTCCGGACCGTAGACCATCGTGTCCATGACGCGGAGTTCCTCGAGCCACTTCACGCTGTTGACGCCGTACCAGCCAGGAACGAGCAGTCTGACGGGAGCACCGTGCTCTCTGGGAAGCTCCGTGCCGTTCATCTCGTAGGCGAGGATGCAGTCCTTCAGAGCCTTCGACGTCGGAATCGAGCGAGCGAAGGCGTCCCCGTCCGTTCCCGGATCGTCACCGCCGATCGCCGTCACCCACGTGTCCTCGTTCTCGAGCCCGTGGTCAGTCAACACCGCTTGCAGGGACGCACCCGTCCACACCGCGGTGCTGACGCCCTCGAGTCCCCACTCGACGCTGGAAACGGGCGGATCGAAGTACGCCCGGCAGTTCCCCGCACACTCCATCGTGTGAGCGACGGTGAGCGTCGGATACTCCGTCTTGAGCTCCTCGACCGAGAGCGTCACTCCATCGAGTGCTCCCGTCAGTGACACCGTCCACGAGGACGCGTCGAGATCGGGCGTGTTCGAACGATGGAGAACGTAGTGGTTCTCGATCGGGGTGAGCCAGTCGGCGAACACCCGTCTCGACTCCGGCCCGAGACAGGTGTACCGCTCGTTCGGATCCGGTACCTCTTCGACTCGTTTGTCGACGTCGGTCGGCAGCGTCCGTTCTGCGTTGTGATCGTCGTCCATTCGATCGTTGCAGTCGCACGGAAAGTATAAAAAAGTTCACACACGTCTCGGCGTCGGCGATCGGTGGCTCTGAGGACGTGGGGCGGAAGGTTAATGGTCATTCTTGCACAACATAGCCTCTATGGTAATCGTCGCTGCAATCGACCCGGACGAGCACGCGACTTCGGTCATCGACGAGGCGCTGTCACTATCGATGGCGTTCGACGATCCAGTTCACGTCGTTCACGTGATGGCCGAATCCGAAGCAAACGAACGACGGCGGGCAACAGCGAATCAGGAAGGTGGACCGATTGACGACATCGACGAACAGAATATCGCTGCTCGAGCGGCTGAAGACGTGGTCGGTGACCGCTCCGATCAGTTGGAGTGTGTTGGGCTGGTCGGCGAACCGAGCACGGAGATCGTCGAATACGCTGGGGACGTTGACGCGAGGTACGTCGTTATCGGTCCCCGAAAGAAATCTCCGACCGGAAAAGCCATCTTCGGGAGCGTAGCACAGCAGGTCCTGCTGAATTCGCCAGCTCCAACGGTTTCCGTTATCGACGAACAGGACGCGTAACCGCTGGGTACGGTCTGCTGTAGCGATCTGCCGGAACGGCAGGTTTCACCCCGTTGTATCTGGATCGTCGGTCAGAACTGGTGTCCGAACCCGTCCTCGTCGGCATCTTGGAGGACGAGGGGTCCGTCTCAGCCGAACGAACATCGCGTGAGCGGAAAGAACAGCTTATCGCTCTTTGATACGTACGTGGAGACGCCGAAACAGCATGCCAACGGGAATTGCACTGCCGACGATAATGCTGTACGTCAGTACCGGTGCGAGATCGTACTGCTCGAGCGATTGATACAGTGAGCCCGCCCAGAGAAAGGTGATGAAAATAACGAACAGTGACGTCGGAATCAGCCCCAGGAATTCGGCAATTGGGTTTTCGTTGTTCGAGGCGTCATCTGCGGGTGCCATAGATAATACAGTGAAAGGGGAACCAAAACGCTAACGGTGTTTACGCCGTTGGCTGCTGTGCACGACGTTCAGCCGTGACGTGTAAGACGCCAGCGAAAGCCACGAGCACGAGGCCGAGAGCGGCCAGTTCGATGACGCCGATCGGAAGGAGCGGTGGTGGAACGATCAAAACCAGTGCACCGAACGTCGCGAACCCGCGTGCCATCTTGTTTTTGACCGGCCATCCCCAGATACCCGCCTGGATCGCGATGACGGCGACCGAGAGGATGAAGACGTCAAGAAGCACGTACGCCCACGCCATCTCCAGTAGAATTGCCGGGTAGAGGACGTACCGGGCTGGAATGATAAAGGTGGGGAGAACGATCTTCATCGCGATGAGAGCGATTCTGATGGGGTCTGCATCCGCGATCTGACCGGCGGCGAACGCTGCGAGAGCGACGGGCGGTGTGAGCGTCGAATACACGGCGAACGTGAAGATGAAGAAATGCCCCGGCAGTCCTGCGAGTCCCACCTCCGCAAGTCCGGGCGCTAGAAGGGAGGCAGCCAAAATGTATGCCGCCGTCGTCGGCATCCCGAACCCGAGAATGATGGAGAAGGCTGCAACGAGTATCAACAGCAGCGGAATGATTCCTTGAGAGAGCGCGACCACGATCTGACCGAAGACGACGCCGAGTCCAGAAATGTTCAACGCCCCGAGGACAATCGCAGCGGCGGCACAGGCCATCGCGATCTGCGTGGCGTTGCGGGCTCCTTTATCGAATGCGACGACGAGTTCCTTGACGCCGAGTCTCGAATCCGGTTGCAGGGAACTCACGATCATCATGACCGCGATCGAGAAGAAGATCGAACGGTAGATCGTGTATCCCTGCATGAGCATGAAGAACAATACACCGACCGTAAGAGCGAGCGTGGACGCCTGACCGGGTTTTTCTTTCAGCACGTTGAGTGCGTTCTTTTGCTCCTCTTTTGGTACCGGATCGATATCCAGCTTGATCGCCTGTGCGTGGATAGAGAAGTACACTGATAAGTAGTACAACGCCGCCGGAATGATCGCGGCGAGTGCAATGACGATGTACTCCGTCCCGAGGAATTGTGCCATAATGAAGGCACCTGCTCCCATGATCGGCGGCATTAGCTGACCGCCGTTCGAAGCCGACACCTCCGTCGCACCAGCCATTCGAGAGGAGAACCCGAACTTTTTCATCGTCGGGATCGTGAATATCCCGGTTCCGTATACGTTAGCAGCCGCACTTCCGGAGAGACTCCCGAAGATCGAACTCGCAACGACGGACACCTTCGCTGCACCACCGACGAGGTGTCCGACCAAGGCGTTTGCCAGATCGAGCAAGAATCGGCCTGCACCAGTCGCCTCGAGGAACGCTGCCAGGACCACGAAGAGGAAAATGAACGATGCACTGACACGAACAGGGACGCTCCACAACCCTTGTGTTGTAACGAACAGCCCATCGATCCAGTTCGACGCAGGAAGTCGGGGTGCCGTAAGCGGTGCCGGAAGTACGTCCGCGTAGAACGTGGCGACGAGTATGAGAATCGCCACTGCAGCGAGTAACCGACCCACGATTCGTCGCGTCGCTTCAATTACGAGTATAACGCTTAGGACGCCGACAACCCAGTCCATCGTCTCGGGCATCCCGACGTACGGGGTCGCGTTTAGAAGCCGGGAGTATTCGACGAGGACGTATCCCATCGCACCGAGAGAACAGGTAACGAGGACGAGATCGACGATTCGGTACCGGATTCTCTCCTCCCCCATGAACGGAACGATTGCAAACGTCAGGGCAGCGAGGAGGTACACGTGGACGGGTCGTTGAATGAGCGCCCCAAACACACCAAACGCGCCCGTATAAAGGTGAAATAGCGACGTGATAATGGCAAGTGCTGAAATACCATATGCGCCGATCGTTCGAAGATTAGACTCGTATCTTCCTATGGTAATAGTATCCATGGCACTATGCTTAGAACTCTGCCTTTTATACTTAAACCTTTTGTCTAACTTCGAAGTACGTACTTGCAACGCTCTATTCATGTCATAAAGATATAGTTTCAGCTACTGGACAGTGTCTCACGGGTTTGCGTTATTGTAATTTATATTACCGATCAATAAATAATGGAAACCTTTATATTTGGTTAGGAGAAAAATCGAACATCCCATGTTAGGGGTTGACATCGACGTACTGGCGATCGTCCCCATGGAGCTGTTGTTCGTATTCGTGTTCGGGCTCCTCCCGGTCATAAACACGCTACGAAACGAGGGTATCCAAAGTCGGTACGAGTGGGTACTGATGGGGGTGATAACTGGTGGAGCAATCCTAACATGGGCCGTTAGTGTCACGATTAGCCGAAGCCGATTCAACGTCTGGCTTACCCTGGGGGTGATGACGATCGGGTTCCTGTTGTATCTGCAGCTGATGCGAAGTCGGGACCAGCTCCACGAAGAGCCAGAGATGGGTGGCACGAGTTACGAGTGATAATTCCAACACGCGACTTACTCAACAATGAAAAATAACAAGCTCAATCGACGTCAGATGCTTACAGCGATCGGTAGTGCAGGCGCGATAGCTGCCGCTGGGTGTACCGAAGGGGATCTCAATGGTGAGGCCGGAACTGGTGATGACGATTCCGAAATGGCCGAAGGCGACGTCATGCTTCAGACGGCTGCTGGCTCGCCCGGGGGAACCGGATATGTCATTATGACGTCGATGCTTTCTACGGCATCCTCAGCGCATCCGGATCTCGGATACAACGTGCTTCCGGGTGGATGGCTCGGGAACAACAACCGGCTGCAGGACCAGGAAGTCGATATGGCACACACGACGGTCGTTGCTGCAACGCTGGCTGCAACCGGCCAAGATCCATACGACGAGGAAGACTGGGACACGCCACCATCGAACATTCGGTCAGTGATAAACGACCAGTCAGAGCAGTTCTACTACGTCCTCACACAGCCTGACTTCCCGTACGATTCCTTACAGGAAGCAGCCGACGACGAGTACCCGATCGAGGTGATGAACCAAGCCGATGGTACGTTCGGTGGCTTCGTCTGGGACACCGTCCTCGAGGAGGCGAACTACGGTCAGGAACAGATCGAAGACTACGGTGGCCGTTTCGTCCGGACGGAGTGGGACGACGCAGCAGATATGTTCCTCGATGAGGACCTCGATGCGATCCTGGCAGTGAGTGGTCGATCAGTCGGGTGGCTGGAAAACATCACAGCAACCCGGGACCCCCGCTTCCTCGACTGGACCGAGGACGATCAGGAGTTCTTCGAGGACAATTACGGCCTCGATCCGCACACGCTAGAAGAGGGCGGACTGCCCGGACTCGAGCGTGATCTCGACACCATGATCGATGGCGGCCACATCGCAACCCACGTCGACGCGCCAGACGAGGCAATCGAGATGTTCGTCTCCGGCGTTATAGAGGAAGCCGAGCAGGTTCCACAGACCACCGATACGCTCGAGATGTTCGAAGCCGACGAAGCGATGTTCGACGATACGCCGTTCGAACTCCATCCGGCCGCTGAACAGGCCTACGAGGACGCCGGCCTGATGTGAGGAGGTCGACCCTCAGACTTTTGCCGTTGTGAAACGAACACCAGGATAATACAGACAAAATATGGTAGACCTTGACGATTGGGACTTTCCCGTTCCGGACTCCGTCATTTTGGCATGGCTAGCACTGCTCGAGGCTCTCGTTCTGGGTGGCCTCATCGTCTTCGCAGTGGCAATATTCTACGAGGGTGGCTTTCTCCCCCTTCCGTTCGAGCCGAGTGCGCTGGTGGCGATACTCGCGTTCGTCGTACTGTTCGCTATCACTGCAGGGATAAAATTCAAGAAAAGTACCCTATCAGCTCGGCCTGACGGGGAATAACTCCCGAACACCCGGATATTTATCCGGGGTGGCTGCAAAACAACTATTCCGACCGAGTGATCTCCAGGTTCACTTACTCGTCCGTCTCACCGTCGGCGATCGAACGGACAGTTTCCCAGAGATCGTCACCAACCGAGACGGTCGTTGCGTCGCGTTCGCGCTCGAGGGCGGCTTCTCCCGGGAGACGGATACTGTCGACCCCGGCAGCCGTCGGTTCGTCTTTCAGATTGGAGAGAAAGCTACTCGCCTGTTCTACGAACCCGTCTCCAGCGAACGCTGTTGGATCGATCGCGAGGAACAGGTCTCCTTTCGTACAGGGGTCTTCGGTGTGATACGTTCCGGTGACGTCGCGACCCATAGCTGCCCCAACGAGTCCACCGGCAAGAACCTCTACCGCGATCGCTAAACCGGATCCCTTCGGCCCACCGAACGGGAGAATCGTCCCGTCCAGGGCAGCCTCGGGGTCGGTCGTCGGCTCACCGTCTGCATCGAGCGCGACGTCGTCCGGAATCGCGCCGTCCGCTTCTTTCTCTTTGAGTACCGTTCCACGCGCGATTGCAGACGTACTCATGTCGAGATTAAACGGTGGCTCCGTCGGGAGGCCGATCGCAATCGGATTGGTTCCCAGGACGGGTTCGGCTCCCCCGTACGGGGGCATCGCCGGTTCGGTATTCGTCATACCGACGCCGATGTACCCTTCCGATCGAGCCTTCTGAGTATAGTACCCCAGCATTCCGAGATGATTGCTGTTGTGGACGCCGACGGCGCCAATTCCGAACTCGTCTGCGCGGTCCATGGCCTCCCCCATCGCCGTCGCTGCAACAACTGGTCCTGGGCGCGAACCACCATCTATCGTCGCTGTCGCCCCGCTCTCACGGACGATTTCGATGGCCCCCTCAGGATTGACGTTTCCGTGTTCGATTCCACGGACGTAGCGAGGTAATCGAAGCAGTCCGTGTGAACTTTTCCCGGATGCGTCCGCCGTAACGAGGACGTCCGCAACCAACGATGCATCGTCTACCTGTAGACCTTTCGTACGAAACGCTTTGGTGGCGATCGCTTCTGCGTGTTCCCGATCGATTTGCATTGGTAGTGTATCTCTGACGTTTAATTGTTTGTACCGACGGTTCCCCTGTCACAGGTTCGGCTATCAGTTCACCGGCTGGCATCAGTCGGTGCTCGTCTGGACAGGCGTCCCGTTAGTTGACGTATCTCGTATAAATTACTTGGGTAGGGAGACGGAGATGACGACATCTCCCGCGTGCCGAGTTCGTCAGTACCCTGTCGCGTTACCGTCTTTCCGGGGATCGGTGGCAGCCGAAAGCGTTCCGCTGTCGGTTCGGGCGATCTGTGCTCCCCCAAATCCCGAGGGCAGATCGATTCGTACGTCGTGACCGCGCCGAACGAGTTTGGCCGTGAGGGAACCGCTGAAGCGGTCTTCGACTGCCAGCGTGCCGTCTTCACGATACCGCCACCGCGGCTGGTCGAGCGCACGCTGAAGCGGGAGGTCGTCGTCGAGAACGTGTGAGAGAACCTGCAAGTGGCCCTGTGGCTGCATGTATCCACCCATGACGCCGAAGGCAGCCCAGTCGTCGTCCTCGAATCGGACGAGGCCGGGAATCAGCGTATGGAACGGACGCTTTCCCGGCTCGAGCCGATTCGGATGATCCGGATCCAGAGAGAACGATCCTCCTCGGTTCTGGAGCGCGATCCCCGTATCGCCAGCGACCAACCCCGATCCGAAGCCTTTGAACCGGGAGTTGATGTACGAGACCACGTTGCCTTCGTCGTCGGCGACACAGAGTAAAACCGTATCCGCGTCCTCTGCGTTCGCATTCGGGACGCCAACCGAGACGTCCTCGAGCGCCTCCTGGCCGACCGCCGTCGCTCGCTTGCGAGCCCATCCTCGAGAAGCAAGCGGCGGGATCGGCTCGTAGTCGGGATCCGTGATGTAACGGTGGCCGTCGTGAAAGGCCAGCTTCATCGCCTCCACGAGTTTATGGATCCGGGCGGCCGATCCCGTCGGTTCGGCGCCTGCCTCGAGCTCGGCGGCGATGTTCAGCGCCTCGAGGGCGATCAGTCCCTGGTTGTTCGGCGGTAGTTCGTAGACTTCGGCACCGCGATAGGTCGTCGAAACTGGCTCCGGGAATTCGACGTCGAAGTCGGCGAGATCGTCGATCGTGAGAAACCCGCCTTTCGACCGTACCTCTTCGACGATAGCCTCTCCGATCTCGCCCTCGTACACCACGTCCGCCCCGTGGTCGGCGATCGATCGTAACGACTCACCTAACTCCGGAAAGCGGACGGTTTCACCGACCCTCGGCGCTCGCTCCCCGTTGACGAGGTACGCCTCGCGGGCGTGTTCGTCTGTAAATAGATCCTCGGCTTGTTTCCACGCCTCGGCGATCACTTCCGTGACCGGGTATCCGTCCACGGCATAGTTTATTGCCGGCTGAAGTACGTCGGAAAGGGTCAGGTTACCGAACTCCTCGACGGTCGCCTCCCACCCTCGAGCGGTGCCGGGGACTGTGACGGTGTGCGGTCCGGTCATCGGCATCGTAGCCGTGGACGGGTGTCCATCGCTGACTGCGTCCCGGACTCGTTCGATAGTGGCCTCGGCAGGTGCACCACCACAGGCTCGCATCGCACCGGTTTCCCCGCTGGCCGTCCGATACAGCGCAAAGACGTCCCCGCCGAGTCCCGTGTAAGCCGGCTCAACCACGTTCAACGTGGCGGCGGTTCCGACGGCGGCGTCGAAAGCGTTTCCGCCCGAACGCAGGATGTCAACGCCAGCTTCGGCTGCCAACGGTTGGCTAGTCGCTACGACTCCGTGGGTGGCATACACCGTCGATCGGCGCGACGAGAATCTATCGAGGTCAGGATCGACCATGGCTACCGTTGAGAGAGCAGGATATTAGTAACTCGGGGCGATTTCCACGACCGAAGCGGTGGTGAAAACGTCTCGGTCTCTATCGGCGACGCACTTCTAGCCGAAGCCGATACGATTTTTTCCTCTCACGAATCACCCCGATACAATGGCGCAGTCGTATTGGCGAACGGTCGGTCTCGTACTGTCGTGGCAGGTTGCTGCGAGTCTGTGTTACTATTCCGTGTACGCCGCTACTCCGTTCTTTCGAGACGCGTTCGGACTCACGCGGTTTCGCGTTGGTATCGTGATCATGATGGTCACGTTCGGGTACGCCGTCTTTTTGCTTCCGCTGGGCGCACTGACCGATCAGCTCGGCGAACGGCGAATACTCACGATCGGTCTGATCGGGTTATCGACTGCACTGCTGGCCGTCGCTGTCGCGCCGACGTTCGTACTCCTGTTGGTCGCGGCCTTCTGTCTTGGATCGCTATACGGAACGGCGATGCCCGGTACCAACAAGGCGATCTACGACAACGTAACGGCGGGGCGTCAGAACACTGCAATCGGAATTAAACAGGTGGGAGTCACAGCCGGGAGCGGAGCCAGTGCGCTGCTGATCACGGGGCTTGCAGGTATCCTGTTCTGGCAGTCCGGGTTTCTCGTCATCGCAGGCGTTGGTCTCGTCGTTGCCGTGTTGTTCTACGTTCACTATCGGAGTGGCGACACGGACGGATCGTCGCGACGTCCCGACTTCCGTGCGCTGTTGTCGAACCGCCCGTACCGGAGTCTCGTCCTCGCAGGACTGTTTTTGGGTGCAGCAGTTTTCACGACGACTGGATACACCGTCCTGTACGTCGAGGAGTCGATCGGAACTTCGGTCGTCTTTGGCGGCGTCGTACTCGCTCTCTTGCAGATCTTCGGCAGTGTGGGACGGGTCGTGATGGGGTGGCTGAGTGACGTCCTTCCAGGAGACCCCCAGGCTCGAATTGGCGGTATACTGCTCGCACAGACACTCGCTAGTGTCGTACTTTTCGTCTTCGTTTCGATATCGTCGACGCCGCTGTTCGCCGCGATCGCTTTCGCGATACTTGGGTTCTTCGTCCTCGGTCTAACGGGTATCTACTACTCCTGTATGGCGACGCTCGTCGAAGTCGAAGAGATCGGTAGCGCCACCGCTGGCGGGCAGCTCACACTCACCACCGGCGGACTCCTCGCGCCGCCAGTGTTCGGATACCTCGCCGACGCGGTCGGCTACAGAGCGGGCTGGCTCTTTCTCGCGACCGGATGTGTGGTCGCGGCTCTGTTACTTCTTCAGGTCATCCGGGTCGAGTCGACGACGGAGCAGCCGGCGATGAAAGAATGATTCTGCCGGTCACAGTGCTCTCGACGCTCCGGCGGTAACCTCACTCGCGGTCACCACACCACGAAATACCGTGACTCGAGACTGACGCCGACGGCGACTCGTCGAAGTTGCTCCTTCGAGTGACGTTCGATCCCTTGACAGTACCCGGAAATGCGTTGGCCGATATGTTGTTACAGGTTGGCGTACATGAGCCAGTATGGAACTGACCGTAGACGACATCGAAACGGTGACGTTCGACTCGTTTACCACCCTCGTCGACGTGCTCGGGTCGACACACAGCGTCCTCGAGCAGTACGTCGACGAGCCCGACCCGATCGTCGACCGCTGGCGGACGAGGGCCGTCGAGTACCGGATGTTGTGTAACTTCGTGGGGATGTACGAACCGTACCAGAAGACGACACGACAGGCGCTGGAGTACGCGCTGGCGGTTCATGGAGTGGACCTTCCGGAGACAGCGATCGACGAGATCGCCGGCGTCTTCCACGACCTCGACGTATTCGAAGACGTAACGGACAGCTTCGAACGACTCGACGAGGCGGGATACGACCTCTATATCGTCTCGAACGGCGAGCCCGGCCTCCTCGACGCGATCGTCGAACGCGCAGACGTTACCGACTTCGTTCTCGACACGATCAGCGCCGACGAAATCGAGACCTACAAACCGGACGTGGCAATCTACGACCACGCTTCGGATCGAACCGATACCCCGGTTGCGAACGTACTTCACGTCGCGACGCCCTGGTATGACGTCTTCGGCGCAATGAATGCGGGTATGCAGACCGTCTGGGTTAACAGACGCAACCGCCCCTGGGAAGTGTACAACGGCGATCCGGATCTGATCGTCGACGACCTAACTGGTCTGGTTGAGGCGCTCGAGAAGTAGTACTGACCCATCGCGGCCGGGTGATCGCCGCGTCGCGACGCCGGTTAGAAATATAATCGACGATCGAATAGTAACATACTTGACGAGACAATCTCTGATGCGAACCCTGACAGCTTACGTCGTTTCTTCTTCACTCGCCGTTAACCACTGCCAACAACCTACACGAGCGAACGACCGGCGACCGGCAAGGACGAGACTTTTAGTAGTAGTTTGTTCATATCTCGAGTAGGCTCATGTCAACTGATACGATCCTCGTCGTCGGCGGAACCGGCAACCAGGGCCGCGCCGTGATCGATCGATTGACCGATCTCGGAATTGGGGACGAAATCATCGCCCTGACACGGGACGCGTCGACCACCCACGCACAGGCGACTGCCGAACTCGGTGCCGAGCTCGTGGAAGGCGATCTCACAGAGCCGGAAACCCTTCGTCCGCATCTCGAGCGCGCCGACAAAGTCTGGGCGACGATCAACTTCTGGGCAGTCGGTTACGACGCTCACATCGAGTTGGGTAACAACCTCGGAGATGCCATCGAAACGGTCGGTGGCCTCGAGCACGTCGTCTACAGCGGTGCCGGAGATCAACAAGAAGAGACGGAGGTTCCACACCTCCACTCCCATTACGTCGTCTCCGAACGCCTCCGCGAAACTGGTGTCCCATACACCGCGTTGAAGCCGGTATACTTCATGGAGAACTGGGAACCGATCGGCATCGAAGATGGTATGCTCGCATTTCCGCTCGATGAAGAGACGCACCATCACCAGACGACGTACTACGATACGGCGCGAGCATCCGCCATCGCACTCCACAATACGGACGAGTTCGCCGGTACGGCGTACACTATCGCCAGTGACCTCCTGACGTTGGATGAAACCGCTGCTGTCATTAGTGACGTGACTGGTCAGCACGTCGATCCGTATCACGTCCCACTCGAGGACGCCGAAGCGGAGTTTGGCGAAGAGTTCGCCGTCATGTGCGATCACTTCATCAACGAGGGCGGGCATACCTCGTTCGAGGCAAACATTCGTCGAATCGAGCGCGATTTCGGGTTCACGCCACAGACACTCGAGGAGTACCTCCGTGAGAACGGCTGGGAAGACGGAAAAGACGAACCGACACACGTCCCTGGTTGGGTGAAAGCAATGCAGTAAAGCCGATACGAACGGAGTGACGGTCTACCAACACAGAATACAATATGACATGATTGTATTTCGATGTTTTAAGAGAATGTATCAAAATCTTTAGGGCCTCTTTTCCATATTATATCTCCACTTTCGTTTCAACCCCATGTCATTTATACCGGCACGGGAGTCTGTGCCCGTAAGGAACAGCTATGAACCACGGCGCTGAACCGTCGAAAGGGCGGTATTTCCGAAGGGATTGTTCGTTTGAGCCACCGAAAACGTAGCGGCGCATAATCGTCCGTGCTGATATGACACAGTCCGCTCGTCTCGAGATCGGCGGCGTAACCAGTGTACTGACGTTGGGCTGCTTCGATCTCATATACTGTGGTCCGTGTTTTTGCCGCCGGTTGGCTGCAGCGCGTTTTCTGCTTCGAGTACGAACGATTGAGCGTCGGTGTATAGTACCGATCTCTCAGCTATCAAAACAGTATTTAGAAGAGATGGTTTCGGCGAATGGTCAGTATTTAGATTGTTTCGATGGAGAGGACAGGCGAGAGCCCGAAACTAGTGGCTAGCCGGCTCGTGTTCAGACTTTGTCACTTTCGAGAGCGAAAGGCGTCTCTCTCGAGTGGTTCGGAATCCGGTTAGTGGCCGGTTTTATTTTGCCCACAGATTGAGTAAGTTCCGGATAGTGGCTGATTGAGAACATTCAGAATCTTCCGGGTCTCATCCAGCTGTTAGTGCACGCGAGAAGCACTCAGAAGCGCGTTTAGAACTCGCTGTCTTCGGCCTTCAGTGAGTGACCATGAATGACACCCTCGAACCCCTCGCACCAGCAGAGGCCATGCAGAGGTACCTCGATGAACGACGACACGAACTCGCGGACGCGACGATCCAATCTCACCGGTATCGACTCAAGCAGTTCGTTCAGTGGTGTGAACAGGACGGCATCGATAACCTTACCGAGTTCAGCGGGCGAGACATCCTTTTAAAATCATTCTCTGGATGTTGTACGGTTTTCCCCAGTAGACGCACAGGTTCAATTCTCGATCCCGTCGATGCGCATATCCACTCTCGGTCCAAGTTTGGCATCTTTCAGTGTTTCTTGAAAAGTAATTTGAAGATCGGCGTCAGTACTTGACCCATGGAACAAGCGAAACGGTTTGGTCGTGTCCCAAACTCGTCTAGAGTCGTAACTGACTCCTGTGGAAACAGGGTCACCTCTGGTACCTACCCCGAAGTGACCCATGCACGCCACAATCGACGCGCAAGTCACGGTTAGCATCGACTTAGACAAAACGCTACCGCTTGCCACTCTCGCTGAATCTCTCACAGAGCTTCACCTCGAGGCGACGATCCTCGAGGAGCTTGTCAAAAGCCTCGACGAGCGCCTCGTCGAGGCGTACTGTGGGGAGAAACACGCGCGCGGAAACGGCGATCGCCGTTTCCAGCGCGCCGGAACCACAACACGAACAGCTGTGACAACCGCAGGAGAGCACGAATTTTCCCTTCATCACGTCAAAGACACCGCTGCCACCGGTGACGATCCTACCTACTTCCGCCCTCTCGAAGATCTCATCAAATTCGACGGGCAGCGCATCTATCAAGAGGATATTTCGCTCCAGAGTACCGAACTCGCTACGTCGCTCAGCTTTCGTGATGCCGTTGCCCACGGCGACGGCTTCACTCCGATGCCTTCGAGAACCACGATCAACCGCCGAGTCCGTGAGTACGGCAGCAAACTCGGTGACTTCGTTCGTGATCGGCTTCCTGGGACGAATGCAGACACTGTCGTTCCTGACGGAACGAAGTGTCATAGCCAGGACGATCACTGCACGTACCACGACGTCAACGTCACTCTCGGACAGATCACCGAAGACAACGCGGAAACCACGCTCTTAGACGTCAATGTCAACGAACCGTGGGACGATACAGCAGAAGATCTCGAAGAGAACGAGGCGATCACTGACGACGCGACGGTCGTCAGTGACGCCGAGGAATCCCTCGTCGACGCCTTCGAGACCAGCTATCGATCTCATCAGCTCGATCTCGTTCATGTCGGTCGAACGCTTGGATACAAGCTGTGGAAGGACGGTACCTTTTCGCTCGAAACGCGGAAAGCGATCGCCTCAGACGTCACAAACGACTTGTTCCATCTGAAAAACTCGGTTGCGCTCCATGCATCGAGGAATGAGCGTTTGGCGATCCGCGAGCGGATCGACCAAACGCTCGAGAACCTCACGAAGGAGGCGTGGCGCTTAGAGCAACAGGACTCTCCAAAAGCAGCGGCGTACCTCCGAAAATGGGCACAAGCAACCGTCACATTCGCCGAACTCGCACTCGAGGGACAAGAGGTTCTGTGGACATCGAACGTGGTTGAACGAGCCATGGGCGAAATCTCGAAGCGGTGTAAAAACCAGTGGATGAGATGGACAGAGTCCGGCTTAGAATCGCTCCTCTGGCTCAATCTCGTGAGATATGCCGATTCCGAGCAGTTCGCGGCGTTCGCCGACGAACTGCTCGAGCGTTCAGCCAAAACAGCCATGACATTGGAGGTGTCAGTTGACGCTACCAGAGGCGAACTCTAGACGAGTTTGTGACGGGACCGAGATATTAGACACAGACTTTTCAAGTGCGGATTTGGCGCGGCTAATATCCTCTGAGTTCATTCCCTTTTTTTCAAGGTAATCGTCCACGCTTTTGTCTTTCAAATACCGACCTCGAAGTAGTACAGAAGTATATTTAATCGAGGGTTCATCGATATCTCCGAGATCTGGCTTCTGTAGCGCATTTATCAACTCATTGGATTCAGAAATTGCTTGATCAGTCGCAGGCTCGATCTCCTTTTCGCCTGAGTTTTCCAATTTCTCATCTGCCCACTCGTCGCCCTCAGTTTCTATGCAGTAGATGGCTCCGTATAGTTTCTCGTCGATTCGGCCAACACGTCCGATCAGATTATTGAATTCGAAGTCACTAAGTTCGTCCTGACCCCGATTTGCACCTACTAAGAAAATTTTCTCCGCAGGGAGATTGACACCCTGCATTAGGGTAGGAGTAGTAACGATCGTTCTGATATCTGCAGACTCGCTATAGATGTTTTCAATTTCCTCTCTGGCTATTTTCGGTACCATCCCGTGGTGGAAGGCCACGCCCCGTTTCAGGCATCTGATGAGAGAGTACTCTTCATGAATCGTTTCTTCGAGGAAATTCATGAGATTCTCAGTACGCTCGGATCGCGGTCGGGGATCATTAGAACCTGCTAGCGCCTTCGCTCGGTCCTCTGCATAGTCCTTCCGACCGCTGTATATCAGATTCTGGCTTCCCGCACCGAACTCCTCAATAATGACTGGGAGAGTCTGCTTGTAACTGCCCTTCACATCGGAATATGTGATTTCCTCAGGTTCTCTAATATCGAGTGACTTTTTGTTACCTGAAGGACTGTGAATGGTTAGTTCCAGTTTTCTATCACTAGATTTTCTCTGGCTAATAAATTTGAGAGTAGATTTAAGCTGTAAGACAGGAGTAAACTTGGTTGTCACCTGCTCCACTTCATTATTCGTAAGATTTTCAAGGGTGTTTTTCGGTTCCTCAAGATAAGGACCAGCTGCGACGATCTGTGCATTAGAATAACTCTCTTGCAACGTTCGGATGATACTCTCAAAAAGAACGCCTCGTTCGTCATCCTCAAGGTTTTGAAATTCATCGAAGAAAACAAGGTTAGGAGATATTTCACGACTTACCTCTGGATCGATTAACTTCAGACAGCGCTCAGGAGTAACAACGAGAAAACGATTGTTTGTGGTGGCATCCGTTTCACTCTCGTCATCTGTATCTTGATCAGAGAAGTGTGCACCAGTCAACACCTCGAATTCTTTCTCTGGTTCCTCAAGTTCTTCATTAAGCTCGGCGAGTTTCTGACTGACTTCAGATATTAAGGCTCGTGTTGGTACGACGTAAATCGCCTCGAAGTCAGATTCACTCTCCGCCTTGTGTTCAATGTAACGTCGGAGAATGAAAGACTTTCCGGCAGAAGTGGGGCCGGAAATAGCAACGTCTTTGCCCTCAATAAGGTAGTCGTAAATCTGCCGTTGGAACCCAGAGAGAACTCCACCGTCTTCCATACTGTATCGGCTCAGGTTCATGTCAATTTCAGTACTCAGCACGGAGTCAAGAGACTCTAAAAGATCGTATTCGAATTGAACCCGACCTTCAGTTTGCTTCACATTTTGGAAGGCAGGAAGATTCCCAACCCGAGAAAGAATAACGTACAAGTATCGTTCATACATCTCCTCAAATTCTTCTTCATGATGGTACTTTAGATAAGCCAGTATTCCGAAAGCAAGTGCCTTACGTTTGTGAACATCATCGTTACTTGAGGCGAGTAGTGAAGCAGCCAACGCACCCTTTTCGACTTCTTCGTGGTCCAAACTACCGGGAAGAATTTCTTCGTCGCCGCTCCCCCATTTCCCCCAATCTATCTCACCGTTGGTCCCCTGAACTTCTTCTGCACCAAGATCGTTTTTAATCAAGTCAATCGATAACTCGTCCAAACAATGATTGAAGACATCTAACTCTTCAATTGTATCGTAGGTGCTCATTAGTGTCTCACCGCATGAGGAAAGATTTCTTCTTGGAGCTTCTCACGGAATCTATCGACATCCTCTAGAGGTAGCATCAGGAATACCAATTCATATTTCTCAAGGTCACTATAGTCAGATTCGAGGGTTTCCTTGATATCGTCTTGAATCCCACAGTCCTCGATCTCATCGATAATTTCTGATTCCAGTTCATCTGGGCCGCTACACTCCTTCTGTTTCTCTTTCAGCCAATTGGCTTCATAACCTAGAAAGATCGGATGAAGATGTTTGTACTGGGTGCGTCGACTGGAGAAGACGTCAAGAAGTCTATCAACTTGATCCTTGTCTAGATTGTCGCTGAGGTTATTCCGGGCCACGGTAAGTTCATGCTGAGTCTTTGCCGCACCCTCTGCACCATGGAAACGGTCTGTACTTTCGAGAGCGGAGTCAATGCCTTGGTCCGGATTTGAGTAGATTTTAGCTTCTCCGACTCCCAATGACTCAGTTCCTTCGTGAATGCCGTAGAACAGCGCATCTGCCCCCTTCTGATCCTGGACCGGCTCCTGCATTTGACCCAATTTGTGGCAGACTAACGGGAGTTCAAGAAGAGCGTCTACCAAGACAAACAGCACCAGCTCCCCAAGTTTTCCATCATACCTAGAATCTTCATCGAAATCGGCCCGACGTTGTGCCTCTCTATAAGGATATTTATGATCTTCCACCTCATCCTCAGGCATCACAAAATAGGGATACTTCTCGGAAAGAAATTGGACAAATGCTGTTTCATCAAGTGAGTCGGGAGCCGGTTTAATACAGTAAATAGAAATATCCAGACAGTTATCGTAATCCCAGGCTCCTCCTTCAAATATGTATTCGAAGAGATCCTTTTGGTCAATCAGGGTAGCGTTGGACCAAGACTTCATCGTTGACTCAGACATGCATGACCAGTGATACTAGCTCATCTACAACCCCATGGACATAATGTTTTCTCCGATATGGATATGAAGATCAGCTATATCCATTCCTTCCTACTTTTTGATGGGTACGTCCTCATCGAAGAAATCCGTGGATTTACCGATCAGTCAAACTTAAAGAAGAGGATTTTATTGGATAATGGAGTCGCCACGGTTCAACCGCTAATTGATTAAATGGCCCCAGTCCATCGGCTATCATAGAAGGCACGATGGCAGCGATCCCCGTCTAGCAGCTGGATGAACCCCAAATACGACTCACGGTTCGACCACCACCGGAGTTTGGAAAATGAGCGCTGTAGGCGTTGTAACCTGTGATTCCGGTGGCTCAGAATCATGCAGAATCTGGATGGGCCCTGACGGATTCGAACCATCGACCACTCGGTTATGAGCCGAGCGCTCTTACCAGACTGAGCTAAGGGCCCTCGAGTAAGAGAAACGGAGGCCGATAGTTAATCCTTGCTGTCCGATCCCGCGACTCTCATCCCGTAACGGTATGCGCTTCGAGCCAGCCTATCAACCGGTCGTTCACGACGCGCGATTGCTCGACGAAACAGAGATGCCCCGCCTCGAGCGGTTCGAACTCGCCGCGAGGGAGCGCATCGGCAAGCTCGCGACCCGAAGCGGCGGACACGAGGTCGTCTGCCGTCCCGTGACAGACCAGCGTCGGCTGGGTGACTTCGTACCCCCAATCGGTGGCGTCGAAGTTCTCGAGAGCAGCGATCTGTGATTCCCAGCCGTCACGGGTGGCGTCACCGTCGACGCGCCAGTCGACGATCCCCTCGAGGACGTCGGGCTGGCGCTCCCGGAAGTCGGCCGAGAACGCAGTCTCGAGGGAGCGATAGAGGGCGTCGGGATCGTCCGGTGGGGCGAACAATGGCTCGAGGTCGAACGCTTCAGCGCGGGCGCCGGTGCCAAACAGCGTGAGCGTCTCGACCCGGTTCGAGATCCGCGCAGCGGAAAGCGCAACGGCCCCGCCGAGGCCGGCACCGACGACGTGGGCGGTACGCGTTCTGTGGTCGGCGAGGACGGCCTCGAGATCGGCCGCGAGCATCTCGAGGTCGTAGGGACCGGGTGGGGTGTCAGACCGACCGGTGCCCCGAAGGTCGGTGACGAGGACTTCGTAGGGGCCCGCGAGGGCGGCGTGTTGCCACCCCCACGACCAGCCACCGAGGCCGGCCTCGGGGACGAACGCGACGACGTCGCCGTCGCCGGCGGTCTCGTAGTACAGCGAGACGCCGTCGTTCGACGCGGTCGGCATTAGGGGATCAGCTGTTCGCCGTCGTCGTCGTAGATCGTGATCGCGTCGACGGGACAGGTTCGAGCGGCGAACTTCGCGTCCAGTTCGGCGTCGTCGGGAACCTCGCGGACGAAGATCCCGTCTTCGACTTCCTCGCTTCCCTCGAGGACGGCTTTGCCGGCGGTAGTATCCTCCTCGAAGGCGTCCCACTCGGCGACGCACTGGTACATGCCGATACAGGTCTCGCGGTCGAATTCGACTTTCATAGCTGACCGTTCGACCGATCGGCGTAAATCCTTGACGGACCGATCGTTCGATGGGCCAGCGGAGCAACCCACCCGAGCTACCGGTTCGACGGACCGAGTCGGTGTGGCGACGCGTAACGCGACAGCCGAAACGGGTGACAGTTATACTGTCGGTCATGGACCTGTGAGCTGGTGTCCGGTTGATCCAGCCGTTGAACGTGTGTCTGGCCGTGCTGTCACCAGCCGTGTTCACGTCGGTATGACCGACAGTATGTGGCTGGATCCGTCCATCAACCGCCCGGTCCGTCGGCTCGCCGCCAGTACAGTCGTGTGGCGATCAGCGTTCGACACTCGATTTGAACTGTTCGTCCGTTCTAGCTAGGGTATGGTCGCCTACAAATCCAGGATGGTCGAGCGCATCACGCTACCCGATCGCGAGACTCGAGAGCGAAACCTCGAGGCCGCCGGCTACAACGTCTTCAATCTCGACGCTGCGGACGTCTACATCGATCTGCTGACCGACAGCGGAACGGGAACGATGAGCGACGCCCAGTGGGCCGCGTTGATCCGTGGCGACGAAGCATACGCCGGCTCCCGGAGCTTCGAGCGCCTCGAGGAAGCTGTCGCAGACGTGATGGGATTTTCTCACGTCGTGCCGGCCCACCAGGGTCGAGGTGCCGAGAACGTCCTCTACGGAGGCCTGCTCGAGGACGGCGATGTCGTACTCAACAACACCCACTTCGATACGACGCGGGCTCACGTCGCCAATCAGGGAGCCGAGCCGGTCGACTGTCCGGCCGCAGGTGCGTTCGATCCCGACGACGGTAGCCCTTTCGACGGGAACGTCTCGCTCGAGTGCGCCCGCGCGGTCGTCGACGACGTCGGCCCGGATGCAGTTCCGGTCGTGATCCAGACGATTACGAACAACTCCGCGGCCGGACAACCGGTCAGCGTCGAGAACACCCGCCGGGTCCGTGCGTTCGCCGACGAGATCGATGCGACGTTCGTGATCGACGCCTGCCGATTCGCGGAGAATGCCTGCTTCGTCGGGCGTCGTGAGCCCGAATTCGCCGACGTATCGGTCGCAGAAATCGCTCGCGAACAGCTCTCGTATGCCGACGCCGTGGTAATGAGCGGGAAAAAAGACGGACTCGCAAACGCCGGCGGCTTCGTCGCGACAGACGACCCGTCACTGTACGAGACGTGCAAGCAACGGGGGATCCTCTACGAGGGGTTTCCGACCTACGGCGGGATGGCCGGCCGGGACCTGGCGGCGATGGCCGTCGGGCTCCGCGAGGCCGTCGAGGAGGCCTACGTCGAGGACCGCCTCGAGCAGGTCCGGACGCTCGGAGAGATGCTCACGGACGCGGGAGTCCCGATCTACGAACCGACGGGTGGACACGCGGTCTACGTCGACGCCGAGACGGCGCTTTCACATCTCGCTCCATCGGAGTTTCCGGGCCAGGCGTTCGTCTGTGAACTCTACCGCGAGGGCGGAGTTCGGGGCGTCGAACTCGGGAGCTTCGCCTTTCCCGACGCCGACCGTCCGGAACTCGTCCGGCTCGCACTTCCGAGGCGAACGTACCACCGCGAGCACCTGGAACACGTCGTCGACACCGCCGCCGCGGTCCTCGAAAACGGCGACGACGTTCGGGGGCTGCGAATCGAGAGCGAGTCTGCCATCCCCGAGTTGCGCCACTTCACCGCCGAACTCGAGCCGATCCTCGCCTGATCGCTTATCGCTGGTTGCCGACGAAGTTCATGGCTCGGTCTCGAATCGTCGGTTCGGGCTCGGGCTCGCGTTCCAACCGACTCCGCGCCAGTTCGGTCAGGCCTGTCGATTCGCCTGGCTCTCCCGTTACCCAGTCGGGAACGGTCTCGCGTAGTTCGTCGCGCTTTTCTTCTTTGAGCGTGCTGTACCGTCGCAGAGCGAGTCCGACGCCAATAAACAGGCCGGCGTCAAGTAGCTCTCGTCGGAACCGATCACGGTCGTCCCGCACTGCGATCGCTTTCACCAACGAGAGGACGCCCACGAGCAGGTACAGCGTCGAATTCTTCGCAGGGTCGCCGCGTAGCATCCGTTGTAGCGCCATGCGAGGCGACGTACCACGTCGTCACTGATAGCTGTTAGCACGTGATCACGATGTCGATACATACCATTCGTAGAATATATTCTAGTTTGTGTATTTCATCGATCGTGCACTGACTCCGTCGACGAACAGCAGTCGGTGCTCGAGCCGACACGAGCGGCTACCATCGTCGATACCGTTCGAACAACGGGTTGATCGTCTGCCAATACCGAAGAACGCTGTTTACTCTTCGACGATTATCGTGCCGATCATACTTCCGTCGTGGGGGGTACACACGTACGTGTACTCACCTGGGACCTCGAACGTGTGTTCGTACTCCGTACCCGGCTCGTCCAGGTCGAAGTGATTCTCTCCCTCGTAGGAAGCGAACGGCTCCGCACCGTCCGGATTTTCGTTTACGTCCGATCCATCGGGATGGGACGACACGTTGTGACCCGGCGCGTCGAAGTACCACGTCACCGTTTCGCCGACCGAGATCGTGAGTTCCTCTGGCTCGAACGACCAGTTGCCGTCCGGCGCGACGATGACTCTGTTCTCGTCTTCCTCACCTGCGTCGTCGTCCGATCCCGAGTCGTCTTGCCCATCGTCGTCCGGTTCGGCATTCTGGTCGTCACTCGGTTCTTCGTCCCCACCGAGACATCCTGCAAATCCGACTGCACTGAGCAGACCTGCGTATTTCAAGTACTTTCGACGGCTGTGTCTGTCGTCTGTCATCCACGTTTACTTCAATATACAGGGAGCATAACGACATCGAAAGGTGCAAAAGCTTCCTATTCTATCCAATATAGAATATTAATGCAATAACTTCTGGTAAATTGCAGGAGTCGTCGTCGTCGACTACCGTGACGACGATCGTATGCTGGCGGCCGAAGAGAATCCTTGCAGGCGGACGTACAGCGTAGGTTCCGACTGGTACCGATTCCAGTGGTCGTCTCGAGAGTCGTTCTATCAGTACATCTCGTTGGATGGTATCATTCGGCATGTATTGCTGGTATCGAGTGCGAGCTTCGATCGATTACTCGACACAACCGCTCCGACAATGCTGATCGATGATTCTTCGTCCGCTTTCACGTGGAACATTCCCAAACTACGTTCGGTGGGGTCGAGTCTTTACCACGCCCGGAAAACGCGGTCGATCTACGAGAGAACGACTCGACGGCTCGAGACGGCCTCGTTCCTGCGCTCTTACGGGGTCGGCTTCACCCACCGCGCGAACGCCGGGAGGGATCAGGTGGATATGGTTCTGGTATCCCTAGTAGTAGTATAACTCGAGTTCGTGCCCGCAGTGATCGCAGGCTGTTTCCGTTCCCCGAAGCCGGTCTTCCTCGTCGGTTCGGGAACCGTCGATGCCGGGACCTGGTGGGACGGTCGCGTTCACGGTGGCGTTACACCGTGGACAGCCAACGTGCATCTCCGGGTTATTCGACTGTGACATGCGTCTACGCTACGCGAATTGGATGCATAGTTATCGCAGTCGTACTCGAACGTTCTGACTGGTAATCGGTCCCGAAAAACGTTTTGCCGGTCGATCTCGCCGATTCGAGGCGTTCTTTTGACTATCCCACTGACTATATGTTGTGTGTATACGTGATGTAAACCATATATGATATAAGAATACATTATAATATGAGAGATATGGAGTGGCTATTGCTTGTGATCAGCGGTTTGAGACGGGGACACACCACCCTCGCGTTTGTAAGGCCGTCCACGCCTGGGGTGGTCTTCTACCGGAACACACCACCATCGCGGATGTAAACTCGCGTCACTAAGCGGTCTCCCCTTCGAAACCACCCGAGTTCCTGACTCACCCACGTTCGAACCCGTTACATCCGCGATGGGGGTGTGTGTGTACCACACTCGACCGGAGAGCGGGTCAGTACCTGCTCGAACCGACGTTTGCCGGCCGTTCGACGCGACGGTTCTTCCTATCTCGGACACGTCGGCCACTCGAGGTGGGATGACGATCGATACGCTCGACTCGGCGAGGACATGGATTCGATCGAACGACGGCCGTTACACCCGCGACGGGGGTGTCGGTGCCAGTTGCCCGGAATCCGACCAGAGATCAGGTGGTCCGTCACACGCTCGGTGTCACCGTTAGAAACGCGAGGATAGCGGTCAGCGTGTGCTCCCGTCTTCCCCCACTTAGCCCGTTTTTCGAGTCACTCAACGACGGCATTTACATCCGCGATCGATCCCCGTGGCTTTATCCCGGTCTGGTAGAAAGGAAGACGACAATGGCTGCGGACGACGACCGCGATCCGCTCTTTCGATACGACGATCCGGTCTTTGCTGACGAACGACTACTCGAGATCACCCACCTCCCCGGCCCGGACCGGATCGTCGGACGCGACGAGCAGATGCAACGAGTGGCGGACGCGTTGAACCCGGCGATCTTTGGAAGCGAGCCCAACCACCTATTCATCTTCGGGAAGACCGGCACCGGCAAGTCGTTGATCTCCCGGTCGGTCACCAAACGTGTGATCTCGGAGGCCAAACGCGACGGCGTCACGGTCAAGTACGCCTTCATCGACTGCGGAGAACAGAATACCGAGGCGTCGATCGTCAAGACGATCGCCCAGATCGTCAACGAACCCGGCAAAAGTGGGGTCGGCGTTCCCGACCGGGGTCTCGGAACAGGTGACTACTACAAACGACTCTGGGAGGCCGTCGACAGCTGTACCGACGTCACGATCGTCATCCTCGACGAGATCGACATGCTCGAGGACGACGAGGTGCTCCGAAAACTCTCTCGAGCGGGCGAGAACCGCCGAATATCGAGCGCGAGCATCGGCATCGTCGGTATCTCGAACAAGATCGACTTCCCGGATCATCTCTCCGAACGGGTCAAATCGAGCCTCTCGCGCGACGAACTCGTCTTTTCGCCGTACGATGCGAACCAGCTCGTCGAAATCCTGGAGAAACGTCGTGACGCGTTCCACGACGGCGTTCTCGCCGACGACGTGATCCCGCTGACCTCGGCACTCGCAGCCCAGGAACACGGCGACGCACGCAAGGCGATCGATATCCTTCGAAACGCCGGCCGGATCGCCAAAAAGCAAAACGACGCCCGCGTCACCGCTGATCACGTCCGCGACGCGAAAGAGAAGACTGAAGCCGACCGGTTCAACGAACTGATCGAAGGGTCGCCCCAACAAGCCAAAGCGATTCTATATTCTCTGACACTTTTGACCGAAAACAGCACCGAAAAGGAGTTTCCGACGAAGATTATCTACAACCAGTACAAGGAAGTCGCCCGCCAGCTCGATTTCGACGTCCTCTCGGAACGTCGCGTCCAGGAAATCCTTCAGGAACAGAACTTCCTCAACGTGATCCAGTCCGAACGCGAGGGGCGTGGCCGTGGCCGCGGCGCTCACGCGAAACACCGGCTGCTCGAGAACCCGTCGATTGTGAAGAAGGTCCTCCTCCGGGACTCCCGACTGGCGGTGCTCGACGACGGGGAGTAAGGAGACGCTCGGTGACAACGTATCTCGGGGCGAATGGAGAAAGAGTAGTTCTACAGTTACGGCTTCTACGAGCGGAAATTAGCGCTTGCTCACCGACGCAAGCGGCTGGATAATCCAGCCGAAGGGGAGTTTCTGAACTTACAGGAACAACAGGAGAATGCCCACGACTGTAGTCGTGCGGATGAATCCGTCACTGCTGAAGACAACCACGACACCGTTGCCCGACCGCAATCCCAACGTTTACAGTACTAGAAACCGACATGTTAGATGTGAGCGACCGACCACAACGCACGAACGAGTACACTGCCGAACCCACCAGTGACCGGTATCGGCAGTGTTTGTTCGAGTGGTTGGCCGCCCACGTTCCGTTGTGGAACCAGATCACCTACCGACGTCCCCAGAACGAAGTTCTGGTGGGCCATCCAGACGCGAAGCGTCTGGAGACGCAGACAGCAGTACTTCGATGACGACGGCGACGTCTGGGACGCCGAGTACACTGATCTGTACGACGAGTACGCCCCGATACTCGGGAAGGCTGCGTGCCAGCAAGTCGCCCGGAAGAACAGTGACGCATGGCGAAGCCACTTCCGCCTCCTCGAGAAATACCACGACGACTCGGACCCGACGGTCACCGAAAAACCGTCCCCGTCCGGATACTGGGGGAACCGCGACGACGGCTACGAACTTCACGGCCTCGTCCGCAACGACCTCTACACCCTCGACTGGGACGAAAATCGGAGTACCTTGGAGTTCGGCGTCGGTGACGCACTCGAAGCGAAGTACGACTTCGAGTACCAGGAACGCATCACACTCGAAGTCCGCGGCAACCCGCAGTGGGATGGTGACGATGCGCGGTTGGAACTCGTCTACGACGACCCAGCAGATAGACTTCGTGTCACGCATCCGGTTCGCATACGGCCAGACCAACTACGCGAACAGCGACGGGATGCCCTCACTCACACACTCAAAACGGAGAACACGACGCACTCTGGTGCGATCGACATCGGCGCGAACAACACGCTCGCGATCGTCACCACCACTGGAGACACCGCAGTCTATCACGCTCGACCCGAGTTTGAACGCTTCCAGATCCTGTCCGATCTGATTGCCCAGTTGCAATCGACACTCCCCGACGGCCAGTATACGAGCAAGCGGATGCAGCGCGTGTACGACAAACGTGGGGAGAAACGCGACCATAGTCGGGATGCCGCGGTGAAACACGCAGCAGACTGGCTGCTCGAACGCAACGTCGACACCGTCTACGTCGGCGATCTCACCGACGTGCTGGACACGCACTGGTCGGCAGCGGTGAACGAGAAAACCCATGCGTTCTGGTCATACCGACAGCTCGTCGACCGACTCGAGCTCACACTCGGCGATATTGGACTCAGCGTCGAGCACGTGAGCGAGGCTCATTCGAGCAGTGAGTGTCCAGCGTGTGGAAGCGAAAAGGCGTCGAGAGATGGTGATTCGTTCCGATGTCACGATTGTGGGTTGGACGCCCACAGTGACATCGTCGGGGCGTGGAATTTGCTCCAAGATGTTGGAGGGGCCGATGGCGCGGCCCGCCGCCCTGTCCGCTGGACGCGACAGGGACGCACCCTCCGATGGGGCGTACTGGGAGTGGAACGGACACGACTGGACACCCGCTCGGTTTGGGGAACAGTCGAGTCCGACCGACCAAACCAGCGTCGGCGAACCCGCAAGTTCACAGCCGGGGTAATCTGCTGGCCGGATTGCCCACGGAGGAATCCCACGGCTCAGCCGTGTGGAGGACGTCAAATGGGGGTTCCCTGCGACACTCCTTTCTCCTGTACCCTCGGGTCCTACGTATCCGGATGCGGAGAGCAAGAAACCTTCGTCGTCAGTAGTCGCTCTCGTTTCGAGCGGATGCACCGTAGTCGATGTGGACTTCCGGTGTGCTCGACGATTCCAGCGCGGAGACACCGTTCCAGTCGACAACGTGGACGTTTGCCAGCTGGCCGGAGAACTGGAACCGCATCACGCCGGTATCGACTGCACCCTCGGCGGAGTGGTCTGTGACGACGGTCGCTTCCTCGAGTGGGTCCGCATCCGCTAGCTCGATGTCGCCGTCGACGGTGATTTCGTAGTTCGAAGGCACGCCTCTCCCAACGATGGTAACGAGGTTTGATAGGTTGTCGTCGGTCTCGCTCGACATACTCCGATGAGGCTATTCTCTCGGTATAAGCCTTCTCTTCGATGAAAACGTCGGGTTCGGTGAACGTACGCTGCAACCGAATACGCGTCGCACGTTAGGCCTCTACATACTGGTTCTCCCACTCCCGCCGCTTCTCGAGTTCTTTCTCACCGGCATCGGTGATGGCATAGTAATTCGTTCGGCGATCGAGCTGTCCTTTCTCGACCAACTCCCTGTTGACGAGCGTATCGAGGTTCGGGTACAGGCGACCGTGATTGATTTCGGCGCTGTAGTACGCTTCGACTTCGTCCTTGACGTCCTGACCGGACGGCTGGTCAGCACCTGCAATCACGTACAGCAGATCACGTTGGAACCCGGTGAGGTCGTTCATCCCATATGAGTCGTCAACGAGCCTGTATTTGACTTCTTTTCGGAATCATGTGGTATGTATATGTGATGTGAAGGTCTGGGTCTGATGATACTGTCGGTCATACATACGTAACCCACCCGCGAGAGCGGGCGGGCTGACATGCGCTGCAACGCCGGTTCTGGCACACACCAGTTCACCGGTCCATGATCGACAGTATGACTGACATCCTCGGATGAGCACGATCAGTCACGACCTTCTCGGGATCGTCGGCGACCTCATCCCGAGAGGTCGCCGACTGGCGACCGCTCCCCCCACCGCTGTTGGTACTCCGGTGGAAGTCCAGCGAGCACGGAGAGCCAGACGGACCGGTCGATCCGATTCGAGAGCGCGTCCATTACCGATCCGACGTGCGTCGACGCGGCCGGTTCGTCGATGTGATCCGAGCGGCGTTCGCGGTCGTTCACCCGATCAAGGAACTCGTCGATCGGAAACACCTCCTCCGTACCGCCTGCGTCGACGAGCGCTGTCTTGAACTCGTCTGAGAGGTCCTCGGCGATGGCCCTCGCTCGCGGCTCCGGGATACACTCCCCGAGTGTCCAGAGTGTGGCCACGATGGCGTCCTGTGCCGCCTCACGCGAGTCGAGTCCCGTTCTGGACTGGATCGTTTCCGTAAAGCTGTCGCCGCTGTCGGTGAATTCAGGTCGGTCCATGTCGTGTAGACAGTCTGGCACCTGCCGGGATAGTTCGTCTGCTTGTACACGAAACGTCGCACAGCAAGGCTGCGTCCGAGAGGCCGTGTCGATACACTCCCGGAGCCAGCTCCCGGAACTGGCTATCGACGACAGAACCCGACCACCTCAAGGAATGTACCGGGAGTCCGTGACCACGCGGCGAGACGAGAGAGCGACATAATCAATACGATAATATGTCTCTCCAAGAGATTTCATTTCTTAAAGAGAGGTCTAGCGACGAGCCGGCGAGAGTGCGTCACAGCGGGCGACCGTGGCTCCGTTCACGAACTGGTATGCTAACTGTTCGCTGTCACGGCTCGGCGGTCGACGAATACCAGCCTGCAGCGTCTGCTTCAGCTCGAGCGACTGATCCGGCGGAGATCGACTTCTCCGAACGCTCCGAAACACGACGCAGGCGACACACACGCCTCACTGATTCGACATTCGGTACGTGCTGTGCTGAACCGACGCGGGCCCCGGTTTCGATACGGAAAACGCCGAACCCAGACACCACAAATACATCATATATATTATCATACTGTCGAAATATTAGAATGTTGATTTGTCAGAGACGGCACTCCGAAACCCGACGAACGCTACCGGTGTGTGAGTTGCTATCCACTTCGTGGATTCCCGCGTCTTTCGGCGCTGGAGGATGTCAAAAAGCTCTAAGTCACAGCAGTGAAACGAACTAGCCAATGACGTGGCGAGTCATGCCGACGTACGATCGGTACGAGCAGGCACGCGAGGAGTTCGAGTGGGACCTTCCAGCGGAGTTCAACCCCGCCGTCGACTTCCTGCGGAAACACGACGACACCGATCGGGTCGCGTTGCGATACGAGTCTCCGGCAGGTCTCGAGACGTACACGTTTCGTGACCTCGACGAGCGATCCGACCGCCTGGCGGCCGCACTCGCCGACCTCGGCGTCGCGGAGGGCGACCGTGTCGGGGTCGTCGTCCCGCAGAAACCCGAAAACCCGTTGACCCACCTCGCGAACTGGAAGCTCGGGGCAATCTCGGTGCCGTTGACCGTCCTCTTCGGCCCGGATGCGCTCCAGTACCGCCTCGAGGACAGCGGTGCGACGGCGGTCGTCGTCGACCCCGACGTTCGCGAGACGGTCGAGGCGATCCGCGGAGACTGTCCCGACCTCGAGCACGTCGTCGAGCTGGGATCGGCGGACGACGTCGCAGGCGACGCCGACGCGTTCGACGACCTCGTGGCCGACTACGAGCCGGGGATCGACGTCTACGACGCGACGCCGGAGACGCCGACGGCGATCATGTACACGAGCGGGTCGACCGGGCCGCCGAAAGGCGTCTTACACAGCCACGCGCTGTGGCTCGGTCGTGCGGCCGCTGCGTACAACTACTTCGACCAGGGACTGCACGACGCGACGCTTTGGACGCCCGCGGACTGGGCCTGGGGAGCTGCGCTGGGGGGCACGCTGTTTGCGGCCTGGCACAACGGCTGCACGATCGTCGGCTGGCCACGCGACAGTTTCGATCCCGAGGAGGCGTTCGACCTGCTCGAGCGCCACGGTATCTCGAAGGCGCTCATGCCGCCGACAGCGATCCGAATGCTGATGAACGTCGACGATCCCGAGGATCGGTACGACCTCACACTCGAGACGATCGCCTCCGTCGGTGAGCCGCTGACCCCGGAGGTCCTCGAGTGGGCCGACGAGTCGTTCGCGGACCTCGAGATCAACGAGGTCTACGGACAGACGGAGCTGAATCTCGTCGTCGCCAACTCCTCGAACTGGTTCGAGACCCGCCCTGAAAGCATGGGCAAACCGCTGCCGGGCTACGAGGCAACCGTTCTCGATCCGGAGACGCGCGAGGAGGTGCCGACGGGCGAGGTCGGCGAACTCGCCCTGAAACCCGACGATCGGCGGATCTTCTTCGACGAGTACTGGGGACTGCCCGAGAAGACGGCCGCAAAACAAACCGATGACGGCTGGTTCCTGACGAGTGACCTCGTCTCCCGCGACGAGGACGGCTACCTCTGGTTTCACTCGCGGGCCGACGACGTCATCCTCACGAGCGGCTATCGCGTCGGTCCGATGGAAGTCGAATCGGCGATTCTCGAGCACGACGCGGTCGAACAGGCCGGCGTCGTCGGCGTACCCGACGAGACGAGAGGCGAGGCGATCAAGGCGTACGTCCAGCCCGCCGTCGACGAGTTCGACCCAGAGACGCTCCGAGAGGAGATCAGAGAACTGGTCCGGGAGAACCTCGCCGAGTACGAGTATCCACGCCACATCGAGTTCGTCGCGGAGCTGCCGACGACCTCGACCGGGAAGATCCGACGGCTGGATCTGCGCGAGCGCGAGACCGAAAACTGAGCCTGCCGTTTCGGACGTATCCTCGAATGACGCGTCTGCTCACATCCGTGTGTAAATTGAACAGTATCAGATCAGACAGATAGATGAATAGGTATGGGATTTTATAGAAACCGGCGGTCAACTGGCCTAACGCCGAGGAAGTGGCAGTAAGGCCGTATTCTGGAGGAAGAGCCCCTCTTCAGTCAGCCAGCGCCGTATCCGACAGCCGATAGTGTGCGAGAACCCCATTCCGAAAACTCGAGGCCGGTAAACGTCCCGGTCGAACCGTCTTCGTCCGTGATCGGCTCGAGCTTGAAACGTAGTATGCCACCACTGTAACTGAATAAATATATTAATACCATCATGCATTCCTATAACACATATCTTAAAATATAATTCTGGACCTGACATTGAGTTACAGATATACGAGTGTAATGCGACGGACACGGCAGTTGGCAACGGGTTCCAGTCTCGGCCACCGTCGAAACCCGGTCCGTAACGGACAACGTAACTAATGCGTTCCGCTAGTTATGGTATCCGATAGCAATGAACGTATTACATACATACACTCGTAATGGCTACCCATAGCCGTTCGGCAGGCGGGAACGAAAGTGACGTCGCGGTCGCCGTGGAACCAGTGTATCGTCCGGCGTCGGCGGCCAATTCGGTTCGTCGAGCCGACGGCGGCGAAACGGTACGGCTCGAAACCGTTCGCAACATGCGAACGCCTGGTTAGATGTACGCCATGTTGATCTCGATCTCGTTTGCGACGCCGAGCAGCAGGTTCGGGATCTTCTCGTCGAATCGCTCTCCCCGAAGCCGTTTCGCCGGCGCGGAGAGACTTAGCGATCCGATCGCCACACCGTCTTCATCCGTAATCGGCACTCCGACGGCGTGGAGTCCAGGGATGGACTCCTCACGGTTCTGTGCGAAGCCTCGCTCACGAATCCGCTCGAGGTCTGCCCGGAGTTCGTCGGGGTCGGTGATGGTGTCGTCGGTGCGGGCGGGGAGGCCGTATCGATCGATGATCTCCATAACCCGTTCGTCCGGGAGGTATGCGAGAATTGCTTTCCCCGCAGCGAGTTGGTGGAGGTAGTTGAGTTGGCCGGTGCGGGCGTAGGTTCGGACCGACCGTTTGCCCGACGCGTCGTAGAGGTGAACGGCCCTGCCGTGTTCTTCGGCCAGGATCCAGACTTTCTCGCCGGTTTCTGCGGCCAGCTCGTCGACTTTCTCCTGGCCGACCTGGTAGAGTGGATCCTCCTCGCGAGCGTAGTTCCCGAGATCGAGAAACCGAAGCGCCACGCGGTAGGTGTCGCCGTCGCGGACGACGTATCCCTTCGAGTATAACGTCGCGAGGTGGTTGTGAACGGTGCTCTTCGCGAGGTCGAGTTCCGTCGCCAACTCGGTGACGCCGGCACCGTCGACCTCCTTCAGATGTTCGACGATGTCGAACGCGGTTTCGACCGCATTTATCGTCCGTGTCCCCTCGTTCATGCTCGAACCCGAGGGAGAAGGCGAACTTAGGTGTTTTGAAGAGCCGAACAGCCGCGTCGCGATCGGGCACGCTTTCGGCGACGCGAGGCCGTCGGGACGGCGAATCGAGAGACACCGATAGAGCAAAGTCACCCGCTCCCGACGGTGTGAACTGCATGATCAAACTGGTCGAGTTGCTCGTCCGGAGAGACGGCTACAGCCACGAGGAGTTTCTCGCGCGCTGGCAGGGCGAACACGCCGAGATCGCGCGCGAGCTTCCGGGACTGGTTCGCTACAGCACCTCGGTCCCGACCGATCCCGAGTCGGTCGAGTACGACGGCGTCCTCGAGCTCACCTTCGAGAGCGAGCAGGCACTGGGCGAGGCGTTCCGGTCGGAGGTCGGCCGGGCCGTCCAGGAAGACGCCGCTGAGTTCGTCGACGTCGGTGCGGGACCACGAATGATCGTCGAGGAGACGGTTCACGTCGACGACGGCGAATGACGACCGCGGCCGCCGAACTCGTCGAGACGCTCGAGGAACTCGGCGTCGAGTACGTCTTCGGCTACCCGGGTGGGCGGGTGATCGAACTGTTCGATCACCTCCCCGAGTCAGACATCGAGTTCGTCCGGCCACGCGACGAACGCGAGGCGAGCGTAATGGCGGAGATGTACGGCCGACTCACCGGGAACCCCGGGGTGTTGGCCGGTCAGGGTCCCTGGATCGGTAGTCTCGGGATGATCGGTCAGATGGAAAGTCGGCTCGCGTCCTCGCCGATGGTCGTCCTCACCGAGGCCTCAGAGCGGGGCGAGTACTCGACGCTCGCGCCGTATCAGCAGGCCCGCGGGGACTACGGCGGCATCAGCCTCCCGAACGTCTTAGACGGCGTGGCCGAGGAGTGGTGGTTCCCCCGGACGCCCACCGAGACCCTCCGATCGGTCCAGTTGGCATTCAAACACGCCGTCGCGGGTCGGCCTGGTCCAACGGCGGTCATCCTCGACGGGGACGCAATCACCGACGACGTCCCCGAGGAGCCGATTCCGCCCACGTGGGAGCCGACCGAGCAGACGCGGACGTGGGACGCCGCGCCGACCGACGACGACGTCGCGGCGGCGGTCGAGGCGCTCGAGGACGCCGACCGACCAGTCATCGTCGCCGGAAACGGCGTCCACGCGAGCGCAGCGAGCGGGGGCTCGTCGGAACGCCGTTCCGACGGCGTCCACGCCGCGGGAGCCTACGACGAGCTCGCGGCCGTCGCGCAGACGTACGACTGCGTGGTCGCCACCTCCTACCTCGGAAAGTCGACGTTCCCCGAGACGGACGAGCGGGCCGCCGGCGTCATCGGCTCGTTCGGCCACGAAGGAGCGAACCGGGTCGTCAGCGAGGCGGACACGCTGCTCGTGGTCGGCTGTCGGCTGAACCCGATGGACACCAACTGGCAGGCACCCGGATTCGTCCGGCCCGGCGAGCAGACGATCATCCACGCCGACGTCGACACGCGAAACGCTGGCTGGGTCTATCCGGCCGACGTGGGGTTAATCGGCGACGCTACAGAGTGTCTGGCGGCACTCGCCGAGGCCGGCAGCGCATCGAACGACTGGGCGACAGAGCGCGCGGCCGAGGCCCGCGAGTGGTTCACCGCGTCCGAGTGCGAGGACGACTCGAGTCCGATCAAACCCCAGCGCGCGGTTAAAGAAATCCAGCGGGTCGTCGACGAGGACACCATCGTCACTGCTGACTCCGGCAACAACCGCTTCTGGCTGCTGTACTACCTGCAGACGCCCGCCGTCCGCACCTACTTCGGCAGCGGCGGCGTCGGCGGGATGGGGTGGTCGGTCCCGGCTGCCGTCTCCGCGGAACTCTCGACCGACACGGACGTGATCGCCGTCGCCGGCGACGGCGGCTTCGCGATGACGATGACGAGCGTCGAGACCGCCGTCGAATACGGCGTGGCCCCGACGGTCGTCGTCTTGAACGACACGAGCCTCGGGATGGTTCGCCAGATGCAAAGCGAAGACGAGGATATCGCGGGCGTGGAGTTTCACGACACCGACTTCGTGAGCGTCGCTGAGGCTTTCGGCGCGGTCGGCACCCGGATAACGACCCCTGACGAACTCGCCGACGCCCTCGAGGAAGGCAAAGCGGCGGATGTCCCCCACGTCCTCGACGTTCGCATCGACCGCGAAGAGGACATGGCCGAGACGCTTTCGTCCTCGTTCTACGACTCGATCGGGGGACTTCATGAGTAGTCCCCACGATCGATCGCGCGACCGGACGAACCGACGGACAGATCACCACCGAGCCCAGTACGACTGACGTATGAGCAACGACACGGTACTCGTCACCGGCGGAACCGGCTTCATCGGTTCCTACGTGGTACAGGACCTGCTCGAACACGGCCACGACGTCGTGGCCTACGACCGCTCGAGAGACACCAAGATCCTCGAGAACCTCGGCGTCGCCGACGACGTCGAGGTGCGAGGCGGCGACGTCTCCGAGCCGACCGACGTGATCCGCACGGTCAAGGAGACGAAAGCGACCCATATCGTCCACCTCGCGGCGTTGCTGACGACCGCGGCACGGAAAGAGCCTCGAGCCGCAGCAAACGTCAACGTCGTCGGCACGAACAACGTCTTCGAGGCCGCACGCATCCTCGACGACCAGGTCGAACGCGTCGCGTGGGCCTCCTCGGCCGCGGCGTACGCGCCACCCGAGAACTACGACGCCGACTGGGTCGACGAAGACGAACTCGTCTACCCCGACACCCTCTACGGCGCGACCAAGGAGTACAACGAACACCAGGCGCGGGTCTACCACGAGGACTACGGACTCGACCACGTCGCGCTCCGGCCGACGGTCGCCTACGGTCCCTACCGCGAGACCGGCGGCTCCGCCTTCCTCGCGAATATCGTCGAACAACCCGCCCTCGGCGAGTCCTACAGCGTCGACTACGGCGACCAGGAAATCGACTGGCAACACGTCGAAGACGTCGCCCAGGCGTTCCGGTTGGCTACCTTCACGCCCGAGACAGCGCTCACCCAGCGAGTCTACAACGTCCGAGGCGTCCTCGCGACGGTTCGTGAGGCCGCCGAGACTGTCGCGTCGATCGTACCCGACGCAGACGTCGAGGTCTCAGACGAGGGCGAACTGCCCTGGACTCAGAACCTCGACATGACCGCAGCACAGGAAGACCTCGGCTACGAGGCCCAGTACGACCTCGAGTCCGGCTTCCGCACGTACGTCAACGTGCTTCGGGAGGAGGAGGGGCTCGAGCCCGTCTAGACGTGTCGGTTCGGCGGAACGCTTTTTATCGTCGCCTGCGCACCGCTCGCTCGAGATGGACGACACACACGCGGTCGGCGCGCTGGCTGCCCTGTTCTGCGTGACGCTGTTCGTCGTCTATCGGCTAGAGGATCCCGTGCTCTGGGTGGTGTGGGCCGTCGCGATGGTCGCACTCGCTGGCGGCGCGTTGGTAGCGATGAACCGGGGCGACTCGTCGTAGCTGTCCCGGATGGATCGGCCGAAAGCGGTACAGTTTAGCCCTGCGCCCGGGTTGGTACGATCATACATGTCATTCCACGAGCGAAGCTTCATGGAGGGAACGCTGGGGACCCAGGCCGTCGACTGGGAACAGCGGATCGACGTCAGGCGGCTGCGCGAGCAACGGCGCGAACGGGCACTCGAGCGCTTACAGGAGACCGACCTCGGGGCGATGTTGCTGCTTTCTGATCCGAACATCCGCTACGTCACGGGGCTGGCGATGACCGGCGGCAGCGGCGCGGACCACTACACGCTGTTGACCGAGGAAGGCGACGTCGTCCACTGGGACACCGCCGACCACGCGAGCAACCAGCGGGCGAACTGCCCGTGGCTCTCTGACATCCGCTACGCCTGCCCCGGCCTGGGCAACGTCCCGCGGGCCTCGGGTCGGGACTCCGCCCGCCGGTTTCTGCTCGAGACGATGGCCGACGGCGTCAACGAGGCGATGACCGAGTACGGCGTCGCCGACGAGACACTCGGTGTCGACGTCGGCAATCAGGCGCTCGTCTCGGCGCTCGAGAACCAGGGCCTCGAAACCGACGTCGAGACCTGCACCGCGATCATGGAAGACGCCCGGAAGGTAAAGACCGAAGACGAGATCGAGTGTCTGCGGATGGTCGCGGCGATCTGCGAGGCGGGGTTTCAGAAAATCACGGAGACCGCGAGGCCGGGCATGCGCGAGACCGAGGTCTGGGGCGAAGCCGTGAGCGAACTCTGGCGCCACGGCGCGTTCGTCGGCGGCGGCTACCTCACGTCGGGGCCGAACACGTGGCCGAAACATCAGGCGAACACGACCGACCGGATGATCCGCCCCGGCGACCTCGTCTACGCTGACTTCTACAACGTCGGGTATCTGGGCTACCGCTCGTGTTACTATCGTACCTTCAGCATGGGCGAGCCCACCCGGGAGCAAAGGGAGGCCTACGAGACCGCCCGGGACAACCTCTACGACGTCTTAGAGCGTATCGAGCCCGGCGCGACCACCGACGAGATCGCGACGGGCTTTCCGGACATGGAAGGCGAGCACGCTGACGTCTACGACGCCGACGAGCACTGGCAGCTGACGACGAACCACTGGGCCCACGGGCTCGGGCTACAGCTCTACGAAGTGCCGTTGATCTGGCGCGGCCTCTCGCCGGAGCACCCCATCGAGATCGAGGAAGGGATGACAATGGCCGTCGAGACCCAGGAACCCGCGGATCGCCAGGGCGTGCGCGTCGAGGAGATGGTCGTCGTCCGCGAAGACGGCGTCGAGATCTTGAGCCAGTGGCCGATCGAGGAGATCACCGTCGTCGATCACTGATCGCGGACCGACTCACAGCAGACGACCCGCGCCATCACCAACCGTTATGAACGTTCGGACGGAGATACTCCGTATGCAACTCGGGACCGGTCTGTTCACCGCCCAGCGACGGCCCGACGACGACCGCGAGGCGAGCGAACGCTACGACGAGATACTGACGCTGACCCGTGAGATCGAGGACGCGGGGCTCGACAGCGCGTGGGTCTCCGAACACCACTTCGCCGACGACGGCTACCTCTCGGCGACGATGCCCACGCTCGGGGCGATGGCCGCCGTCACCGACGACCTCGAGATCGGCTCCTGTGTCGCGCTCGGTCCGCTGTATGACCCCATCCGGCTGGCCGAAGACGCCGCCACCGTCGACCTGCTCTCGGCCGGCCGGCTCACGCTCGGGCTGGCGATCGGCTCGAACCCGCGGGAGTTCGACGTCTTCGGCGTCCCGCGAGCGGAACGCGCCGCTCGCCTCGCAGACCTCGTCTCGTTCCTCAGAGGGGCCTGGAGCGAGGGCGAACTCGCGTACGACGCCGAGTTCTATGACGTGCCGACGGACGTCTCGATCACGCCCAAGCCGGTCGGCGGCGAGGTGCCGATCATGCTCGGCGGCGCGGCCAAACCCGCAGTCAGGCGTGCGGCCCGGACGGCGGAGGGGTGGTGTGCCCCCTCGTCGCTCTCGGTCGAGGGCGTTCGCAAGCGCGTCGAGGACATCCGGACCGTGCGCGAGCAGGAAGGCCTCGAGGACGATTTCACCGTCTACGTTCTCCAGCACGGCTGGGTCGGCGACTCGCGCGAGGAGGCCTGGGAGACCATGTGCGACGGCTACCTCTACCTCCAGCGACGCTACCAGGAGATCTTCTCCGGCGAGTCCGTCGACGAACTCGACGAGGAGCGCAAACAGGAGCTGAAAGCACAGGCGATCTTCGGCACACCCGGGCAGGTACTTGAGGACCTCGAGGCCTACCGCGAAGCCGTCGGCGACGACGTCCACGTCATCCTCCGGACCTACCACCCCGGCGTCGGCACCGAGGAGATGATCGAGTGCGTGCGTCGGCTCGGCGACGAGGTAGCTCCCGAACTTCGGTAACGCGGGCGATCTCGGATCGAAAACTGCTAACCGGTCTTGTAGACGCCTCGAGCGTCCGCGACCGGCGTCTCGTCCTCCGCCGCGTAGACCTCGACGTCGACCGTTCCGACGTCGTCCCCACACCGGAGCACGTCGGCTTCGGCGTAGAGGTCGCCCGTGCCGGCTTCGAGGTAGTCGATTCGCATGTCGATCGTCGGCACCGGCCGATCGACGAGTGAGACGAGCGCCGCGCCGCCGACGGTGTCGGCGAGCGTGAACGTGACCCCGCCGTGGGCCATGAGCCGATCCTCGTTCCAGGAGAGCTCTTCTGTCATCTCGAGGGAGCCCTCGGCGTGACCGTCGGCGCATTCGGTCACGTCGATACCAAGCAGCGATGCGAAGGGCATCCCTTCGAAGAAGGCTTCGGCGTCCATGTCTATACTCCCACCGACGTTCGGAATCGACATAAAACTACAGCGAGTCACACTGTTTTCCGTATCACACGACCGCCGGAACGGGGTCGAAATATAAACGTATAACATTGCTCGGTCCCTCCGAACGGACGCATGAGTTACGACGGACCGACGAGTTGCTACATCGACGGCGAATGGACCGACGGCGAGACCGACGAGACGATCGAGACGGTCGATCCGGCCACGGACGTCCCCTACGCGACGGTCGCGGCCGCGAGCGACCGAGACGTCGACGCGGCGGTCGACGCCGCCGAGGCGGCCGTCTCGCGGGGAAGCGAGTGGTGCGAACTCGCGCCGGCAGCGCGTGCTTCCTACATGCACCAGCTCGCAGAGCAGATCGAAGCCTGGAAAGACGACATCGCTCTCGTCGAGTCCCGGGACAACGGCAAGACGCTGTTCGAGGCGAAGATGGAAGTCGGGATGGTGATCGACACGTTCCGGTACTACGCCGGCTGGGCCGACAAACTCGAGGGGAGTCAGATTCCCGTCCCCGGCGACCGGCTCGATTTCACCGTCCGCGAACCCGTCGGCGTCACCGGCCACATCGTCCCCTGGAACTACCCGTTCCAGCTCGCCGGCCGCAGCCTCGCGCCGGCGCTTGCCTGTGGCAACAGCGCCGTCGTCAAGCCCTCGAGCCAGACGCCGCTGTCGGCGCTGTACTACGCGAAAGCCGCCGAGGCGGTCGGCCTCCCCGACGGCGTCCTCAACGTGGTGCCGGGCCGTGGCAGCGTCGCCGGCAACGCACTCGCCGAACACCCGGGCGTCGACCACCTCGCCTTTACCGGCAGCACCGAGATCGGCAAGCGCGTCATGGGCCAGGCCGCCGAGAACGTCACCGGCGTCACCCTCGAGCTGGGTGGGAAAGGACCGAACATTATCTTCCCCGACGCCGACCTCGAGGCCGCCGCCCAGGGCGTCCACTACGGCATCTTCATGAACGCCGGCCAGATGTGCTGGGCCGGCTCCCGGCTGGTCGTCCACGAGGACGTCCACGACGAGGTCGTCGAGCAGGTCGTCGCCGGTGCCGAGGCGACCCCACTCGGCGACGGCATCGACGACGACGCCCGGATGGGGCCGCTGGTCAGCGAGGCCCAGCGCGAGGAGGTCATGGAGTACGTCGAGATCGGTCTCGAGGAGGGAGCGACCCTCGCGACCGGCGGCGAGATTCCCGCCGACAAACCGGAGGGATACTTCCTCGAGCCGACCGTCCTCACCGACGTCACGAACGAGATGACTGTCGCCCGCGAGGAGATCTTCGGCCCCGTGCTGTCGGTGATCGAGGTCGAAGACGAGGACGAAGCCCTCGAGGTCGCCAACGACTCGCCCTATGGCCTGCTCGCCGGCGTCTGGACGAACGACCTTTCGCGGGCCCACCGCTTCGCCCAGGAGCTGGAGTACGGCATGGTCAGCGTCAACGAGTACCCGGTGACGTTCCCGCAGACGCCGTTCGGCGGCGTCAAGGAAAGCGGCGAGGGCCGCGAACAGGGCTACGAGGCGGTCCGGGAGTACACCCAGGCGAAGAACGTGAACATCAACTTCGAATGACGCGTCGGTGCCGTCGCGATCGAGCCGGCTGACTGACAAGCGTAGCGTTCTGGGTCGCCGAGGAACGCGCTCGAAGCGCCAGTCGACCCGATCGGGTACGCCTCTTGCAATCGTCAGAACGCCTGAGAAACCGGGAGCGACTGCTCGAGGAGCGACTCCGTGCTCTCGAGACGGACGGCTACGCGAGGGATGCGTTCGTGACGGGGTTGGTGGTGATCCGGGGGTTACTCGAACTTCTCGAAGGGCTGTTCGCAGCCGTTGCAGTAGTGCATCGACCGGCACAGCGACGGCCCTTTCGGGTGCTCACGGACCGTGTTCGTCGACCCGCAGTAGGGACACTCCGCGCCCGCCTGTTCGCCGCTTGTCGTCACGCTTGGATCCGGTTTGTTCATGCTTAGACGCTGAGGCCGAACTCTTTCAGGTCGGCTTTCCCCTGGTCGGTGACCATCTCGATCGTCCACTCCGGACTCCAGACGAGCCGCAGGTCGACCGCTTCGACGCCGTCGACCTCGCTGACTTCCCGCTCGACCTGTTCGAGCAGCATGTCGCGGGCCGGGCAGCCGGAGTACGTAAGCGTCATGTCGACCGTCGCGACGCCGTCTTCGACGGAGACGCCGTATATCAGTCCGAGGTCGACGATGCTGACCGGCATCTCGGGGTCGTCGATCTCGTAGAGGGTCTCCCACACGTCGGCCTCGACGCCGGTGGCTCCCTCGCCGATCGCGGGAAGCTCTTCGATATCCTCGCCCTCGCGGTACTCGGTGTACGCACAGGGCGTGGCGTCGGCGTTCGAATCCGTGTCCGGAGTATCGCTGGTCATTATTCGGGTTTGGCCATGATCTTCGTCGCTTCGCTCCGTCCGAGCTCGCGGTAGGTGTTGGTGAACTCCGCCTGGAGCTGTTCCCACGCGTCGGTGTGGTCACCGTCACGGCCGCGAGCGTCGGGGAGGGTGTCGTCGGTCACCTCGAGGTCGTAGTCGTCGTCGTGGAGGATCTCCGAGACTGGCGTCACGAGACCGAGCTCGTCGAGATAGGGGACGACGATCGAGAGCCACTCCTCGCGAAGCTCCTCGAGGGAGACCTCACGGAAGCCGGCCTCGACGATCGTCTCCTCGAGGTCCTCGTCGCCGCTTTTGTCTCCCGCGTCTGAAAGCGGCGCGCACGGCTCGAACAGCGTCAGCGCGTGCGGGAACAGCCGATTGACGGCCTCTTGCAGGCGTTCGTGGCCCTCCTCGCCGTCGGCGAGCCGTTCCATCCAGCTCTCTGCGTGTTCGCGGTGGTACTCCTCCTCGTTCTGGATCTTGCCGACGCGGTCTGCGATCTTTGCGTAGCTCGAGTCCTCGAGTGCCTCGAGACGCAGCTGTTCGGCGACGTCGTAGAGGTAGTGCCGGAGGATGGCGTCGGCCCAGTCGCCCTCGGCGAAGGGCTGTTCGACCAGCGTGCTGTGTCGCCACGCGTCCGGCTCGCGTTCGTAGATCAGCTCGTGTTCCTCGTGGCCGAGGTCCTCGAGGACGTCGTACCAGAGGCGAGCGTGGCCCAGTTCGTCCTGGGCGTTGTTCGCGAACGCCAGGTCGGACTCGAGGGTGGGCGCACGGACCTGCCACTCGGTGTACCGTTCCGCGAGGACGTACTCGTCGTCGGCCAGGGACAGCAAGAGCGCCTCGAGGGCGTCTGCCTGGTCGTCGTCGAGGTCGGCGGGGGAGTCGAATTCGCTCATCACGCCACCTCACTGCGCCGTCTCTCGGCGTCTTCCTGTTCGTCCGACGATTCGACGACCTCGCGTGCGTCGTCGGCGGTGACGTTGTAGCCCGTCGACCAGCGGTAGCTCTTGTCGGTCGTTCCGCCGAAGGCGTACTCCTCGCCGTCGAGTTCGCCGATTTCGTCTTTCGGGACGACCCAGAGGCTGTTCGTCGGCTTGCGCCGGCCGTGCTGGATCGCGGCGAACTGCTTTGCCATCTCGCGGTCCGGCGCGTGGACGTTCCCACAGTGGGTGTGGTACTCGCCCGGTTTCTCCTGTCTGAATACTTCCCAGATCATGGTCAGTCAGCGGCCTGTGGCGTCTGGCTGCCCGAGGGCATGTCGTCACCCTCGATGGTGTCTCGAACCCACTGGACGGCCTCCTGTGCGGCCTTGCGGCCGTCGATCTGGCCGACGCCGGGATCGTACTCGTTTTTCGCGATCGTGAAGAACTCCTCCCAGTCGAGATCGTCCTCGACGACCTCGTAGTCGCCCTCGTCGTTTTTCCGGATGCGGGGTTCGTCGGGAATCTCGAGACCGTACTTCTCGGCCTTCGGAATGTACTGGTTGAGGAAGGCGGTGCGGAGTTCGTCGTTGGACTGCTGTTTCAGGCCGACCTCGGAGGCGAAGCCGTGGTGTTTGCTCTGGTCGTCGGTGGGGCCGAAAAACTGGATGATGCGAGGCCACCACTCCTCGAAGGCCGCCTGGGTCATCTCCTGTTCTTTCTTCGAACCGCTCATCAGCGTCGCGAGGATGTCCTCGCCGTGTTTGACGTGGAAGCCCTCCTCGAAACAGACCTTGTCCATCGCGTGGGCGTACGGTTCCCAGCTGGTTCGTCGCAGCGTCGCCTGCCGGCGCATCGCCGCCCCGTCGACGAAGAAGGCGATCATCGCCGTCTCGGGCCAGCTGTCCATCGGGTAGTGGAAACAGTTGAGGAACTTGCCCGTGCCCTCGGCGAGGTCGTCGAGCATCTCCTCGCGCGTTTTCACGCCGAGGGACTCGGCGGCACGGTAGAGCAGCTGCCCGTGGCCGATCTCGTCTTGGACCTTTGCTGAGAACGCGAGCTTCCGGTCGATACTCGGAGCCTCCCGGATGAACGGACGCTCGAGGTACGCGCCCATGATCTCGCTGTTGGCGTGGAACTCGATCATCCGGGTCGCCGCTTTCCGGTACTCCTCCGGCATATCGTCCGCGGGGCTGAACTCCCGCGGACCCGCTCGTTGTTTGACCGTGTCGATGTCCATCGTTTCGTTCGAATACACGGCGTTTGTGTCCTTATCCCTTGACCGCCACATAGACGGGCTTTAAGTTTCCCGGACTCGTACCGCCGGTATGATCGACGAGTGTCTCGCGGTGGAGTTTCGCGTCCAGGACGATGGCTGCCCGCTCGCGGAGGCGACGCAGGCGGTCGGCGTCGAGATCCACGCCCAGCCGCCCCAGCTCCGGGCCGACGGCTACGCTCTCTTGCAGTTCAGTTCGCCTCGAGACGACGAACTCAAACGTGTACTCGACGACGACGATCGGATCCGGTACTTACACGTCGCAGAGACCGACGGCCGGTACCGGTATCGCTGTCTCTCCAAAGAGCCCTGTATCGTCCACAAGCTGATCGACGGCGGACTCATCGTCGAGAACCTCCGGTACCGCGACGGCGCAGCGACGTTCTTCGGAGCCGTCGTCGGTCGCGACGTGCTCAAAGGCGTCATGGAGACCGCCGGCGAAACCGTCGGCGTCCGCCTAGAGCGTGTCTACCCGCTGCAGTCCGACGCCGAAGGATCGCCCAGCCAGCGCTGGGACATCACGCCGCCACAGGAGGCGTGCGTCCGGACGGCACTCGAGATGGGCTACTTCTCGATCCCGCGAGAGGCCTCCTCCGAGGAGGTCGCCGACGAGCTGGGAATCAGCAAGTCCGCGTTCCTCGAACGGCTCCGACGCGCCGAGGAGACGCTGTTTCACCAGGTTTTCGAGTGAACGATCGATTCTGTCCGTCTCGATCTCGTTTCCGATTCCAATAGATTCTTCGGCCCCCGAGCCAGTCGTGTGCGTACATGACGGACATCGACGCTATCAGAGCGGAGATCGAGAGCGACGCCTTCTGTGACACGCTTGGCATCGAACTCGTCGAGTTCGAGCCAGGACGGGCACGTACCCGACTCGAGATCACCGAGGATTTGCTCAACTTCCACGGCACGCCCCACGGCGGGGCGGTCTACTCGCTCGCCGACGCGGCGTTCGCTGCCGCCTCGAACTCCCACGGCGACACCGCCGTCGCGCTCGAGACGAACATCTCCTACCTCGACGCCGTCGACGTCGGCGACGTCCTCACGGCGACTGCAGAAGAGACACACGTCGCCGGCCGAACGGCGGAGTACGAGGTGGTCATCACCGACGAGAACGACGGCCGGATCTCGACGTTCCGCGGCCGGGTGTACGTTCTGGGGTAATACTGTCGGTCATACATACGTACCCTACCTGTGAGAGCGGACGGGCTGACATGCGCTGTACCGCCGGCTCTGGCACACGCCAGTTCACCGGTCCATGACCGACAGTATAAGCCGTACGGAACGGAATCGAAGCCAGGACAGGCCACCGTCTCGACTCGAGAGCGCAGTTTACCGGTGGTCGAAGACGCGCTGGACTTTGCCGACCTCCGAACGCTCGATAGAGCTGTACTCGGCGAGCGTCAGCTGGTCGGGGGTAAACGAGAGGACGTTCTCGAGGCGGGTGAGGATCTCGCTGTGGAGTCGCTCCTCGTCGCCATCGAAATCCTCGACGAGTTCGACCGTGATCTCGATGGTGTCGAGGTTGCCCTCGCGCTCTAGGTCGATGCGATAGTGAGGGGCGATCTCGTCGAACTCGAGGACGACGTCCTCGACCTCGCTCGGGTAGAAGTTGACGCCGCGGACGATGATGAGGTCGTCGGCGCGGCCGGTGACGTTGTCCATCCGGACCATCGTGCGGCCACACGCACACTCCTCGTAGGTGAGCGTGGTGAGGTCGCCGGTGCGGTACCGGAGCACGGGCAGGGCCGCTTTCGAGAGCGTGGTGAGCACGAGTTCCCCTTCCTCGCCCTCGGGCAGGGGCTCGCCCGTCTCGGGGTCGACGACCTCGGGGTAGAAGCGATCCTCCCAGATGTGCAGCCCGTCCTGGGCCTCGTGACACTCGTTGGAGACGCCGGGGCCGACGATTTCGGAGAGACCGTAGATGTCGATTCCGTTGACGTCGAGGCGTTCTTCGATCTCCTCGCGCATCGGGTCGGTACAGGGTTCGGCACCGAAGATGACCGTCGACAGCGGGAGGTCTTTGATGTCGATGCCCATCTCTTCTGCCGTCTCGGCGAGATACAGCGCGTAGGATGGCGTACAGGAGATGGCGTCACTCTCTAAGTCCTTGAGCATCTCGACCTGGCGTTGTGTCTGGCCGCCACCGATCGGGATCACGGTCGCGCCGAGTTCCTCGACGCCGTAGTGCAGTCCGAGACCGCCCGTGAACAGCCCGTAGCCGTAGGCGTTCTGGACGGTGTCGCCGGGTTCGACGCCCGCCGCGGTGAGACTGCGGGCGACGACCTCGTTCCAGACCTCGAGGTCGTCGTCCGTGTAGGAGACGATCTTGGGCTTGCCAGTCGTGCCGGAGGAGGCGTGGATACGTGTGATCTCCTCGTCGTCGACGGCGAATAAGCCGTCGGGATACTCGTCGCGGAAGTCCTCTTTGGTCGTGAACGGAAGCGTCGTGACGTCGTCGACGGTCTCGATGTCCTCGGGGGAGACGCCGGCCTCGTCGAGTGCCTCGCGGTAGTACTCGACGTTTTCGTAGGCGTTGCGTACCGTCTCGCGGAGCCGTTCGTTCTGGACCTCACGAATCTCTTCGCGTGAGGCAGTCTCTATAGCCTTGTAGGTCATCCTCGACTCCGTATCTCGAGTGCCGGACCAAAAATGATGTGATACGCGACGAGCGTCCGGTTCAGAAGCTATATCCCGGCCCGTCCCAACGCTCGAGTATGCGGGATGTCTACGTCATCGGCGCGGGACAGACCGCCTTCGGCGCGTTCCCGGACCGGAGCTACCGGGATCTGTTCGCGAAGGCGTACGCCGCGGCCCGTGACAGCGTCGAGTACGGAATCGACACGGACGAGATCGACGAGGCCGTCGTCGGGAGCCTCGGCGTCGGCGGTCGCCAGCTCGGCCTCTCCGGGCCGGCAGTGACCGAACACGTCGGGCTGCACAACACGCCCTGCTCGCGGATCGAGAACGCCTGTGCCGCGGGCGGCTTCGCCGTCCGACAGGGCGTCCAGGCGATCAAAAGCGGTCTCGCGGACGTCGTCCTCGCAAGCGGTTACGAGGTCATGTCCGACATGTCCGGCGACGTCACGAAGTACTGGCTGGGCGTCTCCGGCGAGACCGAGTGGGAACGTCTTACCGGAACCACCTTCTCGGGCGTCTACGCCCAGATGGCAAGCGTCTACATGGACGAGTACGACGCGACCAACGAAGACCTCTCCCGGGTCGCGGTGAAAAACCACAAAAATGGCGCGAAAAATCCGAAGGCCCACCTCGGCTTCGAGTGCTCGCTCGAGGAGGCCACGGGTGCGCCGGCGGTCGCCGAGCCGTTGAACCTCTATCACTGCTGTCCGACCTCCGACGGAGCGGCCGTCGTCTTGCTCGCGAGCGAGGATGTCGTCTCCGAGTACACCGACGAACGCGTTCGCGTCGCGGGCGTGGGCGCAGCGAGCGAACGTGTCGGACTGGCCGAACGAGACAGCTACACCGGCATCTCCGCCTCGCAGGTCGCCGCCGAGACCGCCTACGATCGGGCCGGCATCGAGCCCGACGACCTCGACTTCGCGGAGGTCCACGACTGCTTCGCCATCGCGGAACTGATCGCCTACGAGGATCTCGGCTTCTGTGAGCCCGGCGAGGCTCCCCGTCTGCTGCGGGAGGGCGTCACCGATCCCGACGGCGAGCTGCCGGTCAACACCTCCGGCGGACTCAAATCGAAGGGCCACCCGATCGGCGCGACCGGTGCCGGCCAGGTCGTCGAGGCCTTCGACCAGCTCACCGGCCAGGCGGGCGACCGCCAGCTCGAGGAACCCACATACGGTCTCACCCACAACGTCGGCGGCAGCGGCGGTGCGACGGCCATTCACGTCTTCGAGAACGAGGGGGTGAAACGATGACCGGGATCGCAAGCGTCGGCGCGTACGCGCCCCGCTACCGGCTGACCGCCGAGGCCGTCGAAGAAGCTTGGGGCCAGTTCCACGGCGCGGGCATCTCCGAGACGGCGGTCCCCGCGGGCGACGAAGACGCGTTGACGATGGCCCACGAGGCGGCGGCACTCGCGCTCGCAGCCGGCGACGTCGACGCCGACGAGATCGGGGCGTTGCTGATCGGAACGACGACCCCGCCCTACGAGGAGGAGGCGATTCCGCCACGGCTCGCCAGCACCCTCGGGCTCGGCACGGACCTCGAGACCCGCCAGTTCACCGGCTCGACCCGTGCCGGCCTCGAGGCGCTGGTGACCGGCCTCGAGTTCGCCGACGAGCCGACCCTCGTCGTCGCCAGCGACGCCCCGCGTGGCGCACCCGACGACGAGGTCGAACACGCCGGCGGCGCGGGCGCGGCTGCCGTCGTGCTCGCACCCGACGGCCCTGGAGCCGTGACCGACACCGCAGAACACGTCAGCCTCTTCCCTGGCACCCGGTTCCGTCCCCGCGGCTCGGAGGAGACGACCGGTCTCGGGGTCACGGGCTACGACCGGCAGGCGTTCACGGAGACCGTCGCCGCCGCGGCCGACGCCCTCGAGGGTGACCTCGCCGACGCCGATGCGGTCTGCCTGCAGTCGCCAAACGGCAAGCTCCCCTACCGGGCAGCGGGCGACCTCGGCGTCGACACCGACGCGCTCCAGGCGGGAACGACCGTCCACGATCTCGGCGACACCGGCGCGGCGAGCGTTCTCCTCGGACTCGCGAGCGCACTCGAGGACGGCCACACCGATCTCGGGCTGATCGGCTACGGCTCCGGCGGCGGCGCGACCGCGGCCCGGCTCGCAGGCGAGGGCGTGGCCGTCCGGACCCGACTCGAGGGCGTGGAGACGCTGTCCTACGGCGAGTACCTCCGGATGCGCGGTGACGTCACCCCCGGTGAGCCCGACGGCGGCGGCGCTTACGTCTCCGTTCCGAGCTGGAAGCGCACGATCCCCCAGCGCCACCGGCTCGTCGCCGGTCGCTGTGAGGAGTGTGGGTCGCTCGCGTTCCCGCCAGAGGGTGCGTGTACGGAGTGTGGGGCGTTCGAGGCCTACGACGAGGTCTCCCTCCCCGGTACGGGGACCGTCGAGGCCGCGACGGTCATCGGCCAGGGCGGCGCGCCCCCGGAGTTCGTCGAACAGCAAGCGAGAGAAGGGGCCTACGTCAGCGCGGTCGTCGCCCTCGACGGTCCCGGCGGCGACCGCGACGAGGCCGTCTCGACCCCGACGCAGGTACTCGCCGTCGGCGACGAGAACGTCGACGTCGGCGATCGCGTCGAGGCGACGATCCGCCGGATCTACACCCAGGAGGGTGTGACCCGCTACGGGTTCAAGATGCGGCTCGCGGACGCGTAACTGCCGAAACGTCGTCTGTTTCGAAACGAGTGCCGCTTCAGGATCGTTCGAACACCGTCGCCACGCCCTGCCCGAAGCCGACACACATCGTCGCCAGCCCGTACCGACCGTCGCGACGCTTCAGTTCGTGCAACAGCGTGGTCGCGATGCGCGCACCGGAACAGCCCAGTGGGTGGCCGAGTGCGATCGCGCCGCCGTTGACGTTGAGTTTCTCCTCGGGGATACCGAGTTCGCGCGCACAGTAGAGACTCTGGGAGGCAAAGGCCTCGTTGAGTTCGACGAGGTCCATGTCGTCGACGGTGAGGTCGGTGCCCTCGAGTGCGTCTCTCGTCGCCGGGACCGGGCCGATCCCCATGATGGTGGGGTCGACGCCGGCGACGCCGCGGGAGCGGACGCGTGCGAGCACGTCGAGGTCGTGTTCGTCGGCGTACTCGGCGCTCGTGACCAGCAGGCCGGCCGCGCCGTCGGTCAGCGGCGAGGCGTTGCCGGGGGTGACCGTTCCCTGGTCGTCGTCGGCGAAGACGGTCGGAAGGCCGGAGAGGGTCTCCATGTCCGTGTCCTCGCGTGGGCCCTCGTCGCGGTCGACGACGCCGTCCTCGGTCTCGACGGGAACGACCTCGTCGTCGAACCGACCCTCCTCCCAGGCCTCGAGGGCGCGCTGGTGAGATCGAAGCGCGAACTCGTCCTGTTCTTCCCGGCCGACGTCGAACTTCCGGGCGACGCGTTCGGCGGTCGCGCCCATCGGGAGGTCGTCGGGGTCGTAGCGCTCCTCGATCCCGGGGTGGAGCCAGTCCGAGAAGGGGATCCGGCTCATGTGCTCGACGCCGGCGACGGGGAAGACCTCGCCGTCGCCCGTCTCGATCGCGCGGGCGGCGTCGACGAGCGTGGTGAGCGAGGAACCACAGAGCCGGGTGGTCGTCGCGCCGGGGACCTCCTCGGGGAACCCGCCGGCGAGCAGCGACTGGCGAGCGAGGTTTCGGCCCTGTTCGTTCTCCTGGTTTGCACAGCCGAGCCGGAAGTCGTCCCACTCCCCGGCGGGGACGCCGGTTCGCTCCTCGAGTGCCTCGAGGATCGCGATCACGAGGTCCTCCGGATACGTGTCGGCGAGTCCGCCGTCCTTTTTCGCCTGTGGCGTCCGTACTGCGTCGACGATTACAGCCTCGGCGTCGGTCATCACGCGGTAGGTCGGACGGTTCGGGGTTAAGCCTTCGGCTCTCGGCCGCCTCACACGCCCGGAGGTGAGGTGAGGTGAGACGACGACCCGGTGAGACGACGACCCGTAGTGTGATAGGTACCAACACACGATATCGTGAAAGTTCGATACGGTTTTGAAGGGGACGTGGCTGAGAGAGACGTAGGCAATGCCCACTGCGAGGTAGTGCCACGACCATGACAAATAGCCACACGTTCCACACTGGCGACTGCCTGGGCAGAGACGGCGGGACCACATCCCCGTTCGTCGCCGGAACCGGACCGTGTGGTCGTGGTCGTCCACCTGTCGACATTCGGACCGATCCCACTATGTTAGGGACAGATACCGCATCGACGGGGCCGTCGCTCCCGTCGATTCAACCGGCCGTACCGCTCTCGAACACCCTCCGTACCCTCGCCCCAGACAACCACTCGGTACAATGAACGGGGACTTCAAAGCGGGGGCCAGAGATTCCGTCGGGATCTTGCTGGGACTCATCCCGTTCGCGATCGTCTTCGGGATCGCCGCCGACGGTGCGGGACTGTCGACCGCCCAGACGGTGGCGATGTCCGCGGTCATCTTCGCGGGCACCGCACAGCTCGTCACCGCCGAGTTGATCGGCGCGAACGCCGGACTCGTCATCGTGATCGTCACCGGTATCGTGATCAACCTGCGGATGCTCATGTACTCGGCGTCGATCGCGCCACATTTCACCGAGTACGGAAAGCGCGTGCGGGCGTACCTCGCGTACTTCCTCACCGACCACGTCTACGCGATGTCGATCGCCGAGTACGGCAAGGACGACAGCGACCGTAACAAGCGGCTGTACTACCTCGGACTCGGCGTGACCATCTGGGTCGTCTGGGTCGCGACGACGGCGATTGGGTATCTCCTCGGTGCCGGCATTCCGGAGTCGCTGAACCTCATGTTCGCGGTTCCGCTGGTCTTTCTCGCCATCCTGGTTCCGGCGATCGAGGACGCGCCACAGGTCGTCGCTGCACTCGCCAGCGCCGTCGTCGCGATCGCTGCAGCCTACGCCGTCGCCGAGTTCGGCATGCCTCAGGGGGTTGACCTCCTGCTCGCGGCGGCCGTCGGGATCGTTGCCGGCGTGACCACAGAGGAGGTGATTGGCTGATGAACGACTACTCGCTGCTCGAGATCTGGGCCGTGATCCTCGTCATCGCTGTCGCGACCTACCTCATCCGGCTATCGTTCATCCACCTGTTCGGCCGGATCAACCAGGTCCCGACGCGGGTCAAACTGTTCCTCAAGTTCGTGCCCGCAGCGGTGCTTGCGGCGCTGGTCGCCCCACAGCTCGTCACGCCGAGCCCGGACGTCGCCGAGATGGTTCTCGACGAACGGCTGTTCGCCGCGATCGTCGCCACCGCCGTCGCGTGGTGGCGCGGCGACATCCTGTTGACGATCATCGTCGGCATGGTCGCGCTCTGGGCGCTGCAGTTCGGTCCCGGACTCGTCTTCTGAAACGAAAACGGCTTTCACATTCCCCGCGATACTCCCGTGTATGCAGGTTGCAGTACTCGGAGCCGGCACTATGGGCCACGGCATTGCACAGGTTACAGCGATGGCCGGCCACGACGTCGTCGTACGGGATATCGAGACGGAGTACGTCGAGAACGGACTCGAGGCGATCGAGGACACCCTCGAGGGCGGCATCGAACGCGAGAAAGTCACCCGCGAGGAGGCCGACGCGGCGCTCGAGCGCCTCTCGGGCACCACGGACCTGGCCGACGCCGTCGAGGGGGCAGACCTCGTCGTCGAGGCCGTGCCCGAGGACATCGACCTGAAGAAGGGAACGATGGAAGACGTCGAGGAACTGGTCGACGAGGACACGATCATCGCGACCAACACCTCCTCGCTGTCGGTCACGGAGATCGCAAGCGCCGCCGAGAACGACGGCCGCGTGATCGGGCTGCACTTTTTCAACCCCGTCCACATCATGGGACTCGTCGAGATTGTCGTCGCCGAACAGACCGACGAGGCAACCCTCGAGTTCGCCCACGGCTACGTCGAGGACATCGAGAAGACCCCCGTCGAGGTCACCGACTCGCCGGGCTTTGCCTCCTCGCGGCTGGGCGTCGCGCTGGGCGTCGAGGCGATGCGAATGGTCGAGGAAGGCGTCGCCGACCCCCGGGACATCGACGCCGCGATGGAACTGGGCTACAACCACCCGATGGGACCGATCGAACTCGGCGACGTCGTCGGCCTGGACGTCCGCCTGGACATCCTCGAGTACCTCCGCGAGGAACTGGGCGAGCGGTTCAAGCCGCCACAGGCGCTCAAACGGAAGGTCCGTGCGGGCAAACTGGGCAAGAAGACCGGCGAAGGCTTCTACGTCTGGGAGGACGGCGAAATCGTCGGCGTCAGCGGGGAGGTCGAGGAATGAGCCTGCCCGAGAGCCCCGTCGACGGTGCCGAGGAGGTCGAGGCTGTCGCCGACGACTGCGAGACGGTCCACGCCTCGGTCGGCGACCGCGTCGCCGGCGTCGCGACTGTCACCCTCGACCGGCCCGACGCGCGAAACGCCCTGAACGCGCAGGTCCGCGCCGAGTTGAAGGAGGTCGCGGCAGCGATCGAAGCGAGTGACGTCCGCGTCGTCGTCCTCACCGGCGAAGACGAGGCGAAGGCGTTCGTCGCCGGGGCCGACGTCTCCGAGTTCCGCGAGCGTACGGCCCTCGAGCAACGCGAGATCTCGAAACGGCCGCGGGTCTACGAGGTCGTCGACGACCTCCCCCAGCCCGTCATCGGTCGGCTCAACGGCCACGCGCTGGGCGGTGGCTGTGAACTCGCCCAGGCCTGTGACGTACGCATCGCTCACGAGCGGGCCAAGATCGGCCAGCCCGAGATCACCCTCGGGATCATGCCCGGCGGTGGCGGCACCCAGCGTCTGCCCCGGCTGGTCGGCGAGGGACAGGCCATGCGCCTGATCCTCTCGGGCGAGCTGATCGACGCCGAGGAGGCCCGCGAGATCGGCCTCGTCGACGTCGTCTGTGCGGACGACGACGAACTCGACGAGGAGGTGTACGACCTCGCCGAGTCGATGGCCGCGAAAAGTCCCGTCGCGCTCGAGTTCGCGAAGAAGGCGGTGAAAGCGAGCTCCCGGATGGACCTCGAGGCGGGCATCGAGTACGAGGCCGAACTGTTCGCCCAGCTGTTCGGTACCGAAGACAAAAACGAGGGCATCGACGCCTTCTTCGAGGATCGCGAGCCGACGTGGAACGGTCGGTGACGACCCTCGGTCGGCGATCCGGTACCGGCACGCGGGTTCCGTGACCCGAACGTTTTCGTCCCCTCGCTGATTGGTATCAGTTACCGTGAAATACTGGGGAACGTTTCGCTACCAGCGCTGGATTATCTGGGGGATACTCGCGGTCGTCTTCTTGCTCGTGAGCCTCTATCGGCTCTCTTCGGCCGTCCTCGCCGACCGGCTGATGGTGGCGTTCGATACCAGCGGTGTGGCACTCGGAACGCTTCATGCCGCGTTCTTCTACGTCTATGCGCTCATGCAGTTGCCCGCCGGCGTGCTCGCAGACCGAACCGGTCCCCGGAAAACGGCGACGGCCGGGGCGATCGTTCTCAACGTCGGTGCGGTCGGGTTCGCACTCGCGGACAGTTACGTCGTTGCGTTTCTCGCTCGAGCGCTCGTCGGTCTCGGCGGCGCGGTGATATACATCTCGATACTACGATTCTGTGCGAGCTGGTTTCGTGCCGACGAGTTCGCGACGATGAACGGACTCACGGTCGCCGTCTCCGGGCTCGGCGGCATCCTCGCGACGACGCCGCTTGCCGTCGCCGCCGGGACGTTCGGCTGGCGCGGAACCACGCTCGCGCTGGGGGCGTTCGGACTCGCACTCGCCGTCGTCGTCTTCGTACTCGCCGACGACGAACCGGAAGACGCGGGCTTCGAACCCGTAACCGAGACCGACACGACGAGTCTGACGCTCGCAGACGTCGTCGAGAACCTTCGCGTCGTGCTTTCCGAACGGGTCACGTGGGCCATCAGCCTCATGCTGTTCTGTTCGACGGGGATGCTGATCACGCTGCTTGGACTGTGGGGAGTGCCCTACGTCGTCCAGACCTACGGCGTCTCGGTGACGACCGCTTCCTGGTACACGCTGCTTGGCAGTCTCGGACTCCTCTTCGGCCCGCCCGCGTTCGGCTGGCTCTCGGATCGCCTCGAGCGCCGGACCGTTCTCGTCGTCGTCGGCGGTGTCGGCTACGTCGCCGGCTTCGGTATCCTCGCGGTCGCGGGACAGCCGCCACGGATCGTGGTCGGCGTCGTTTACTTCGCTATGGGCTTTCTGCTCGGGGCGTTCACGCTGAGCTACGCCGTGATCAAGGAACGACACGCGACGAGCGCAAGCGGCGTCTCGACGTCGACGATAAACGGTGCAGCGTTTCTCGGTGCGGCGCTTTTCCCGACGCTTCTGGGCTACGTCCTCGACGCCTACTGGACGGGCGAGATGGTCGCCGGCGCGCGGATCTACACGGAGGTCGGCTACCAGGTGTCGTTCGCGATCGCGACCGTCGCGAGCGCGGTTGCACTCGCGTGTAGCCTCTGGCTTTACCGACAGGACCCGACGGCGTGAGAATCGATCCCGGCGTCTGTGGACGCCGGCGCTGGTAGCGAGTTACGCGTAGTGCTCGGCGCGTTTGATGAGGAACTTCATGTCGCCCTCGAAGACGACCGTGTCCTCCTGGTTCGTCATCGTCGTGTCGATCGTGACGAGGCCGGCGTCGTCCTTGCTCGAGATCTCGCGTTTCTCCGTGACCTCCATCTCGAGGCTGATGGTGTCGTCCATGTGGACGGGGGCGGGGATGTCCATGTAGTTCATCCCGAGGAAGGCGTAGACGGTCCGTTCGACGATCCCACAGCGATAGACGAAGCCGGTCGCCAGACTGAACGTCATGGGACCGTGAGCGACGCGTTCGCCGAAATGTCCCTCCTCGGCGAAGTGTTTGTTCGTGTGTAGCTCCGTCCAGTCACCCGTGAACGCAGAGTGCATGACGAAGTCGTACTCGGTGACCGTACGGCCGACGCTCTCGAACGTCTGCCCCACTTCGAAGTCCTCGAAGTAGTGGGGCTCGTAGCTGTACGCCATGAGGGTACTGTTTCGACATTGATGCTAAATACTTTTCCTTCGGTCCATGTCGGACGGTAACTCGATTCGGTGGGGAGGGGGAATATGAAGACCGTGTATATAAAGAAGACATGTGATCTGCGTCGATCCCGTACTCCTGGTCGATGACCGGCGACACCTGTCGCGCCTGGAATCCGACATCTTGTACCGGTGGCACGGACTGTCCGCCTCGCTGCCCGCGATTCGTCGACGCGCGGGGCGAGGTGTTGCTCGTCGAACCGCTCGCCGACGGCCACCTCGAGCAGTTGTGCTCGATGTACGGGAGTTACCCTGCCGAGCACCGCTCGATGGGGCTGCCGCCCGTGACCAGCGGGTACGTCGCGGAGTGGCTCGCGGACTTGCGCGAACGCGGTAGAAATTTGGTCGCTCGCGACGGCGACCGGGTCGTCGGCCACGCGGCGTACTCGCCGACCTCGAGCGACGAGCCCCACCTCATCGTCTTCGTCGACCCCGGCTTCTTCGAGCGCGGCATCGGGAGCGAACTCGTCCGTCAGGCCATCGCCTACGCCGACGCCGACGGCCACGAGGCGCTCGTGCTCGACGTCACCGCCACGAACGAACGCGCAGTCGCCGTCTATCGGACGTTAGGATTCGAGGAGATCGAACGCCGCGGTAACGACGTCCGGATGCGACTGTCCCTCGAGGAACCGATCGCCGACGCCGTCGGGCTGGCTCCGGCCGACCGGCCGGCGAACGCATAGTACGACGTCGGCCGGTGGCCCGTCCTCCACCGGTCTCGTCACGTCACCCGTTTCCAGGCCGGTGCTCACGTTTTATTAGATCGCATCAATTGTCTAGTGACATGTACAAGCACGTCGCCTTGCTCGTCCGCAAGGCCGGCATGAGCCACGAGGCGTTCCTCGAGCACTGGCAACGCGAACACACGCCGATCGCCACGGAGATCGACGGCGTCGTTCGCTACCAGCAGGTTCTGCCGGCTGACCCCGACGCAACCGAGTTCGACGGTATCGCCGAACTCTACTTCGAAGACGTCGAGAAGCTGTACGACGCGCTGGGCAGCGAGGGATCTCGCGATTACGATCCGGAGAAGGGAAACGCAAAGAAAGCCCGCGAGGACGTCGAGAACTTCCTCGCGATCGACGAGCGGCCTCGACTCATCGGCGAGGAGATCGTCGAGAGAGACGACGTCGGCGGCGACACCGACGGCCTCTACAAGCACTCGGCGTTTCTCGTCCGCAAAGCGGGCATGAGCTACGAGGCGTTCCTCGAGCACTGGGCGACCGAACACGTCCCGCTCGCACGCGAGATCCCCGGCGTCGTTCGCTACGCCCGCGTCGTTCCCACCGAGCCCGACACGTCCGAGTTCGACGGCATCGCCGAACTCTACTTCGAGGAGCTGGATGCGCTGCGGGCCGCCCTCGGCCACGAGTCCTCCCGGGACTACGACCCCGACCATCCCACGGCGAAGGCGCCGCGCGAGGACGTCGAGAACTTTCTCGCGCTCGCGGATCGTCCCCGCTTCGTCGGCCAGGAACGACTCGTCCGGGCCGACGACCTCGAATGACCGCGCCGCCGGGGTACGAGGCCCAGATCCGCGAGGCCTACCCCGAACTCGAGGAGATCGGCGACGACGACCTCCGGGCGAAGGTCGTCGAGGCCTGGCGGCTGGGACTCGAACGCGGCGGCTGGCGAGACATCGAGGACATCCCCTACGCGTGGAACATCCACGAGGTAACCAACGTCGAACACGTCCGTGGCGTGACGAAGATCGCCCTCGAGTCCGCCGCGGTGCAACGGGAGTTCCACGGTGCCGACCCCGACCAGGACGTGATCGTCGCCGCCTGCCTGCTCCACGACGTGGGCAAGTGCTACGAGTACGTCGACGTCGTCGACGCCGACCTCCTCGAGGAACCCGACCGGGAACGCTACGCGAGCGAGGAGGTCCCCCACTCGATCTCCGGCTACGCGCTGGCTCACGAGGTCGGCTGTCCCCTCGCGGTCCAGCGGGCGATCCCGCACTTCCTCGGCGAAGTACCGACGCGAACGCTCGAGGCAGAACTGGTCAAGTCCGCCAACTCGGCGTCCTCGAACGCGATTACCCGGTCCGCGATGGGAGTCACGCTCCAGGAGTGGATCGAAGAGTATAGCCAGACCCGGTAGATCGCGCCGAGTCGGCGAGCCGTGACGGGCGGACCCAGTGATGCCGCCGCTGTAACGTGGGGGACTCCAATCATCATATTCACATTCCATATGCTAATCTGAAAGATCTGCAATAATCCGACGGCAGACGTCAGTCGGCGCTGTGACGCGATATACAAGACGTGGGATCGATACCGTGCTCGATTGCGGCGATACGTGCGCTAGGTAGCCGGTTTGACGCAGATAGATACTCCGGATTCGATACTATCGGAGATTTGTTATGTGAAGCCGTCGAAATACGCCAGTATGTGGCTATATCTGGCGATACACCGACTCACAAACCGATATTGGAGATCGAAGGCGACCAACGCAGTTCGTCGAGCCGTAATTAGATAATATATATGATAGTACAACTATATCATATGGGAAAAGACATTTAGGGAGGTTTCGACCGAGTATGGGGCGGGCTCTCGACGGACGCCCTCGAGTCCGAGTCGTCGCCGCCGGACGTGAACTATACACCCGGTCATGGTCCAGTCAACGGTCTCGTGGACTGAATGGCCGACTGAACCCGTATCGAGGCCACTCCCGGCAGCCGACTGTTGAACGAATCATGACCGGGTGTATATACCCGTCTCGCGTTCGTCCGTCGTCTCATGACCCGGCGTGTGACGGTATCGCTCGACGACGACTCGAACGCGGCTCTCGAGCGTCTCGTGACCGAGACCGAGGCCGGCGGCGAGCCTGATCCCGAGTTCGTCGCGGCCGCCGACCGCGTCTCCGAACCCTTTTGGACGAGTCAGAGAAGGTTGCAAGTGGATACCGAACATGGGAGTCGTCGGACAGTTGAAAACGGTCGGGGCGGAGGCGCTCGCCACGGCGGCGTTCGCTACCGACGCCAGACGTCTTGAAACTCCTCCATTATGACAGAGCCACACGACACCGAACGGGACGCATCGACCACCGCCACGCGAGTCGGCGTCGACGTCGGCGGCACGTTCACCGACGTGACACTGTCGGTCGACGACCGGCTCGTGACGGCAAAAGTGCCGACGACCGACGACCAGAGCGTCGGCGTCTTAGAGGGTATCGCGAAAGCCTGCGAGCAGGCCGGGATCGTCCCGAGCGACCTCGAGACGTTCGCCCACGCGATGACCGTCTCGGTCAACGCGTTGCTCGAGCGCGGCGGGGCGAAGACGGCGCTCGTGACAACCGACGGATTCCGGGACGTCTTGGAGATCGGTCGCCAGGATCGGCCGGATCTGTACGACCTCGAGGCGGAGAAGCCGGAGCCACTCGTCCCACGACGCCGTCGATTCGAGATCGACGAGCGAACGACCGGCGGCGGCGTCGAGCGGTCGGTCGATCCCGATGAGGTCCGAGAGCTCGCCGAAACCGTACGAGAGCGAGACGTCGAGGCCGTCGCCGTCTCCTTGCTGCACGCCTACGCCGACCCCGAGAACGAACGCGTCGTCGCCGAGACCCTGAGAGACGAACTCGAGGTGCCGGTGTCGGCCTCCCACGAGGTGCTCGCGGAGTTTCGCGAGTACGAGCGCACCTCGACGACGGCTGCCGACGCCTACGTCCGACCCGTAATCGAAGGCTACGTCGGGCGGCTGGTCGAAGAGGCTCGATCGGAGGGGATTCCCGAACCGCGAATCATGCAGGCAAACGGCGGCATCGCCGACCCGGAGACGGTACGGACACGCGCCGTGACGACGGCGATGTCCGGCCCCGCCGCCGGCGTCGTCGGTGCCGCGGCGACCGTCGACGACGAGGGTGTCGACGGGCTGGTCACCTTCGACATGGGCGGGACCTCGAGCGACGTCAGCCTCGTCCGCGATGGGGAAGCCGAACGGACGACGGATTCGGAGATCGCGGGCGTCCCGATCCGCACGCCGATGGTCGACGTCACCACCGTCGGCGCGGGCGGCGGCTCGATCGCCTGGATCGACGCCGGCGGCGCACTCCGCGTCGGCCCGCGATCGGCAGGAGCCCAACCCGGCCCCGTCTGCTACGACCGCGGCGGCACCGAACCGACGGTGACCGACGCGAACGTCGTGCTTGGGTACATCGGTTCCGAGACGGCCCTGGGCGGTGAGATGACCCTGGACGTTGAGGCCGCCTACGGCGCGCTCGAGGACCTCGCCGACGAGGCGGGCCTCGAGGACGCACTCGAGGCTGCCCGCGGGGTCTACCGCGTGGCGAACGCGACGATGACCCGAGCGATCCGGTCGGTGACGGTCGAACGCGGATACGATCCGCGCGCGTTCGCGCTCGTCGCCTTCGGCGGTGCCGGCCCGATGCACGCGGCGGCACTCGCAGAGGCGCTCGAGATCGACCGCGTGATCGTCCCGCGACCCAGCGGCGTCCTCTCTGCCTTTGGTCTACTGGCGGCCGACGAGAGCTACGACGCCGTCCGGACCGTAAGCGTCGATCTATCGACGGTCGAGCGAGCCCACCTCGAGGACGTCTACGCCGACCTCGTCGCCGACGTGCTCGCGGATACCTCCGATCCCGACGCGGCCGTCGTCGAACGGGCCGCGGACTGTCGGTACGCCGGGCAGAGCTTCGAACTCACCGTCTCCGTCGACGAGAGCGTCGACGTCGGGGCCGTCGCCGAGCGGTTCCACGCGGCCCACGAACGGGCCTACGGCTACCGGATGGACGAGGAGATCGAGATCGTCAATCTGCGAGCGACGGCGACCGTCGAGGGGGACGAACCCGTCGTCCGTCACGCCGGCGAGGGCGGTGCCCTGCTCGGAACCAGAGAAGCACACTTCCCCGGCGTCGGGGCGCGGGAGACGACGGTTTACGACCGCGATCGCCTCGAGTCGGGGACGACGGTCTCCGGGCCGGCGATCTTAGAGCAGGCAGAGAGTACGACCGTCATCCCGCCGATGTGGGCGGGTGAGGTGCTCGAAGACGGAACGCTCACGATGACTCGAGAGGGGGTGGAGCAATGACCGACGCGACCGACGACGTCGACCCGATCACGCTGGAAGTGCTTCGCAACCAGCTCGAGAGCGTCGCCGAGGAGATGGGCCAGACCCTGATCCGCGGGGCGTACTCGCCGAACATCAAGGAACGACGGGACTGTTCGACGGCGCTGTTCGACGCGGCGGGGCGGATGATCGCCCAGGCCGAACACATCCCGGTTCACCTCGGCGCGATGCCCGAAGCCGTCGACGCCGTCCGCGAGTGCGACCCCCGACCGGGCGACGTCTTCGTGCTCAACGACCCGTTCCGGGGCGGTACCCACTTGCCGGACGTGACGATGGTTTCGCCGCTCGCACCGGGCGACGGTGACGACCGCGAGATCGTCGGCTACGCCGTCTCACGGGCACACCACGCCGACGTCGGCGGGATGGCTCCCGGCAGCATGCCCGCGGGTGCACGAGAGATCTACCAGGAAGGACTGCGGCTCCCGCCGGTTCGCCTCGTCGCGGACGGCGAGATTCGCGAAGACGTCCGGTCGATCGTGCTCGCGAACGTCCGAAACGCCCGCGAGCGCCGGGCCGACCTCCGGGCACAGCTGGCGGCGAACGACCGCGCCGAAACGCGTCTCGTTTCGCTGTTCGACGAGCACGGCCGCGAGACCGTCCTCGACGGCTTCGACGCCGTGATCGAGTATTCCCGCGATCGGATCGCGAGCGAGATCGAGACGCTGCCGGACGGCTCTTACGAGGCGACGGACGTCTTAGAAGGCGACGGCGTCACCGACGAGGACGTCGAGATCGCCGTCACGGTGACGATCGACGGCGACGAGATCGAGGTCGACTTTTCGGGGACGGCAGACCAGCTCGAGGGCAACCTCAACGCGCCGATCGCGGTCGCAAAGAGCGCGGTCTACTTCGTCGTCCGCTGTGTCACCGATCCCGAGATCCCGCCGAACCACGGCTGTTACGCGCCCGTCTCCGTCTATGCGCCCGACGGAACGCTGCTGAACCCCGAGCCGCCCGCGGCCGTCGTCGGCGGTAACGTCGAGACCAGCCAGCGCGTGACCGACGTCGTCTTCGCGGCGCTCGCCGAAGCCGCACCCGATCGCGTCCCCGCCCAGGGACAGGGGACGATGAACAACCTGACCGTCGGCGCGAGAGACGGCTCCTTTACCTACTACGAGACCATCGCCGGCGGCTTCGGCGCCCGAGCCGAGCGCGATGGCATGGACGGCGTCCAGGTCGGAATGACGAACACGCTCAACACACCCGTCGAATCCATCGAGACGGAGTATCCGCTTCGCGTCGAGCGATACGCCCTGCGTGAGGACAGCGGCGGCCGCGGCAAACACCGTGGTGGGCTCGGCCTCGAGCGAACCGTCGCCGTCGAGACCGACGCGACGGTCTCGCTTCTGACCGAGCGACGTCGTCACGCTCCAGGCGGCGTCGCAGGCGGCGAGGACGGACGGCCGGGGGAGAACCTGATCGACGGCGAACCGGTTCCGGCGAAGACGACCGTCGACGTCGGTGCGGGGACGACGGTGACGGTTCGCACACCCGGTGGCGGCGGACACGGCGATCCGAACGAACGCGACCCCGAAGCGCTCGAGGCCGACCGGGCCGACGAGAAAGCCAGGGACTGACGAACCGGGTACCGCCGCCGGTTCGGCCGGGTTTTTGGTGCCGGCTTCCGTCGGTGCCAATATGCGCGCCGTACGATACCACGACCACGGTGGCCCCGAGGTGCTGGACGTCGAGGACGTCTCCCGGCCCGAACCGGGAGCCGACGAACTGCTCGTTCGCGTCGGGGCGGCGGCGGTAAACCCCGTCGACACCTACTTCCGGGAGGGCTCGTACCCGCCGGGCGATCTCCCCTGGATCCCCGGTTCCGACGTGGCCGGCGTCGTCGAGGCGACGGGTGCAGAGACCGACCTCGAGGAGGGTGACCGGATCGTCGCGACCGGGCTCGGGAACGACCACCAGGGGACCTGCGCCGAGTACGTCGCCGTCCCCGAGACGTTCGCCGCAACGCTTCCCGACGCCGTTTCCGTCGAGACCGCCGCGGCCGGCGCGCTCGTTGGGGTCACCGCTTGGCAGTCACTGATCGCCGCCTGCGATCTCTCGCCGGGCGAGCGGGCACTCGTCCACGGCGGCAGCGGCGGCGTCGGCCACCTCGCCGTCCAACTGGCGGCCGCGACAGGTGCCGACGTGACGACCACCGCCTCCCCCGAGTACCACGACCGACTCGCCGAGATGGGAGCCGAGACGGTCCTCGATTACGGGCGCGGCGACCTCGAGGACGCCATCCTCGAGGCGGGCGACCCAGACGCCATCCTCGACCACCGGCTGGACGACTACCTCGGGCTCGACTGTCGCGTCGCGGCCTTCGACGGCGATATCGCCGCCATCGGCAACACCGACCTCGAGGCGACGTTCCCGAACGTTCCCGCCGCACGCGGGAAAGCGCTCTCGGTCCACCACGTTAGCATGTTCAACACGCCCGACATCGGGGCCGTGCTCGGACGACTCGTCCGACTGTACGAACGCGGCGACGTCGAACCCGTCGTTTCCCGGACGTACGACCTCGAGGCGGTGGCTGCTGCCCAGGAAGACGTCGTGACCGAGAGCTATCTCGGCAAGCTCGTCGTCGTCCCCTAACGGGGACGCTGTCTCCGAGTTACCGCGACTGTCAGTGCTCTGCCTGCAACAGCGTCACCGAGACCCGGCGGACGGCATCGAAGTCTTTGAGCCGATAGACGAGTTCTCGAACCCGTGACGCCGGCCCGTGACAGAAGACCGTCTCGAGACACCACTCGCCGTGGTGGACGTGACTGGTCGTATCGATCGCGGCCTGGAACTCGTGTTGGAGGTCGTGGAGCTCCTCGAGGACGTCGTCGTGTTCGTAATCGAAGACGATCGCCGCGGCGACGGGGCCGTCGGCGCGCTCGAGGTCGTGGTGTGACTCGACGTACTCCTGGATCGCCTCCCGGAGCGCCCGCGAGCGCGAGTCGAGGCCCTCTGCCTGCCAGGTCCGATCGAATTCGGCCAGAGTCTCCTCGGGAACAGTGAGGCTCGTTCGCATTGGCTGTCGTTCGGACGGGACAACCAAAGGTGTCGCGTTCGCGTCTATCGAGCCGGGAGCACGATTCGATACCCCGGGCGGTGGCCGGGGCGAAACGGGCGTGTTTTCACGCTGGCGGCCCCACCCGAACACATGTCGCTTCCGGTTGCACTCGAGCACGCAGACGGGCCGCGGGCGATAGACACGCACGCCCACCAGCCGACGAGCGAGTTCCTCCACGACGCCGGCGGACAGATGATGCAGGATGCAGCCGACCGCTTCGGCACCGACCTCGAGACCGACACCTACGAGCACATGATCGAAGCGTACCGCGAGGTCGGCGTCGACCGTGCCGTCTTGCTCGGCTGGGACGCCGAGACGAACACCGGCAACCCGCCCGTCCCGAACGACTACGTCGCCGAAGTCCGGGACGAGTACGGCGACTTCTTCGTCGGCTTCGGGTCGGTCGACCCGCTCAAAGACGACTGCGTCGAGGAAGCGATCCGCTGCGTCGAGGACCTCGATCTCTCGGGGTTCAAGTTCCAGCAGATCGCCCAGGGCTTTGACCCCTCTGACCCCGACCACGAGCAGCTGTGGGCGACCATCGAGGACCTCGGGGTGCCCGTCGTCTTCCACGGCGGCAACTCCACGCTCGGCGCGTGTGCACCCGGCGGCCGGGGGCTGAAGATCAAGTACGGCAATCCGATGCTGATCGACGACGTGGCCGCGACCTTCCCCGACCTGCAGATTCTCATCGCTCACCCCGCGTTCCCGTGGGAGAAAGAACAGCTCGCGATCTGCCAGCAGAAAGGCAACGTCTACATGGACCTCTCGGGGTGGATGCCCCAGTACATCGACGAGCAGGTGCTTCAGTACGCCGAGTCGCTCATCTCCGAGAAGGTCATGTTCGGTACCGACTACCCCATGTTAGAGCCCGAACCCTGGCTCGAGGGGTTCGCGGAACTCGACTTCGACGAGGAGCTCCAGCGAAAGCTCCTCTGGGAGAACGCCGAGGCGTTCCTCGGGCTGTAGCTTCGGCGTGCGTTTCGTGTCTCGCGCGTCTCGAGTTCTCGACCTTCGGTACGACGGACAAAAACACGGACGTCGACCGATCCAGCTAGGTGTCGTTCGGCCGCGGGTGTCACCGCTCTGGCTGTCGTTATCTCCGACTGTCGTCGTCGCCAATCAGATCGTCGTCGTCATCTCCGACGATACTGTCGTCGTCGTCACCGATCATGTCGTCATCGCCCACACTGGTGTCCGTTCCCATTCCGGTGTCGTCAGTCCCAGTGCCGGACTCTGTCTCCGTCGTAGTGTCGGTTCCCATACGAGAGCCGCCGACGTCCGACAGATCTCCCTCGAGGCGGATCTCGTCGTCTGTTACCTCTGCGACGGCTTCTTCCTGTAGCGGGTAACTCTCCTCGTCTGTCCCTTCCCAGCCGAGTTTGGCCTTGATCGTCTCGAACATCCCCGGATCGGGTTCGACGTGTGCTGTTCCGTGTTCGATGGCGGCGACGATTCCGACCGTTTCGCCGTTCGCGTTGATGACCCGTTTGCCGACGTCGTCGTCGGTGAACTGTGCGCACATAACATCACGAATAGAGACGTCCCGGCGCAAGTCGATGGTGCTTTCATACGCCTGTGAGCGTCACACGCTGTAGCTTCTCAGTCGAACTTCGGCTCCCGACCTTCGAGGAAGGCGTTGACGCCTTCTTCGTGTGCGTCGGAGCTGTAGGCCTGTACCTGAAGCAAGGACTCGTAGTCAAGCGCCTCGGACCAGTGGCGACCGAGGTTCTCGTGTATTGCCCGTTTCATCAGTCCGATCGTCTCCGTGGGACGGCGCTCGAGCGTCCTGACGGTCTCGTCGACCCGCTGGTCGAGTTCGTCCTCGGCGACGGCTTCGGTGATCAGACCGTACTCCGCCGCCTCCGCCGCCGAGAAGAACTCGCCGGTGAACGCGAGCCGTTTCGCGGTTCGCAGGCCGACGAGTTTGGGCAACAGGAAGGTGCCGCCGGTGTCCGGAATCAGTCCCACGCGGACGAACGCACACGAGAAGGTGGCGTCCTCGACGGCGTAGGCGAAATCCGAAAGCGCCGTGATCGCAAGACCCGCGCCGACGGCGTCGCCGTTGACCCGCGCGACGACGGGAACGGGACACTCGAGCAGCTCCTCGACGACGCGACCGAACGTCTCACAGACCCGTTCGTAGGCCTCCTGTGGCCCCTCCTCGCGTTCGGCCATCGACTCGATGTCCCCGCCGGCACTGAACGCCTCGCCTTCGCCAGTGAGGACGACGGCGTGGTGGTCGTCCGGATCCGCCGTCGAGACGGCTTCGGCGAACTCGATCGCCGCCGCCGTCGAGAACGCGTTCATCGCGTCTGGCCGGTCGAAGGTGATCTGCAGGACTCCGTCGTCTTCCTCGACGTGCATGTCTCGGAGTTATCGGTCCGACCCTTAATGCTGCTCGACTCGCTGGGAGTTCCGACCGAACCCGTCGCCGTGGTTTCGCAACCAGCAAGGAACCCGTCGCTCGCGACGAACGAAACGGAACCGGTTCGATGGGACGATAGTTCGGATGGACGAACGGACGGTGGCAGTATTATGCCCGTCTCCGTCGTCGTACGGGTCGTCTTCGAGGACGATATCATGGTAGACATCGGACACAAACTCGTCAGCGAGTTACACGGCCCGACCGACCTCGTCGAATACGCCCAGTTGACCGAGGACTCGGCGTTCGAATTCGCCAACGTCTCGGACCACTTCCACCCGTGGCTTCCCGAGCAGGGAGAGAGTCCGCTGGTCTGGAACGTCCTCGGCGCGATCGCCCAGGCGACCGACGACCTCGAGGTCTGGACCGGCGTCACCTGCCCGACGACCCGAATCCATCCCGCGATAATCGCGCAGGCGGCCGCGACGACCGCGACGATGTTCGAGGGGCGGTTCACCTTCGGCGTCGGCACCGGGGAGAACCTGAGCGAGCACGTCCTCGGCGATCGCTGGCCCGAACACCGGGTGCGCCTCGAGATGCTCGAAGAGGCGATCTGGCTGATGCGGGCGCTGTGGTCCGGCGACAACGTGAGCCACGACGGCGAGTATTACACCGTCGAGAACGCGCGTCTGTTCACACTCCCCGAGGAACCGCCCGACGTCGCGGTCGCAGCCGACGGCCCGAAGACGGCCCGAAAAGCCGGCGAAATCGGCGACGGACTCATCACCGTCGTTCCCGACGAGCGCCTGGTCGAAACCTTCGCAGAGACCGCAGACGACGACGGTATCGTCTACGGCGAGGCGACCGTCTGCTGGGCCGAAGACGAGGACGAGGCGATCGACACGGTGGCCGAACTCTGGCCCCAGGAGGCACTCCCCAGCACGCTGCTGTGGGACCTGCCGACGCCGGCGCACTTCGCGGAAGCGACCGAGGCGGTCTCGAGAGACGACGTCGCCGAGGCGGTCCCCTGCGGTCCCGACCCGGACGCTCACGTCGAGGCGATCCAGGCGTACGTCGACGCCGGCTTCGACGCGATCGCGGTCCACCAGGTCGGCTCCGATCAGGAGGGCTTTCTCGAGTGCTACGAAGAAGAGGTGTTGCCGGCGTTCGACTGACCCGCCGTCTCGTTCTGACGTGGCTCTCGCGTTCGGCTCGGGATGCGTGTTGGGTTCATCGACCACCCGTAACGGAGCCGCCGTTTTGCTGACTCGGCAAATCGGGGATGCGATTTTGGTAGTGGCCTGCGTCGATCCACCTGTTGGTGTACTCGAACACGATCGAAACGACACGCTCTCTCGCCACGACAGCACCCCCGGCGGGCCGTACGGTGATCAGCCGATGACCTGGAACTGGACCGACTCGATCGCCGGATTTGGCCGGAACCTCTCGGCCGCGGTCGCCTACCCGTTCGAATCGTGGCGCGGAACGATCGGATTCGTCGCCGTCGCGTTCGCCACGTACATCGTGTTGGTACTAAGCGCGATGCCGGAGTTCGCGTTACAGATGCTCGGCGACGGCCTCCACTGGTTCGATTATGTCCTCGTCTCGTTGACGGAGTCGATCTATCTGGCTGACGGTCCCGCCGGGCTCGTGATCCTCGTCCTCTACGCGCTCCTTACCGGTGTCGCAGTCGTCAACGCCGTTGCACAGCTTCGGATCGTCGGATTCTCGAGTCTGACCGACCTCTCGGCCGTCCTCCCGGGCCTCCTCGCGTCCGGCTGTGCGAGCTGTGGCGCGGGGTTGCTAGCCTTCCTCGGGTTCGCCGGCGGCCTGACACTGCTGCCGTTCGACGGCGCGCTCCTTCGGATCGGCGGCCTCGCGTTGTTGCTGTTCTTCCTCGGACGGGCGGGCCATCCCGAACGGTGTGCGGTCTCGAGCGACGCGTCGAAATGACGGCATTTCGATTACGCTTTCGACGCCGGACCACGAGGCCGACGCCGCCGAGTCGAGGTGTGCAGTGAGTGCATCCGAGACGCCGGTCTACCTCGAGCACAGCACTCGATCGCCTGAGACTGCAAGCCCGGGCGGTAACCGCTCGCTCGTAGACTCGACACGTGACGATGACGGGCAAACACACGTGGGCGATTCCCGAGGGGTACATCCCCGAAGAAAGTACGGGCCCCGAACCCGAGATGGTCAGCCACGAGGCGGTGTGTCTCCTGAACACCACCGACGAGGATGCGGCCGTCGAACTCACGGTTTATTTCACCGACCGCGAACCGGTCGGTCCCTACGAGGAGACCGTTCCCGCGAACCGAACGAAACACCTCCGATTCAACGAACTCGAAGAGCCTGCGGAAATTCCCGAGGGCGAACCGTTCGCGAGCGTGATCGAGTCGGACGTGCCGGTGGTCTGTCAGCACACGCGGCTCGACTCGAGGCAGGCGGAGAACGCGTTGCTCTCGACGATCGCACACCCGGGTGATTCGTAATGGTGCGAGCGACTGGACCGTCGAGAATCACTACGGCGCTTTCCGAGGGGTAATCGTGGACAAGAGTGATCCCGGCGAGACGGCAGGCGAGGAGTGGTCGAACTGGTCGGGCGGCGTCTCCGTCGAACCGGACCGGATGTACACGCCCGAGACCGAATCCGAGGTCCAGTCGATCGTCCGCCAGTGTGCCGACGACGGTCGGACTGTCCGCGTGGCCGGCGCGGGTCACTCCTGGACGCCGGTCGTCGAAACCGACGACGTGATCGTCTCGCTCGAGCGGATGACCGGACTCGTCTCCGCCGACTCCGAGACGAAGACGGCGACGGTCCGGGGCGGCACGACGCTCGATGAGGCCGGTCTCGACCTCCACGAGCGCAACCTCGGGCTGGCGAACCTCGGCGACGTGACGATGCAGACGGTCGCGGGCTCGTTCGGCACCGGCACCCACGGCACGGGTCCAGCCTTCGAGAACCTCGCCGGGTCGCTCGTCGGCGGGCGAGTCGTGACTGGAACGGGCGAGGTCCGCGCGTTCGACGCCAACGACGACCCCGCCCTGCTCGAGGCAGCGCGCGTCTCGCTTGGCACGCTCGGGATCTTCACCGAGGTGAAACTCGACTGTCGACGCACGTACAAGCTCGAGCGTCGCGAGTACTGCGGGCGATTTCGGGACGTCTGGGACCACCTCGAGGAGCTGATCGCCGAGAACCGGAACTTCGACTTCTACTGGTATCCCCGGTCGGACGAGGTCAAGCTTCGACTGCTCAACCCGCCCGGCGGCGGCACTGACGACGCAGACCTCGAGTACGCGACGCTCGTCGAACGCGAGACCGACTGGTGGCACCAGGCCATTCCCGCGCACAACGAGATCGGCCGCAAGTTCGAGGAGATGGAGTACGCCATCCCGCGCGAGGCGACCAGGGAGTGTTTCCGCGAGGTCCGCGATCGGGTGCGAGATCGCTGGCGAAGCGACGTCGGCTGGCGGCTGCTCGTCCGGACCGTCGCGGCCGACGATACGTACCTCTCGACGGAGTACGACCGCGAGACGACGACGATCTCGTGCATCCAGAACGCCGAACTCGAGTATCGGGAGTACTTCGAGGACATCGAACCGATCTTCCGGAGGTACGACGGCCGTCCCCACTGGGGCAAACGGCACACGCTTCGCGCGCCGAAGCTTCGGGAGCTGTACCCGAAGTGGGACCGGTTCCACGAGTTTCGTCGCGAGTTCGATCCGGAGGGCGTGTTCCTGACCGACTACCTCGAAGAGCTGCTGGTCGGGGAGGAGGGTTCCTCACCATGACCGACGAAGCCCCGATCGGTGCGACGCGCTGGGAGGTTCCCGGTGGTTTCGTACCGGCTGACAGCACCGGCCCGGAGCCGGAGATGGTCAGCCACGACGCGCTGTCGCTGTTGAACGCGGGCGAGGAGATGGCCACCCTCGAGATCACGCTCACCTACGCCGACGGCCACGAAGCGGGGCCGTACCCGCTCACCGTCGCCCCGCGTCGAGTGCGGCGGATCCGAATCAACGACCTGATCGACCCCTACGCACCGCCACTCGGCAGAGACTACGGCATCGTGCTCGAGTCGGACGTGCCGGTCGTCGTCCAGTTCACTCGCCAGGACACGCGACAGGCCGAGCACGCGACGCTCTCGACGATCGCGTACGGCGAAGCCAAAAACGACTAACGCGCTCCCCTCGAGACGGGGCACATGCACGTCTCCATCGTGGGCAGCGGCTACGTCGGGACGACGGTCGCGGCCTGTCTCGCGGACCTGGGCCACGACGTCGTCAACGTCGAAGTAGACGAAGAGATCGTCGAGACGATCAACGCGGGCGAGGCCCCGATCCACGAGGCCGGCCTCGCCGACCGCATCGACGCACACGCAGGCACGCGGCTCCGGGCGACGACCGACTACGACGCCGTCGCCGAGACCGACCTCACAATGCTCTGTCTCCCGACGCCCCAGCGCGAGGACGGCAGCCTCGACCTCGCCGTGATGAAAGCGGGTGTCGAGTCGCTGGGCGACGCCCTCGCCGAGAAAGACGGCGACCACCTCGTCGTCGTCAAGAGCACCGTCCTGCCGGGTACCACCGAGGACGTCGTCGGTCCGATCGTCGCCGATCGGTCGGGCAAGGAGGTTGGCGAGGATCTCGAGCTGGCGATGAACCCCGAGTTCCTCCGGATGAGCACCGCCGTCGCCGACTTCTTCGAGCCGGACAAAGTGGTGCTTGGAACCGAACGCGAGGCGGCGGCCGCGACGCTTCGGGAGCTGTACGCGCCGATTCTCGACGACGACACCCACCTCGTCGAACCCCGGATTCGCGAGGCCGAGCTCATCAAGTACGCCAACAACGCCTTCCTCGCGGCGAAGGTGTCGCTGGTCAACGAACTCGGCAACGTCGCGAAAGCCTACGGGGCGGACGCCTACGAGGTGCTCGAGGCCGTCGGACTCGACGAGCGGATTTCAGAACGCTTTCTCAGGTCGGGACTGGGCTGGGGCGGCTCCTGTTTCCCGAAAGACGTCAACGCGCTTCGCGCGGGCGCACGAGAACAGGGCTACGATCCTGTCCTGCTCGATGCCGTCGTCGCGGTCAACGACGAGCAACCCCGCCGGCTCGTTTCCCTCCTCGGCGATCACGTCGACCTCGAGGGCGCACGGATCGCCGTCCTGGGCCTCTCGTTCAAACCCGGCACCGACGACGTCCGCAAATCGAGAGCGCTCGACGTGATCGAGCATCTCCGAGAGCGCGACGCGACCGTCGTCGCCTACGATCCCGTCGCGATCGAGAACGTCCGGCCCGACTACCCCGACCTCGAGTACGCCGACTCGGCAATCGCCGCTCTCGAGGGTGCAGACGGTGCGGTCGTCGCCACCGGCTGGCCGGAGTTCGACGACCTCGACGTCGAGGGGATGGCCCGCCGGGTCGTCGTCGACGGGCGACGAATCGGCGTCGATCCGGCCGACCTCGAGGTCTACGAGGGACTGACGTGGTGACGACCGACGAGACGCGGCTCGGACGGCGCTCTCGTGGCAGATCAGTAGCCTTTTCGGCTCCGACGGGCGAATGATCACTCGATGGAGCATGACGCGATTCGCGCGGACACGGAGGTCCTCACCATGACCGACGAGCCGCGCGATATCTCTCCTGACGACGTCTGCGTTCTCGTTCCGACGCTCGAGGAGGAAGCGACCATCGGCGAGGTGATCGACGGCTTCCACGAGGAGGGGTATACGACCGTTCTCGTGGTCGACGGGGACTCCGAAGACGCTACTCGCGAGATCGCACGCGAGCGGGGTGCGGGCGTGCTGGTACAGTCGGGCTCGGGGAAAGGACAGGCCGTCCGGGAGGCCATGGAGTACGTCGATTTGCCGTACGTTCTGATGGTCGACGGCGACGGGACCTACGATCCGGCCGACGCCGAGACGATGCTCGAGCCGCTCGCCGAGGGGTACGAACACGTCATCGGTAATCGATTCGCGGACATGGACGACGACGCCATGCGCGCGCTCAATGGCTTCGGCAACCGGGTGATAAACCGCGCGTTTCGGTTCGTCCACGGCGCGGCCTTCGAGGACATCCTCTCGGGCTATCGGGCGTTTACGACCGACTCGTTTCAGCGGCTCTCGCTTTCGTCCGACGGATTCACGATCGAGACCGAACTCGCCGTCGAGTGTGTGAAAAACGGGATCGACACGACCGTCGTCCCGATCAGTTACCGCGCCCGGCCGGAGGACTCGACGACGAACCTGCACCCGATCTGGGACGGCGGGACGATCGCGCTCACGCTGTACTCGCTCGCGAAGACGAACAACCCGCTGCTTTACTTCGGCAGCGTCGGCGTCTCCGGTATCCTCTCGGGGACCGCGATCGCCGCCTACGTGCTCTACCGATACCTCCAGTACGGCATCAGCCACGAGGTGCTGGCCGTCGTCTCGGCGGCTGGAATCTTACTCGGCGTTCAGCTCGTGATGTTCGGCGTTCTCTCCGATATGATCGTCACGTTGCACCGTGAACAACGACAGCGGCTGGATCGGTTACGACGCGAGACGAAGCGCGATCGGGAGACGAACACGAACGACCGGGACTAGAACGGAAGTAGCGACCGCACTTGCTTTACGACGCCACCGGAGTGATTCTTGCGGTACTCCTCGAACTCCGGATGGAGCGCGTTCAAGAGCTGTTGGCGGCTCTCGAAGCGATCCTGATCCTGATCGACCTCCGCGAGGATCTCGCCGAGTGCGACGTCGTTACCGTGGACGTCGTACGGAATACGTTCGTGACCGAGTTCTGCTGCGACGTCGTCTCTGGTGGCCGGAAAGGTGAGGTCGGATCGTCGAAGCGTCGCGTCGACGGCTGCGATGCCGAACTCGACGCTGTCGGGCTCGTCGTCGTCGTCGTTCGATGGTGGCCGGACTCCCATAGGGACACGTAAGTGCCCCCCTACAAAAATCACTGTGGAGTCGATACTCTCACTCGAGCAGGGACAGGTTCACGTATCTCTCCGAGAATACTCGAGTATGACCGAGTACACGACCGTCTCGATCCCGAAAGACCTCGCTGATCGCGTCGACGAAACGATCGAGGGGACGAGCTTCCAGAGCACGAGTGACCTCGTGCGATTTCTCTTGCGGAGCATCGTCATCCAACATCAGCAATCGGGCGAACTCACCGAAGCGGAGTTCGAGGAGATCACAGAGCAGCTGAAAGGGCTCGGCTATCTCGACTGACCGGCACCGCCGTCACCGACCGTCCCGGTCCGATAGCGACCGTTCTGGCGGCCGGGCGTCGACGATCTCGAGTGGCTGTCGCTCGCCTGCCCGATCGAACGCACCGAAGGAGTCTTCGTCGGGTTCCCACGGTGGTACGGCGACGAAGACGACCTGCGCGAGGTGATCGCGTTTCGTCACTTCCAGTTCACCGACGGGGTGGGAGACGAACCGACCCTGAATCTGGCGAGCGGGCGTCGAGAGGTCGACGCCGAAGACGGCGTTCACCGAATTACCTGGATCCGGCAGGTAGAAGTCCGTGAACACGGGCGTCTCCGGAGGGAGTCGCCCAGCTCCCTCGAGTTCGCCCGCCGGCGTCACCGAGAGACCGGTCGTGACGTCGTCGGGATCGGCGTCGCTCGCAAGATCGAGCAAGACGTCGACGAGGCCGCGCGTTACGTAGATCACAGTTGTCATAGACACGCGTGAGTGTTAGATGTATGGCCTGGCGGCAGCGTTCGGCCGTCGACCGTGATCGAGTCACACCGGCAGGAACGTCCGCAGAGTCTTCGCGTACAGCGCCGGCATCCGCCGTCGGGAGCCGTCGATCGCCGACCGGAGCGCGCTCGAGGCGGCGGCGAACACCCCTTCGCCGTGGCCGACGAGTACGCGGTCGGGATCGAACCCGGCCAGATCACGCGGCGGAAACCCGCGCAACATCGGGTGGACCCCGAGACGTTCCCCGCGGGCGAGGAAGTACGCCGCCGTGCCGACGGATTCGGGGACAACGAGTGTTCGCTCGTCGGGGTCGTAGAGTGCGATCTCCTGCCAGAAGCGGTTGTTTTGCAGGACGTGGACCTCGAAGCCCGTCTCGTCGAGTTCGGCTCCGAAGCGAGTGATCGGGGCGTCGATCCCCTCGGCGACGTTTTCGAAGAAGCTCGGGAGGTAGACGGACACGCCGTGGCGGTTGGCGACGGTCGCGGCGTCGCGCGTGTGCCGATCGAACGTGACGACGACGCCGGCGACCTCACCGAACTCCGCGAGTAACTCGTCCAGCCCGTCGGCGTCGACGGGATCGATCACCCACACCTCGTCGTCGACGGCCAGGGCGTGACTCGCTCGCTGTATCGTCTCCTCGGGGTGGGCGATCCAGCCGACGCCGCCTTCGAAGCGATCGATCTCTCTGACGTCGGTCGCGCGTTCGTCTACTCGCAGTGTCATGGAGACGACTACGACGACGAGCATCATAAACACGCGTCGGGGCGATACCGTCCCGACGCCTCTTTGTCGCTCCCGCGAGTATCCACTGGTATGCTGACCGGCCTGGCCTGGCTCGCCCTCGAGGTCAAATACCTCCAGCGGTCCCGTCGGTTCTACGAGGAGACGCTCGACCTATCGGTACGCGAAGCGACCGACCGCGAGGTCCGCTTCGAGGCCGGCGACACTGCGTTCGTCTGCCGTCGATCCGACGGGATCCCCCGTGGGGGGTTGCACACCCACTTCGCGTTCTCGATCCCGGCCGGCGAGTACGACGACTGGTGGGACCGACTCGCCGACGAGTACGACCTAACGGAGTTTCAGTTCGGATCCGCGCGGTCGCTGTACCTGTACGATCCCGACGGCAACTGTGTCGAACTCGGCCAACGCGAGGTTACGGGACCCGGGATCGACGGGATCTTCGAGGTCGTCCTCGAGGTCGAATCCCTCGAGCGCGCACGCGCGTTCTACGCTGACCTGGGGTTCGAGACGGTCGATCGGGGCGACGAACGCACTCGCGTCCGAATGACCGGTCCTGTCGACCTCGAACTCTGGGAACCTCAGCTCGGGCTGGCCGACGCCAGAGGCGGCGTCCACGTCGACCTCGGATTCGAGACGCCGAAGCCGGAGACAGCGCTCGAGGCGGTCGAAGAGCGGGTGAGACTGCTCGAGCGCGGATCGGATCGGGTCGTGGTCGCCGATCCCGACGGACACGTTCTGGCGTTCGTCTCCCAGTAGCGACTCGAACCCGGTAGCCGATCACGGTTTTCCGGTCAGTCGACGGAGACGCTGCCGTCCGCGGGGTTGCCTGTCTCGTCCGGCTCCGAGAGTGCGTCGGTGTTCGGGTTTGACTCCTCGGGATCGCTTCGCTCGGGGCGGTACTTCGCTCTCGTCTCACCGTAGGCGTTGAGTAGATCCCGAACGAACGGTCGCAGGTCGTCGAGGCGAGCGTAGTCGAACCGCGGATGCTTCACGACCGACCACAGGATCTCGCCGACCGTCTCCGGAACGGACGGTTTCTCCACGAGCTCGACGTCGTCGGTGAGCACGGAGTGCAGATGGAGGAGTTCTCCCCGGAGGAGGTGTCCAGCGACGCCGGGCTCGTAGCTGTCGTCGATCCGCTCTCGTTCATCCGTCGCGAGCAGCCAGTAGTAGTACGGAAAGTCGGCTCCAGCCTGGACGGAAAACGGCAGCGACGACCAGAAGCGGGGGTTTATCTCCATCAGCTTGAACTCGCCGGTCGTGTCGTCACGCAGGAACTCGACCATCGCGAGTCCGTGCCACTCGAGTCGATCCAGTAGGCTCCGTCCAGCGTCCTCGAGCGCGGGAATGCTGACCGACTCGCGAAACGAACTCGCGCCACCCGCGTAACTGTAGCCCCGGCGCTGACGGTGCTGGAAGGTCGCGACCGGTTCTCCATGCTCGTAGAGGGCGAAGAAACCGTACTCGTCGGTCGTCGGGACGTACTCCTGGACCAGCGGGACGTGTCCCATTCGTCGGTGGAGCCGCTCGACGTCAGGCTCGACGCCGGGACGGAGATACTCGGTTTTGGGTGGATCGCGGTACTGGGCCGGCGCGTAATGGTCGACGTACTCGTTCGTAAGGATCGAGTAGCGCGCTTTGACGATCCACTCGCGGTCCCACTCGGTGTCGTCTTCGAGCAATCCGGTCGTCGGCGTTACGACGCCGGCCTCGTCGGCAGTTTCGAACAGCCTGATGCGGTCCTGGACGTGTTCGAGAGTGTCGAGAGTCGGCCAGAGCGGGTAGACGTGTTCGCTGAATGCATCTCTGTACTTCGAGAGGACGTAGACGTCTACGTCACGGACGGGAATGATCGTCGCCACGTCCGGACGCATCGCGACCGAAAGCAACGCGTCCCGGTACGCGATCAGATCGTCGTGTGGCGATGGAACCGGTACGTTCTCGTCACAGTACGCTGATCGCGACCCGGGGGTCGTCTCGTGGTCCGAGAGGACGATCGTTCGAACCCCACGCCGTCCGAGAGAGCGCAGACACGCGACAGTGCTGGGTGCAGAGACGGCCGGCACAGCGACTGATCGACCCGTCCACGTCTCAGATGCCATCGACACCACCCCCGGAAATCGGTCGCAATCGGAATGCGTCGGACATACACCTATCAGGGAACTGTCGGCCGTTAGTTAAGAGCGGTCTATTGTCCGTTTCGAGTCCAGATAGTGGCCGCCGAACAGAATTGTATCACGTTGTTGTCTGGTACGCTCTCGATACTCGAACCGTTCCGTCCAACGGAGACACAAATACGTTTCCTATCGGTACAGTTCGTGTATCTCGGAAAAAACCCCTTGGTAGCTAGTGTCGTACTTCGGGACGAGGGTCAGCGTATGAGCGAGACACACGATCACACAGGTGACCACGACCACGACCACGACCACGACCACGAACACGAGCACCCGGACGTCGGCGGACCCGGCTATCCGACGCCTGCAGCTATGCGGACGGAGTCCGGTCGTGAACGAACGGCGTACGTGATGGCACCTCGCGTCGGGATGGAGACGGAAGGACACGACGTCGTCGGCGTCGTCGACCTCGATCCCGACTCCGAGACGTACAGCGAACTGGTAGACGTCGTCGAGATGCCGAACCGAGGCGACGAACTACACCACTTCGGCTGGAACGCCTGCTCGTCGTCCTGTCACGTCGGCGACCTCGCCCGGCAGTACCTCGTCGTCCCCGGACAGCGCTCCTCGCGCATCCACATTATCGACGTCGAGGATCCACGAGATCCGGAGATGGTTCGGGTGATCGAACCCGAGGAGGTCTTCGAGTACGACCTCTCGGCACCCCACACCGTCCACTGCGTCCCCGGCGGGAAGATCATCATCAGCATGCTCGGGAACGCCGACGGCGAACTCCCCGGCGGCTTCCTCCAGCTCGACCAGGAGGACTTCAGCATCGACGGCCGCTGGGAGGCCGACCGCGGCGAGATGGCGATGAACTACGACTACTGGTACCAGCCCCGGCACAACGTGTTGGTCTCGAGCGAGTGGGCCGCACCCGAAACGTACTATCCCGGCTTCGACCTCGATGACGTCGAGGACGGCAACTACGGCGACAGCCTCCACATCTGGGACTGGGAGTCACGCGAGCACGTCCAGACGCTCGCATTCGGCGAGGACGGACAGATACCACTCGAGGTGCGGATGAGTCACAATCCCGAAGAGACCCAGGGCTACGTCGGCGCAGCGCTGTCTTCGAACATGATCCACTTCTATGAGGAAAGCGAGGGAACGTGGGACTGGGACGTCGTCATCGACGAGGAACCTCGCGAACACCCCGACTGGGACATGCCCGTGCCGCCGCTTATCACCGACATCGTGCTCTCGCTCGACGACCAGTACCTCTTCTTCTCGAACTGGCTCCACGGCGACGTCCGGATGTACGACGTCAGCGACATGGGTAATCCCCGGCTGGTCGACCGGATCTGGGCTGGCGGGCTCTTCGGTGACCGCCAGGTGGTTCAGGGCACCGAGATCCGCGGTGCGCCACAGATGCTCCAGCTCTCCCGGGACGGCCAGCGGTTGTACTGGACCACCTCGCTGTTTTCCTCGTGGGACAACCAGTTCTACCCCGAGATGGCCGAAGAGGGGTCGCTCATGCTGAAAGCCAACGTCTACCCCGAGGAAGGACGGATGGAACTCGACGAGGAGTTTCTGGTCGACTTCGGTGAGGCTCCCGGCGGCCCCGCCCGCGCCCACGAGATCCGCTGGCCCGGCGGCGACTGTACCAGCGACGTCTGGCAGTGATGGACCGACCGGACGACGTAGACGACCCGACGGACGAGACCCACGCCGTCACGCTCGTCCGAGCCGACGGCAGCGTGGAGGTACTCGCCGTCGATCCGGGCGAGACCGTCGTCGACGCCGCCAATGCCGCTGGCGTCTCGATCCCGTACGGTTGTCTGTATGGAGCCTGTGGAACCTGCACTGCACGACTGCTCGGTGGGGAGTTCGAGTACTGCGAACCGCCTCGAGCACTGAAACCCGAAGCCCGAAACCGAGGATTCGTCCTCGCTTGCATCGCGACGCCGACGGCGGACTGCCGGCTCCGCGTCGGCCACGCGATTCAGGCCGAAGCCGTCGGAACGCCTTGGAAGTGAGTATGTGCGGGCGAGTACGCTCTCTACGCAGGCTTCGCCGGCCAATCCGAACCTGTTTGTGACTACCTACCTCTGGAGCCAAGGTTCGTAGGCCTTAAGTACTAACCAGCCACTCTGTTTAGTTACGCAGTCGATGAGGATCCCACCCCTGCGGTCTTCCGTACAGATGGGATCTGATGTGAGCCTTGGTAGTTCGGTGACGCCCGATCGGTTCGCGATCGTGGGTCGATCACCGAACGTGGACCATTTGTGTGAGTGTGTATCTACATTCACCGCCAAACCCTCCCCTTCACGGGGAGATAGCATTCCGGTTGATCCTGCCGGAGGTCATTGCTATTGGAGTCCGATTTAGCCATGCTAGTCGCACGAGTTCAGGCTCGTGGCAGATAGCTCAGTAACACGTGGCCAAACTACCCTATGGAGCGGGACAACCTCGGGAAACTGAGGCTAATCCCGCATACGACTCGACCCCTGGAATGGGTCGAGTCCGAAACGCTTTCGCGCCATAGGATGTGGCTGCGGCCGATTAGGTTGACGGTGGGGTAACGGCCCACCGTGCCAGTAATCGGTACGGGTCATGAGAGTGAGAGCCCGGAGACGGTATCTGAGACAAGATACCGGGCCCTACGGGGCGCAGCAGGCGCGAAACCTTTACACTGCACGACAGTGCGATAAGGGGACTCCGAGTGCGAGGGCATACAGTCCTCGCTTTTCACTACCGTAAGGTGGTCGTGGAACAAGAGCTGGGCAAGACCGGTGCCAGCCGCCGCGGTAATACCGGCAGCTCGAGTGATGACCGCTATTATTGGGCCTAAAGCGTCCGTAGCCGGCCGGGCAAGTCCGTCGGGAAATCCGCACGCCTAACGTGCGGGCGTCCGGCGGAAACTGCCTGGCTTGGGACCGGAAGACCAGAGGGGTACGTCCGGGGTAGGAGTGAAATCCCGTAATCCTGGACGGACCACCGGTGGCGAAAGCGCCTCTGGAAGACGGATCCGACGGTGAGGGACGAAAGCTCGGGTCACGAACCGGATTAGATACCCGGGTAGTCCGAGCCGTAAACGATGTCTGCTAGGTGTGCCACAGGCTACGAGCCTGTGGTGTGCCGTAGGGAAGCCGTGAAGCAGACCGCCTGGGAAGTACGTCCGCAAGGATGAAACTTAAAGGAATTGGCGGGGGAGCACTACAACCGGAGGAGCCTGCGGTTTAATTGGACTCAACGCCGGACATCTCACCAGCATCGACAGCAGGAGTGACGGTCAGTGTGATGAGCTTACCTGACCTGCTGAGAGGAGGTGCATGGCCGCCGTCAGCTCGTACCGTGAGGCGTCCTGTTAAGTCAGGCAACGAGCGAGACCCGCACTCCTAATTGCCAGCAGTACCCTTGTGGTAGCTGGGTACATTAGGAGGACTGCCGCTGCCAAAGCGGAGGAAGGAACGGGCAACGGTAGGTCAGTATGCCCCGAATGTGCTGGGCGACACGCGGGCTACAATGGCCGAGACAGTGGGATGCCACGCCGAAAGGCGACGCTAATCTCCGAAACTCGGTCGTAGTTCGGATTGCGGGTTGAAACTCACCCGCATGAAGCTGGATTCGGTAGTAATCGCGCCTCAGAAGGGCGCGGTGAATACGTCCCTGCTCCTTGCACACACCGCCCGTCAAAGCACCCGAGTGAGGTCCGGATGAGGCCCCGATCGGGGTCGAATCTGGGCTTCGCAAGGGGGCTTAAGTCGTAACAAGGTAGCCGTAGGGGAATCTGCGGCTGGATCACCTCCACAGCCCGGGACTGGGGCGTCGCCCCAGCCCACCACTCGTGGCCCGTTGTGCCACACCACCACGTTCGGTCGCCCACCCGTAGGCCGATCGGGCACCTTTGAACTACCAGGGCTCACACCTCGTTCCCGCTCGCTCTGTACGAGAACGCGAGCGGGCTGGACCCATACCTGACTGGAAGGGCGACCGCCGCCGACGGCGGTCGCCCCGGGTTCGACTCCCAGTGGGTCCATGTCTCGGCCCGTCGTCGAATCGCTCCCCTTAAGTGGGAGACGGCGCGACGATTGGGTACGACAGAACCGATGCACCACCCCGTGTAAACGCGGGTGGGAAGGGTTAATGCAGGCCAGCTGTCTACTGGCGTGCGGATGAGACCGTGTGTACGTGTAGTCCAGGCGTCCACTGGACCCGTTCCCGGGTCACTACATCGTTGCGACTTCGTCGCAACGCCGATCCGTCGAACGTGGCTACTGTGCCAGCTGGTGGATCGCTCGGCTCGAGAGCCGATAAAGGACGTGCCAAGCTGCGATAAGCCTCAGGGACCCGCACGGAGGGAAAGAACTGAGGATCTCCGAATGGGAATCCCCACCGCAATTGCTTCGCGCAATGGGGAACGCCGGAAATTGAAACATCTCAGTACCGGCAGGAAAAGAAAGCAATCGCGATGTCGTTACTAACGGCGAGTGAACGCGACACAGTCCAAACCGAAGCCTTCGGGCAATGTGGTGTTCGGACTGACAACCACTCCTCGAACCGCTTCACGAAGTCTCCTGGAACGGAGCGTGAAACAGGGTGACAACCCCGTAGTGAAGCGTAGTACGGGACGCGTCAGCTCCAGAGTATCGGGGGTTGGATATCCCTCGTGAATCTCGCGGGCATCGACCGCGAAGACTAAACACTCCTCGAGACCGATAGCGAACAAGTAGCGTGAGCGAACGCTGAAAAGCACCCCACGAAGGGAGGTGCAATAGGGCGTGAAATCAGTTGGCGATGGAACGACGGGGCATACAAGGTCCCGATCAAAACGACCTACCCGCGAGGGTACAGTAGGAAGATCGGGAAGCCGGTGTTCCGTCGTACGTTTTGAAAAACGAACCAGGGAGTGTGTCTGATTGGCGAGTCTAACCCGATCATCGGGGAAGGCGCAGGGAAACCGACATGGCCGCAGCATTGCGAGGGCCGCCGTGTTCAAGCGCGGGGAGTCAATCGGACACGACCCGAAACCGGACGATCTAGGCGTGGGCAAGGTGAAGCGTGCCGAAAGGTGCGTGGAGGCCTGTTAGCGTTGGTGTCCTACAATACCCTCGCGTGACCTACGTCTAGGGGTGAAAGGCCCATCGAGTCCGGACACAGCTGGTTCCAACCGAAACATGTCGAAGCATGACCTCTGCCGAGGTAGTCCGTGGGGTAGAGCGACGGATTGGGGGACCGTACTCCGAGAGGAGTACGCCCCCCTGTCCAACTCCGAACCTACGGACGCCGTCGACGCAGGGAGTCCGGTATGCGGGGTAAGCCTGTGTACCGTGAGGGAGACAACCCAGAGCTGGGTTAAGGTCCCCAAGTGTGGACTAAGTGCGATCGAAGGTGGTCCCGAGCCCTAGACAGCCGGGAGGTGAGCTTAGAAGCAGCTACCCTCTAAGAAAAGCGTAACAGCTTACCGGCCGAGGTTCGGGGCGCCGAAAATGATCGGGGCTCAAGTCCACCACCGAGACCTAGCCGCACCCTTTACCGGGTGATCGTGTAGGTTGGCGTTCTGTTCGGGTGGAAGCACGGCCGAGAGGTCGTGTGGACCGTTCAGTAACGAAAATCCTGGTCATAGTAGCAGCGTGAGTCGGGTTAGACCCCCGACGGCCGAACGAGTAAGGGTTCCTCAGCACTGCTGATCAGCTGAGGGTTAGCCGGTCCTAAATCAGCCCGTAAGTCGAAGCTGATGAAAGGGAAACAGGTTAATATTCCTGTGCCAGTGTGCACTCAAAGCCGACGCTTTGGGGCCGCCTGAGCCGGGCCATCGCCCGGTCGAACAGTCGAAGTTCGTGGAAGCCGTAATGGCAGGAAGCGAGCGAATGGCTGGATAGCGCAAGTCAGGTCAACCGAGAGCCCGTGAAAAGGCGAGCACACTGTCCGTACCGAGAACCGACACAGGTACTCGTGGCGGCGAAAGCCAAGGTCTGTCGGGAGCAACCGACGTTAGGGAATTCGGCAAGTTAGTCCCGTACCTTCGGAAGAAGGGATGCCTGCCCTCTTCGGGGCAGGTCGCAGTGACTCGGGCGCTCCGACTGTCTAATACCAACATAGGTGACCGCAAATCCGCAAGGACTCGTACGGTCACTGAATCCTGCCCAGTGCGGGTATCTGAACACCTCGTACAAGAGGACGAAGGACCCGTTAACGGCGGGGGTAACTATGACCCTCTTAAGGTAGCGTAGTACCTTGCCGCTTCAGTAGCGGCTTGCATGAATGGATCAACGAGAGCGCCACTGTCCCAACGTTGGGCCCGGTGAACTGTACATTCCAGTGCGGAGTCTGGAGACCCCCAAGGGGAAGCGAAGACCCTATAGAGCTTTACTGCAGGCTGTCGCTGAGACGTGGTCGCCATTGTGCAGCATAGGTAGGAGCCAGTACACAGGTACCCGCGCCAGCGGGTCACCGAGGCAGCATTGAAATACTACCCGATGGTGACTGCGACTCTCACTCCGGGAGGAGGACACCGGTAGCCGGGCAGTTTGACTGGGGCGGTACGCGCCTGAAAAGATATCGGGCGCGCCCCACGGTTCCCTCACCCGCGTCGGAGACGCGGGAGAGAGCGCAAGAGCACATGGGAGCCTGACAGTGTCCGGCACAACGACGGACGCTGACGCGAAAGCGTGGTCTAGCGAACCAATTAGCCCGCTCGTTGCGGGCAATTGCTGACAGAAAAGCTACCTTAGGGATAACAGAGTCGTCACTCGCAAGAGCACATATCGACCGAGTGGCTTGCTACCTCGATGTCGGTTCCCTCCATCCTGCCCGTGCAGAAGCGGGCAAGGGTGAGGTTGTTCGCCTATTAAAGGAGGTCGTGAGCTGGGTTTAGACCGTCGTGAGACAGGTCGGCTGCTATCTATTGGGGGTGTTACGGTTCCTGACAGGAACGTTCGTATAGTACGAGAGGAACTACGAATGGGTGCCACTGGTGTACCGGTTGTTCGAGAGAGCACGTGCCGGGCAGCGACGCACCACGGGGTAACGGCTGAACGCATCTAAGCCGGAAACCCACCTGGAAACGAGGAACCACCTGAGATCCCTCCTAGAAGAGGAGGTCGATAGACTCGGGGTGTACGCGCCAAGGCAACGAGGCGTTGAGCCCGCGAGCACTAACAGATCGAGCCACCATTCATACCGCATGGATCATGACCCGGAAACGGGTCCAGGCGCAGACTGGACTACACGTACGACACGGTTGTGGCGGAGAGAGACCGATACTGGAGTGGCGACGGTTCGATTCCGTCGATCGGCGTTCGGGCGGCCACAGCGGCGGGGCGCTCCCGTACCCATCCCGAACACGGAAGATAAGCCCGCCAGCGTTCCGGCAAGTACTGGAGTGGGAGACCCTCTGGAAACGCTGGTTCGCCGCCTCCACTCATACTTTCATACTTATCTACGGCCCTACACAGCCACAGCTGTGGCTGTGTGGCCTTTTGTATATCGAAGTCAGGACCGATATTGACAGCCCTCCGTATCGCGTTACTCTATCATATCAAGGTGATAGTGTGTCCGAAGTTACATACTGTGGTCACGTATAGAACAGTTACAGTGTCGGTGACCATCGCCTGTGGTAACTGATACCGCTGGGCACTAAGACAACAGTTGTCGTAGCACGGACGTATGTCCAGCGACAGTCTGGTATCCATCCCGGTCGACGACGTCGAACTCGAGGGTGAACTCATCGTTTCCGACGACGCACGCGGACTCGTAATCTTCGCCCACGGTAGCGGCAGCAGTCGGAAGAGTCCACGCAACAACTACGTCGCCGAAGTCCTTAGAGAGCGAGGAGTGGGGACGTTACTGTTCGATCTGCTCACCGAGAGAGAAGATCAGAGCCGCGAGAATCGTTTCGATATCCCGTTGTTGACCGACAGACTAGTTTCCGTAACGGAGTGGGTAAGTCAGCGTAACGATACCGGCGACCTTCGGTATGGATACTTCGGCTCGAGTACCGGCGCTGCGTCGGCCCTGCGAGCCGCAGCGCGTGTCGACGAGGACGTCGGTGCTGTCGTCTCTCGCGGTGGACGGGTCGATCTCGCGTCAGACGTCCTCGAGGAGGTCGCAGCACCGGTACTGCTTATCGTCGGCGGGCGGGACACGGAGGTTCTCGGGCTCAATCGCGAGGCTCACGATCGACTCGAGTGTAAGCGGGAACTGCACGTCGTCGAGGGTGCCGGACACCTCTTCGAAGGAGCGGGCGAGCTCGAAGAGGTCGCCGAGGTGGCGGCAGACTGGTTCGAGACGAAGCTGCAGTGAACGGACGTTCCGTCACGCATCTCTTCCGACTTCGTTATAGATGTGGTTGATAGACGACACGTTCTACGTGTCGGTGATCGCTCGGGTCGGCCGGACCCGGCGGTCCCGTCGGTACGGGTTAGAACGTCATGACGCATGCTGACTGCTGAAAGTCCGTTTCAGCGACCGCGACTCGTCTCGCGGTTGCCCCGGGAAATGGTTACACAATCCGTATCACTCGTCGTCGCCTTCGAGGATCGTTACCTCGACGCCGTTTGGCTCGTAAGCGTTTGCGGCGTACCCGCCTTCGTTCCAGGGGTACTCGTCGTTTTCGAGCACCTCGTTCCAGGCGTCCGGGTCGGAGATGCTCACCGGCTGCCGTCGACCCAGTTCGTCCGTCGCACGGGAGAACAACACGTGCGTTCCGGGCTCGACGTCCCAGTCGTATCGAAACAGTCGCCACGCTCCGTCGTAGTCGGGACCGAACAGTTCCGCCTCGTCCCACGTCTCGCCGCCGTCGGTCGACACGTCTACGTAGTCGACCGCGTCGTCACCCGCCCAAGCGACGCCGCGTACGGTAATCCCGTCGCGGTCGAACGGGACGGGCGACTCCCCGTCCGGAGCGCCTATCAGCGACATGACGTTCGCGTCGAACGTATACGGATAGCTGACGTCGCCCTCAAGTTGTGCCCACGTGTCGACCTCGTCGATCGTCGCTTGCGCGTCGGGCTCGACACCCTCGGGGTGAATGCGGTAGGACTCCTGCTGCCAGGATGCGTGCTTGCCGGGACGGTCGAGCGCTCCCTCGGTCACCATCTCGTCCATGATCACGAGCTCTTCGACCCACTTGACGCTGTTGACGCCGTACCATCCGGGAACGATCAACCTGACCGGATAGCCGTGCTCTCGAGGGAGCGGGTCGCCGTTCATCTCGTAGGCGAGGAGACAGTCCTCGAGCGCCTTCGAGAGCGGGATCGATCGTGCGAAGATGTCGTCGCCGTCTGAGGGATCCCCGCCGATCGCCGTGAGCCACCGCCCGTCGGGCGACTCGATACCGTGTTCTCGGAGTATCGAACGGACCGGGGTACCGGTCCAGAGCGCAGTCGCCGCGGCCTCGAACTCCCACTGGACGCTTCCGGTTTCGGGGCGGTGCTGGCCGCGACCGTTGCCGGCACACTCCATCGTGTGTGCGACCGCAACTGTCGGGTACGACTCCTCGAGGTCGGCAACCGAGACCGACCCCTCGACCTGCCCGGTGAGCGAGACGGTCCAGGCCTCCTCGTCGATTGAGGGGATATCGTTTCTGTGACAGACGAAGTGTTCCTCGACAGGCGTCAACCAGTTCGCGAACGTTCGTCGGTGGGCTGCACCGACGACCGTGTACTTGTCGGCGTCGTCCCGCGTCTCCGTCACGCTACCGTCCCGTTCGTCCAGAATCGCGTCGATCTCCTCGTGACGACTGTCACGTGGACGTTCAGCAACCATGGTACTGGGTTGCACGCGTAGCGTGATAACGTCCCCGGCCACCGTACGAGCGGTGTTCGCCGCAGGAGATCGACCGCTCGAGACCCCCGACAGGTTCTTATCTATTGAATCTCGCCCCCACATCGATATATCAGAAACACCCACATCGCTAAGAGGGCCTAAATCACCCGATTTCGGCCGCGTTATCCGTGATAATGAACAACAAATAGTGCGAAACATTTATAAATGGTGGGCCCCTAACGTGAAGTGAAGCGAAGCGCCGATGGGCGACCTTCTCACATGAGCGCGGTCGCCCGATGATACGCCGCCCTTCCATCCCCGCTTTCATCATGACACAGACGAAATTCCGCGCTAACCAGCGCACCGAATCGGATCGACAGGAAACCGAACACCGCGAGACCGAACACGACCACGAGGAGACGACCACGTGTCCGGAGTGTGGCGGTCGCCTCGAGAGCGAAGGGGCCGAAACGGTCTGTCGCCAGTGTGGGCTCGTCGTCGAGGAAGACGAGATCGATCGCGGTCCCGAGTGGCGCGCGTTCGACGCCACCGAGAAAGACGAGAAAAGCCGCGTCGGCGCACCGACGACGAAGATGATGCACGACGAGGGGCTGTCGACGAACATCGGCTGGCAGAACAAAGACGCCTACGGCAAGTCCCTCTCGAGTCGCCAGCGCCAGAAGATGCAACGGCTGCGCACCTGGAACGAGCGGTTCCGCACGCGTGACCACAAGGAGCGAAACCTGAAACAGGCGCTGGGCGAGATCGACCGCATGGCCTCGGCTCTCGGTCTCCCCGAGAACGTCCGCGAGACCGCCTCGGTGATCTACCGCCAGGCCCTCGAGCAGGACCTGTTGCCGGGCCGGTCGATCGAGGGAATCGCGACCGCGAGTCTCCATGCCGCCGCACGGATGGAGCAGGTCCCGCGCTCGATCGACGAGATCGACGCCGTCACCCGCGTCGACGAAGAGGAGTTCAAACGCGCCTACCGGTACATCAACCGGGAACTCGGCCTCGAGATCCAGCCGGCCGATCCGCTCGAGTATCTCCCGCGGTTTGCGAGCGAACTCGCGCTCGAGGACGAGACCGAACACCGCGCCCGCGAACTGCTCGAGCGGGCCAAACGCGAGAACCTCCACAGCGGCAAGTCGCCGGTCGGGCTCGCTGCCGCGGCGATCTACGCGGCCGGACGGCTCACCAATGCCGACCTCACCCAGCAGGAGGTAAGCGAGGTCACGGAGATGAGCGAGGTTACGATCCGCAACCGGTACCAGGAGCTGCTCGCAGTGGAGGACGCCCGCGTCGGTGCCACCGCCGACAGTGGTGCCGAAGCGTAATCCTGGACCGACGCGATCGGCCGGCGCTGGTCGTCTCTCGTCGATTCTCTTGCTTTCTCGACACCGCCTACGGCCGAGTCTAGCGGCAGATAGGCCAGCCGGTAGCCGAACCCCATCCCGGAACGCTTTAGTCGCCGTCGCCGAAACCCCTCGGTGGGAAGCGCACGGCCGCAAATCCGACTTCGTCACGCTCTGGCGGCGACGGTCCGTTGGGCCGCTGTCGTCTATCTCGCGTGGCTTGGGATTGCGGAAGTGCACCCGGCGAGAGCCGGATTCACGCGACAGCGGTCAGTGCGGTTCCTATCCTCTACCCATGGCACGAATGCATACCCGCCGTCGTGGCTCGTCCGGTTCGGACAGGCCAACGGCAGACGAACCACCGGAGTGGAGCGACGTCGACCCCGACGAGATCGAAGATCGGGTCGTCGAACTAGCAGAGCAGGGTCACGATCCCAGCCAGATCGGAATCAAGCTGCGTGATGAAGGCGTCACCGGCACGCCAGTCCCCGACGTCAAACTGGCGACGGGCAAGAAGATCACGGAGATCCTCGAAGAGAACGACGCCGAAGCCGCCGTTCCCGAGGACCTGCGAAACCTGATGGAACGTGCCGTGCGCCTGCGCGAGCACGTCCAGGAGAATCCCCAGGACCACCAGAACAAACGCGCACTCCAGAACACCGAATCGAAGGTGCGCCGGCTGGTGGAGTACTACCGCGGGAACGAACTCGATCCAGGCTTCACGTACTCCTACGACGTCGCCAAAGAGATCCTCGAGGAGTAGATGTCCACCACGGGTCGTCACACGTCGCCGTCATCCGCCGCCCTCGAGAGCGCCGGCTTCGTCCGGATCACGTCGCGGGCAGACGGCGACGCGTTGGCGGCCGCGGGAGTGCTCGCACGGGCACTTTCGGAACGCGAGACGGCGTTTCAGGTGACCGTCAGTCGGACGATCGAAGAACGGACGAACCGAATCGAAGACGGCAACGGTCACGACGATGCATCCGAGACCGTCGCGATCGGCGCCGTTGACGCCGACGTTCCCCAACTCGGGACCGGCGATCGACCGGCGACGCTCGAGACCGTCTCGCTCGTCCGAGAACTGGGCGTCGAGCCCGATCCCGTACTCGCGCTCGCAGGCGCGTTCGCGTCGGGTGTCGAGCCCGGTGCTGGCGAGACCGAACCGCTGCTCGAGACCGCTCGCGAACGCGGGTTGCTCGAGCGCCGACCCGGCGTGGCCGTCCCGACTGCCGATCTGGCAGATGGACTGGCACACTCGACGCTGTATCACGCGCCGTGGTCCGGCGACCGCGAGGCGGTCCGGGAGACGCTCGATTCGCTCGCACTCGGCGACCGTGACGACGACGCGCATCGTCGCGTCGGCTCGCTCGTCGCCCTCGAGACCGTCGGCGGCGAGGACGCCGGACGCCAAGCGGCGGAGACCGTCGCTCGAGTGCTGGGGCCACACGTGACGCCGGCGGCCCCGTTCGAGACGGTCGGTGGCCACGCCGACGTCCTCGAGGCGACGGCCCGGACCGAATCCGGGACGGGCGTCGCGCTCGCGATCGGCCACGACGTCAGCGAGGCGGCACTCACGGCCTGGCGCGAGCACGGTCGGCGCGCACACGAGGCGCTCGCGGTGGCCTCGACGGGTCGGTACGACGGCCTGGTCGTGGTCGACGCGGGCGAGGGACCGGTCGAGACGATCGCCCGACTCGTGGCGGACTATCGCTCGCCGGAACCGACCGTGCTCGCGGTCGGCGACGGCGAGGCCGCCCTCTACGCGCGTGAAGAGCCGATCGGCAGCGCGCTCGAGGGCGTCGCCCGTGAACTCGAAGCCGGCTACGACGTCGGCCGGCGACGTGGCTACCTGCAGTACGACCCACAGCTGGACGACTCGGCCGTGATCACGGCGGTGAGAGAGCGATGACCCGAACGGCGACGATCAGGACGGACCACGACGACGCTGCACTCGTCGCACGGGCGATCGCGCCCGACAACACCGACGAGATGGAGACGACCGTCGAGGACGGCACCGTCGTCACGCAGATCGAACGCGAGACGACCGGCGGGCTGCACTCGACGATCGACGACTACGTGATCAACCTCGAGGTCGCGGCCACAGTGGCACAGCACGCGAACCGGCCGGCGGACGCCGGCACCGATACAGACACAGACCACTCATGAGCGAACGATCAGTCTCACGCACGAAACAGGAAAAGCGGTGGTACACCGTGTTCGCCCCGGAGCAGTTCGACCGGGAGGAACTCGGCGAGACCCCCGCAGACGAACCGGAACAGGTACTCGACCGAACGATCGAGACGACGCTTGGCGACCTGCGCGACGACGCCAGCGAGAACAACACGAAACTTACCTTCCAGGTGACAGACGTCGGCAGCGACGCGGCCTACACCGAGTTCAAGGCTCACTCGCTGACCCGTGACTACCTGCGCTCGCTCGTTCGACGCGGTGCCTCGAAGATCGAAGCCTACGTCACCGTGTTGACAACCGACGACTACCGCGTCCAGATCCAGCCGGTCGCGTTCACGACGAAGAAGGCAGACGCGAGCCAGGAACAGGCCATCCGCGAGCAGATGGTCGAGATGATCGAGTCGGCTGCCGAAGAACGGACGTTCGAGGAACTTATCGACGGCGTCGTCGAAGGTCGACTCTCCTCGGCGATCTACGGCGAGGCGAAGACGATCTATCCGCTGCGTCGCGTCGAGATCCAGAAGGCGACCCTCGAGGCCCACCCCGAGGAGGTCGCCGAAGAAGAGGCGACCTCGGTCGACGTCGACGAGGAAGCGACGGCGGACGACTAGACCCACTCGATTCGTTTCGTCGTTTGTGAAGACGAGGAGTCACGTCACTCGGTGACGTGAACGAGTCCGTCCATCCGAACAGCGCCGTGGCCGTCCATCTCGTGAGGAATACAAAAATACGAGTAGGTACCCGGCACCTCGAACGTGTGTTCGAACAGCGCGTCCGGATCGAAGCCGCCACCGAAGTCGTCGTGCCACGCCTCGCGAGCTTCCTCCTCGCTGTCGTATCCACCCGACGCGAAGTACTCGGCACCGTCCGGAATACTCCCCTCGTAGGCGGTGACGGTGTGTAACGAACCGCTCGTGTTCTTCCAGACGACGGTTTCGCCGACGGTCACCTCGTACTCGTCCGGAACGAACTCGTTTCGCGTCATCCCGATGTCGTAGTTGTCGACGCCGAAATTCCCGAGACTACCGAGCGCGGTACAGCCCGCGAGCCCGGCGAAGCCGCCGCCGGCGACTGCAGCGAGATAGGCGCGCCGATGCATAGTCGCGGGTTAGAACGGCCGCGATATAACGCCCCCGGTTCGGTTCCCGAACGGCGGGAATCGACGGCGGACTCGGCGTGTGGAAACGAAAACACGTAAGGTCACCCCACGCCGAATCCGCGAGTATGCTGCCCCGGTTCGTCGGACGACTCGGCGTCGCCGACGCGGTGACGATCGCAAACGCCGCGCTCGGGTTCGTCGCCGTCGTCGTCGCGTTCGTCGACGTACATCTCGCGGCCAGGCTCGTCCTGCTCGCGGCGGTCGCCGACGGACTCGACGGTATCCTCGCCAGACGGTACGGCGGCACGCCGGCGGGGCCGTACCTCGACTCGCTCGCCGACGTCGCCTCGTTCGCTATCGCACCCGCCGTCCTCGCGTTCGTCGTCGTCACCGACGGGCTGGGTGGGTTCGAGACGCTGACACTCGAGTTCCTCCTCGTGAGCGTCGTCTGTGCGACGTTCGTCGCGATGGCCGTCGCCCGGCTCGGAATGTACACCGCCTACGACACGACCACGGAGTACACCGAGGGCGTCCAGACGACGCTCGCGGCGACGATCATCGGGGCCGCAATTCTCGCCGGCGTCACCGAACCGTGGCTCGTCATCGGGGGCACCGCGTTGTTCGCGTATCTGATGGTCTCGCCGATCCGATACCCCGATCTGCTCGCCCGCGACGCGTTGATCATGGGCGTCGTCCACGTGCTCGCGATTGTGATCCCCGACTTCGCCGGCCGGACGTTTCCGTACGCCTTGCTCACGCTCGGACTGGCGTACATGTTGCTCGCCCCGTGGCTGTACTGGGCAAACGGCTCGTCGATCGCCGACGCGGAGTATGGAAACGCTTAGGGGTATACTCCTCACACGTGCCCGTACGAGCATGAGCATGGTTACGAATGCCACGGCGTCGGTCCGCCGGGTGAGCAGATGAGCGACGAGGAGACGGACGCAGATGTCGACCTCGAGTCCGAGATCGAGGCCATCCGCGAAGACCTCGCGGCCGTCCGCGAGGATGTCGAACCCGTCCGCCCGACGGTCGCTCCCGTCCGGGACGATCTCGAGCCCGTCGAAGACGAACTCGAGGCCGCCGAGACCGAAGACGACTTAGACGACGTCGAAGAACACCTCGAGCCCGTCCGCGAGGAACTCGAGACCGTCCGCGAGGAGTTCGACGCGGTTCGCGATCGGTTCGACGAGATCGAGTTGCCGGAGCCGGAGGAAGACGAGGACGAAGAAGTGGAAGACGAGGAGCCGAGCGGTCCGCTCGCAGATCTCGAGGCCGAGTACGAGGACGTTGAGGCGGAACTCGACGACGTCGAAGACGAGATCGACGACGTCGAGAGCGGAATCGACGACGTCGAGGACGGCGTCGAAGAGCAACGCGGTCCCTACGCCGACGACGTCGTCTCGGCGGTCGACGACGCCCGACGCGAGATCACGGGCACCCGCTGGACCGAGGCGGAGGGTCACGGGCAACTCACAGCGAGCGTCGAGACGTTCCTCGAGACCGCCGCCGCCGGCCTGATCGACATTGCGGAGTCGATCGCCGACGGCGACGACGTGCCGGACCGACTCGATGCCACTCTCGAAAGCGTCGCCGACGCCGTCGAAGACGCCGACCTCGATCCCGACGACGACGCCGAGACGATCGCTGGCCTGCTCGAGGCGACCGACGACCTCGCGTCTGGAATCGACGACGCGACCGAGTGGACGGACCTCGAGGTGCGCGAACAGCTCCGCCGGGAGGGCTACTACGACGTGCTCGATCACGTCAAGGACTTCCCGCCGGAGTGGCACGCACTGAAAGTCCACGAGAAACGCGGCAACGTCGAGATGGTCCTGCTCGCACTCGAGTCGCTGGGGTCTGAGTTCATGGAAGAACACTGTCTCGAGGCGCTCAAACGGATGGGGCCCGAGGAGGCGATCGATCCGATGCTCCAGCGGGCGGGACGGCGCGACGAGGCGGCGATCGAGACCCTCGGCAAGATCGGCGTCGCAGACGAGGAGGTCGTCGAGACGCTGCTCGATTACGTCGATTCGAACCCTCAGCTCCAGAAACCCGCGTTCAGGGCGCTCGGAGAGCTCGGCGCGGAGGAAGCGATCCAGCCGATCGCGAACCAGCTCGTCGCCGACGAGCCCGAGGTGCGAAGCCACGCCGCCCGCGCGCTCGGTCTGATCGGTGATACCCGCGCCATCGAACCGCTTTCTGACGTCTTGGCCGAGGACGACGAGGATACCGTCCGGGCAAGTGCCGCCTGGGCGCTCAACCGGATCGGCACCGCCGAGGCGCTCGAGGCCGCCGCCGAGTACGCCGACGACTGCTCCTACATCGTCCAGGCCGAAGCCGAGAAGGCGGCGAACGTTTAAGTACGGGGGCGCGGCCACGCCCGACAATGCGCTCCGGGCCGGCCGTCGCGACTCTCTGTGTGACACTCGCTCTGGTAGCTGCGTCGCTCGTCGTCGGAGCGTTCGTGACGACGGCCCAGCCGAGTTCGTCGCCTGCCGTCGACGCGTCTGATACGCCGACTCGGTGTGCCGACGGGCCGACGGAGCTACCGCCGATCGACTCCGACGCCGATCCGCGAATCCTCTCTCTCCATCCGAACCCGACGACCGAGGGGAACGTCGGCGAGTTTTTCGTTCTCGAGGTGCCGCCGGAGGCGGCGGCCGAGAACCTGACGGTGACGGACGGTCACACGACCGCATCCGTTCCCGACGATGTCTCCGGCCAGGTCGCAATCAGTATGGACCCCGACGAGACGCACCGGTTGACCGACCGCCCCGTGGTCGAACTCGAGGGATACCTCCGGCTCGCAGCCGACGGAGACGAACTCGAACTCCGGGCAGACGGACGCGTCGTCGACACCGTCGCCTATGATCGCGCGCCCACAGCCGAGACGTGGCACCGGGCCGACGACCGTGACGGCGTCTGGTGGCCGAACGGGGCGACCTGTCTCTCCCCGGCGACGAGCGACGCCGACGCGGTGACGGCTTTCGTGCTCCCTGACTCGCCGGAGGTCCCGCTCGAGACCCTCGCCGAGGCCGACGACCGCATCCTCCTCGCCGGGTACACGTTCACCTCCGACGACGTGGCCGACGAACTCGTGGCGGCTACGGATCGGGGTGTCGACGTCGAGGTCCTGCTCGAGGGTGGTCCCGTCGGCGGCACGCCCGAACGGACCCGCGGGGTAGTCGACGACCTCGAGGCGGCCGGCGTGACGGTCCGGGTGCTGGGCGGCGAGGGGGCGCGCTACACGTACCACCATCCCAAGTACGCCGTCGTCGACGACAGCGCGATCGTGCTCACGGAGAACTGGAAACCCTCGGGCGTCGGGGGCGCTTCCAGTCGCGGCTGGGGCGTGGTCGTCGACGATCCCGCCGTGGCTTCCCACCTGGCGGACGTCTTTCGGGCCGACGCCGACGGTCGGGATACGACGGCCTGGACAGACCACCGCGAGACGGCGACGTTCGTCGAAGACGGCAACCGCGACGGCGCCTACCCCGAGCGCGTCGATCCCGAACCCGTCGCGGTCGACGACGTCGAGGTCCTGCTCGCTCCCGACAACGTCGAGGCCCGGACCGCGGAGCTACTCGCCGGTGCCGAGGAGTCGATCCGTATCAAGCAGGTCCGGATCGGTGACCCGGCGTTTCCGCTGCTCGAGGAGAGCCTCGAGGCGGCTCGCCGCGGCGTCGAGGTCAGGATTTTACTCGACACGTCGTGGTACGTCGAGGACGAGAACCGCGCCCTCGCCGACCGTCTCGAGCGGACGGCACGCGAGGAGGGGTTACCACTCGAGGTCAGACTCGTCGAGCCCGGCAGTCGGTTCGAGAAGCTCCACGCCAAGGGTGTGGTGATCGACGAGGAGAAAGCGATCGTCGGCAGCCCGAACTGGAACAATACCTCCGTTCGCGACAACCGCGAGGTGGCGCTCGTGTTACACGGCGAGGAGGCCGGCACGTTCTACGCCGGCGTCTTCGACGAGGACTGGGAGGGCGAGTCGTGGCCGCTGCCGATCGGACTCGGTGTCGTCGTCGGTGGCTTTCTCGTCGTTTGTCTGCTCGTGGCGCGGCGATACCTCGTGTTCGGTCCGATCGACCGGGAGCGTCGCGACTCGAGACGGAACCGCCCTCAGTCGTCGATCGGTGCCGCAGTCGAGAGCTCTTCGTCGATGTCCGCGGCCGCCATCTTCTCGACGAGCGCGTCGATCACGTCCTCGCGTTTGCCCTCGACGAACTTGATCGAACCGACGACGAGGTGGCCACCGCCGGAGACGCCGGCGCCGGGAACCTCCGCCTCGAGTTCCGAGACCATGGTCGGGATGTCCAGCCGGACGCCGTCGCTTCGCAAGACGGCGAAGTCGGGGCCGTAGCCGACCGTGATGACCGGACCGCCGGTCTCTTCGACTTTGCGGTCGTGGATCTCGCCGGTCGTCTTGCCGGGTGCAGGGTAGGTAAAGCGGTGGGCGTAGTTCTCGACGTCGATCCGGTAGAGGTGGGCATCGTTTGCGAGCGACTCGTGTTCGACGTGGACCATCGCGTCCGTGAGCTGGTCGTCGACCTCCGTTCGGGCGCGGTCTGCAAACAGGGAGACGAGATCGCGGTGGCGCTGGGGCTCGCCGACGTCGATCTCGAGGAGGTCCCGGATGACCCGGTCGCCGGAGTCGTACCGGAGCCAGAACGCGGCGTAGTCGAGCGCTTCGCTGACGTCTTTCAGCCGTTTCTCGTCGTAGCCCTCTTCGGCGGCCAGCTCGAGGTAGTCGTCCATCGCATCGGCCTTCGAGCGGTCCGCGAGCCCGGCGACGGCGGGAATGTGCCGGAGTTCGTCGGTGAGATCGGGATAGATCATCCGGGCGAGTTCGACACAGAGCATCCCCGTCGTGATCCGGTAATCCTCGTCGTGGAGGTAGGGATTGACGTGGGCATCGAGCAGCCCCTCGACCGCCTCGGGATCGGGGTGGTGGTGGTCGATGGCGACGATCGGGATGTCGTAGTGAGCGAGCGTCTCGTAGGCCGGCACGTCCTCGGCGGTCGAGCCGTTGTCGAGCATCAGGAGGAGGGGAAGCTGCTGGCCGTGTTTCTCGCGGTCCTCCAGGGCAAAGTTGAGATCGCGCGTCGCGTCTTCCATCTCGTAGAACGGGGCCTTCGCGGGCAGGCGCTTGACGAGGTGTCGTGGCGCGTCGTCGTTTTCGTGAACGTCGGCGATGAACCGCTCGAGGGCGATCCGGACGGGGACGGCGGCACACATCCCGTCGCCGTCGGCGTGGTGGCGAACCCGGATCGGTCGTCCCTCGAGGACGGTCCGGCGGAGACGGCGAGCCACCTCCTCTAAGTCGGGACGGAGCTTCTCGAAGGCCGGCCAGTCGATCAGCGGCTCGACGTCGTGTGGACTCGCCCGGTCTTCGAGTGCCGCCTCGAGTCGCTTGCGAGCCTGGGCTTCGGTCTCGCCGTCGAGCGTCGAGAGGCCGTCGACTTCGATCTGAAACGAGTCATCGCGTCGTTCCGGAACGCCGGTTACCCGGACGAGGTCGCCGACTTCGACGGATGGATACGCGCGGACGCCGGCTTCCTCGAAAGCGGCACAGGGAACGACGCCGTGCTCGTCGGCGACGTGGAAGATCGTCGGGCCGCCGGTCTGTTTGACCTGGACGACTTCGCCCTCGATGTGGATCTGATCGCCGGCGTTTGCCTCGAGGCGGTCGGTGCCGGTAAGCGAGTAGTCGTGGCCGACCTCCCGGACGGTGTACTCCTCGACGTCGACGTCGGCGGGTTTGAACGCCATGTCGCCGTTTTCTCGAACCGTCTCGAGTTCCACGACGAGTTCTTCGCCGACGCGATAGGTACCTTCGAGGACGGACTCGTGAACGAGTCCGGAGACGGAATCGGAGAGGTCGACGAAGACGCCGTAGTCGACGATACCGTTGATCTCCGCGAGATATGGTGTCTCCTCCTCGACGTCTTCGGCAGTACAGTCGGAATCGAGATCGTAGACGACGGAATACCCGTCGTCGCCGGCCTCGCCGGCAGAATCACGTGACATCGTTGCCAACTGTTTGGGGCGGTCGCGTATAACCCTTGCCAAGAAGGGTTCGTATCGCTCGTGTGTGACGATGCCGGCAGGGCTTTCGGAACGTTTAGCAACGGGAAGCACCGAACGGAACGTATGGGGCTGTTCGACGCGCTGTTTCGCTCGAGCGAGATTCTCGGCATCGCCGAGGAGACCCTCGAGTTCGCGCTCGAGTCCTCCGAGGCATCCCACCCGGACGAGTACATGGGAATGCTCCGCGGGACCGAAGCGTCGCGACTGGGGCTGGATCGGGACGGGCTCGTCATCACCGACGTCTTGGTTATCCCGGGCACGGAAGCAAACAGCGTGAGCGCGACCGTAAAGACGAGTCAGATACCGAACGACGTGAAATCACTCGGGAGCGTTCACTCCCACCCAAACGGCGTACTGCGTCCGAGCGACGCCGACCTCGAGACGTTCACCAGAGGGTCGGTCCACGTCATCATCGGTGCACCCTATGGCCGAAACGACTGGCAGGCGTTCGACTCCGAGGGAAAGCCGACGACGCTGAACGTCCTCGACGTCGAGCTGCCCGACGCCGAGGACTTCTTCGATTTCACGCAGGCGGACATCGACGCCGAGCTGCGCGGGTGGGACTGAAACGATGACACGGACACAGACACGAACACGAACCGTCGTCGCCCAGGGAACGTTCGATCTGCTCCATCCCGGTCATGTTCACTACTTCGAGCAGGCCGCCGCGATGGGCGATCGACTGGTCGTCATCGTCGCTCGCTCGAGCAACGTCGATCACAAGGAACCCCCGATCTGTGATGCGAGACAGCGACGGGACGTCGTCGACGCCCTCGAGGTCGTCGACGAGGCGATCCTGGGCCACGAGGAAGACATCTTCGTCCCGATCGAGGAGATCGAACCGGACGTGATCGCGCTCGGTCACGATCAACACCACGACGAGGAAGCGATTGAGGCCGAACTCGAAGAGCGCGGAGTCGACTGTGACGTCCGACGAGTCGACGGTCGCGAACCCCGGTACGACGGCGAACTGCTCTCGACGCGGTTGATCGTCGACCGGATTCTGGAACGACGCGACTAGCCGTCGAGCGTCCCCGGAACCCACGTCCGGTTCGGATCGTCTGTCTCGTGCATCCACCTGACGAGCCGTCTCGCCAGCTTGCGTCTGGCGTTTTCGTACTCCGGGTGATCGATCAGATTTCGAAGCTCCGCCGGATCGCTCTCGAGGTCGTACAGCTCGTTTGTGTCGGGGCCGTTGTAGACGAACTTGTACCGCTCGGTCCGAATCATCCGCTGGCTGTAGAGGCCGAACTCGTCGCCGTGGTACTCGGCGGCGACGGCGTCGCGCCACTCGAGCGGGACCTGGCCCTCGAGTAGCGGACGGAGGCTGTGCCCGTCGAGGCCGTCGGGTACCGGGACGTCACAGAGTTCGAGAAACGTCGGTGCGAGATCGACGAGCGAGACGGGTTCGGTCCGCGTCGTTCCCGCGTCGACGACGCCGGGCCAGCGAACCTGCAGGGGGACCCGGTAGGTGTCCTCGTACATCAGCGGTCCCTTGTTGAACTGGCGGTGGTTGCCGACGAAGTCGCCGTGGTCAGAGGCGTGGACGACGATCGTCTCCCCGGCGAGTCCGCGGTCGTCGAGTCCCTCGAGGATGCGCCCGACCTGCGCATCGATCAACGACTGAAAGCCCCAGTACTTCGCGGCGACCTCGGCCCACGTCTCCCAGCCGAAGTCCGCGACGCCGCGATACTGGGTGTACTGTTCGTGGACGGCTGGCTTGCCGTCGAAGGTCTCGGCGTAGCTGTCCCACGGCTCGATCGCGTCGGGATCGTACTGTGAGGCGTACGGCTCCGGGACGACGTAGGGGTGGTGTGGTCCGTAGAAGTCGATGCGGTGGAAAAACGGCGCGTTCGACTCGGTGTGACGATCGAGCATCTCGAGTGTTCGCTCCGCGAGGAAGTGTGCCCGCGTGTCGGCGACGTCGACCGGCGTCGTCCCGGCGACGAGCGTGCCGTCCTGGCCGCCGGTGTAGATCGCGTCCTCGAGCGTGACGTCTTCGATCGGCGTTTCTCGTTCCCGGCGGTAGGCACGGAACGCGTCGTCGATGTCGTCGTGGTGTCTGTCGCTCCCGCCGAGGTAGGAGAAGCCGAAGTCCTCGGGCGTCCGGTCGTGGCCGACGTGCCACTTGCCGGTGTAGCTGCAGTCGTACCCCGCGTCGGCGAGCCGTTCGGAGAATGTCGGCAGGTCCGTTGGGAGGGTCGACCGAACCGCGTCCTCCTCGTGGCAGTTGTTCAACATTCCGTGGTTGTGTGGGTACAACCCCGTCAGCATCGACGCCCGGGCGCTCGTACAGATGCTGATCGGGGTGTACGCCCGCTCGAAGCGGACGCCCTCGCTCGAGAGCCGATCGAACGCCAGCGTCTCGACGGGTGGACCGTCGGGCGCAGTGAGGTCGTATCGTTCCTGGTCGGTGAGCACGAACAGGACGTTCGGGCGGCTGGTGGCCATCGGGCGTCGTACACCGGCCCGGTAGTTAATGGTAGGTCAGTCGGTCGCGGGCAGTTCGACGTTCTTCCGGCTGCACCGGTACCGGCTCGCAGCCGGAACATTCCGAGCCGTACTCGTCTTCGCGCTCGTACTCGCACTCGTTACTCGGCGACGTCGTCGAACGTCGGCCGGTCGTCCTCACCTGGGAACTCGGAGACGGACACCTGGACCTGGTCGCCGGTGTCCATGTCCTTGACCGTCACCTCGTCGTTCTCGAGGTCGCGCTCGCCGACGATCACCGTCGTCTCGGCGTTGATCGAGTCGGCGTAGTCCAGCTGTGCGCCGAAGGACCGCCCGGCGACGTCCGTCTCGACGACGTGGCCGCGTTCGCGAAGGTCGCGGGCGATTCGGGCTGCCGTTTCCCGCGTGTCGCCGACCTGCAGGACGTAGTAGTCGGTCGTGATCTCCTCTGCGGGCCAGACGCCGGCGCGCTGACAGAGCAACGAGAGGGTGGCGTGGCCGGGTGCGACCCCGACCGCGGGGGTGGGCTGGCCGCCGAAACTCTCGATGAGGTCGTCGTAGCGCCCGCCGCCGAAGATCGATCGGGAGACCTCGCCCGTCGAGTCGAAACACTCGAAGACGACGCCGGTGTAGTAATCGAGCCCGCGGGCGGTCTCGAGCGAGATCGTACAGTACTCCCGGGCACCGAGGTCCGCGGCGGCCGCGAGGACGGCCTGGAGGTTGGAAACGGCGTCGCTCACCCGTTCGCTGTCTGCGAAGGAGACGACCTCATCCAGGTCGCCCTGGGCGATCAACTCGTCGAACTCGGCGGCCTGCTCGTAGGAGAGGCCGGCGTCGACCAGCAGGTCGTGATACTCCGGCCGGGAGATCTTATCGGACTTGTCGACCGCCCGGATCGCCGCCTCGGTGTCGACGTCGACGTCGTAGGTCTCGAGGACGCCACCGAGGATGTCGCGGTGAGAGACCCGGAACTCGAAGTCCTCGCCGGTGAGTCCGAGGCCGGTGAGGGCGTCTGCGGCCCACGTCAACACCTCGGCGTCGGCTTCGGGTTCGGCCGAGCCGAAAATGTCGACGTTCGTCTGGTAGAACTCCCGCTGGCGACCTTGCTGGACCTGTTCGTACCGCCAGAACGGCCGCGTCGAGAACCACTTGATGGGCTTTGACAGCTCCTGTTGTTTGGCGACGACCATGCGTGCGACCGTTGGCGTCAGCTCCGGCGTGAGCGTGACGTGGCGGCCGCCCTGGTCCTCGAAGGCGTACAGTTCCTCGACGATCTCGTCGCCGCTTTTGTCGGTCCACATCTCCGCCCGCTCGAGCGCTGGCGTGGCGATCTCTCGAAAGCCGTACCGTCGGGCGACGTCCTCGAGGGTGTCGATCGTCTCCCGGCGGGCGGCCATCTCGCCGGGGTAGAAGTCACGAAATCCCTTGATTCGCTCGTACATGGCCACAGGTTCGAGCACGGCGCACTTCTATGCTTCCTTCCCGTCTCACTCGAACTCGAGTCGGCTACTCGTCTCGCTGGTCGTTCGATTCGGCGGCGGCCTCGGCTACCGTCTGCCGATCGTCGAAGTAGACGGGGGCATCGTGCTCGAGTTCGAAGCGGATTACGCGCTCCATCGCTTCGTGTCCGTCGTCGATCTCGGAGTGGAGTTCCGCGGCGAGGTCGGCGTAGTCGGCGGCGAGTTCCTGAAACGCAGCCAGCCGGGCCTGTTTGGCCTCGACGAGCGCCTGTTTGGTTTCGACGGTCGATTCGAGCTCCTCGAGTTCCGTGACGTCGAGGTCGGTTCCGGCCGGACCGGCCGTCGGTCCCTCCCGATCGTTAGCGTGGTCCGTGAGTCGCCCGCGAATCGTCTCGAGATCGTCGTCGATCTCCTCGAGCAGGTCGTCGACGTCCGACCGCATCGTCTCGGCCCGCCCCGAGAGCAATCGCGCCTGCGTCCGACAGTACTCGAAGAACGCCGTGACCGACAGCTCGGATCCGTCGTCGTCGCTCATGGATGGACTAGGGAGGGCGAGCCAAAATGGGTTGGGTACACGAAACGGAGCGGCGCTGGGCTCCGGTACTCACCTGAGACCGTCCGCGACGTCGGTCACGTAGGTCTGTTCGTGATCGGGAAAGTACTCCCGGATCGCCTCCGGGCCGTCTTCCTCGGCGATGAACGCCCGCAGTTCGGCCTCGTAGTCCGCACGGGGAATCTCCTCACTCGGGCCGGCGGTGACCTCGAGGGCGTCTTCGACGAGCCGATCGACGGCACGTCGCCCGAACCCCGACAGCGGCGCGACGTAGTCGACGCCGTGGCGGTCCTCGAGGCTCTGGGCCTGGGCTCGCGAGACCGTCGGAACGCGGTCGTCGCGGCGGGTGCCGTCGCCGACGGCGTCGAACCCCTCCGTGGCGAGCCGTTCTAATGCGTGGTGGTGGACGAGCTGAATGCCGTTTCGTGGATAGCCGTCCTCGCGGATGCGATCGGCGGCCTCCCGGGCGACGTCGGGCTCGAGCTCGAGACGTTCGAACGCGAAGCCGGCGGCTTCTGCGGTGTCACGGGCGTGCTTCCAGTCGTCGGTGATCCCGAAATGTGCCGTCGTCAGGGTGACGTCGTAGAACTGATCGAGGACGAGCGCGGCAAGCGTCGAGTCCTTTCCCCCGCTGTAGAGGAGTCCAAGCTCCATCAGCGTCGCTTGATGTCGAAGCTCTTCTCCTCGGGCTTTAGTTCGTTGAGAAGCTGTTTCATCTTCTCGTCGTCGATCTTGTCCTGGAGGCGTCCGCTCTGGGCCAAGGCGACGACCTGGCGTTCGACCTGTTCGCCGAACTGCGGTTTGCTCATCTTGACGGTGTTGAGCCGTTTGCGGGCGTCGTCGGTCAGGTGCTGGCGCAGGAGTGCCTTCTTCTGGGCTTCGGCCTGCTGTCTGGCGGCTTCCTGTCCGTCGCCGCCTTGCCGGTCGGCCTGTTCCTGAAGCTGTTCCATCTTCTTGCGTCGGAGTTCCTCGAGTTCGTCGTCGTCGGGCGTTTCGCTCATAACTCACTGTTACCTATCGGGTGGGAAAACCATTACGGACCGGTGGACGCGGAGCTTGGGCGTGTCCGCGAACGCAGAGAAGAACAGAATCGCCTACGCGTACCGTTCGAGTTCCGGACGATCGAGTTCTTCGAGGACCTCGCCAGCGGTGTCATCGAGCAGGCTCCGACCCTCGGCGGTGATCCGACGACCCTCGCCTTCGGCGGTCTCGACGAGATCTTCCTCCTCGAGCTGCTGGAGGATCGTCCGGATGACGTTGCGCGAGCCGTCGGCGCGGCGGTCGGGGGCGACCTGGTAGCGGTTCGTCCCGCGTTTAGTGCCGCCGTACTCGGTAGCGAGCCGTTCGACGCCGACGGGGCCGGTGTCGGCGACTTTTCGCAGGAGGCTGGCCGCACGGACGGCCCAGAAGTCTTCCTGTTCGGGCGGGAGCTCTTTCGACGAGCCGGTCTTTGCGAATGCGGCCCAGTCGGGTTCCTCGAGTCGATCCGCGAGGTCCTCGGCGAGGGCCTCGATGAGGTCCTCGGCCGGAACGTCGTACATCGTAGCCATTGGCGTTTCGTTCCCTGCGGCGGCATTTAAGGGCATCGTTGTCCGTTCGGACGGGACACCGACTTGCGTCTCGAGCCTGGATCGGATCGCCCGTTTCGGTTCGTTTTTCGCACTCGACTCGAAACGGCGGGTATGGACGAACGCGAGGCGCTGGCACTGCTGGATGCGGAACTCGATCCGGTCGGCGACGACGCCGCCGTCGTCGACGGACAGGTGTTGACGACGGACATGCTCCACGAGCGGACGGACTTTCCCGCGGGGACGAGCCGATACACGGCCGGCTGGCGGACCGTCGGCGCATCACTGTCCGACGTCGCGGCAATGGGTGCCGAGGCGACGGCGGCCGTCGCCGTCTACGCTGCACCCACGTTCGACGAGGACGAACTACTCGCGTTCGTCCGGGGCGCACGCGACGTCTGCGAGCGCGTCGACGCCGCCTACGTCGGCGGTGATCTCGACGACCACCAGGAGTTTACGGTCGTCTCGACGGCGCTGGGACGGACCGACGACCCCGTCTTCCGCTCCGGCGCACAGCCGGGTGACGTCGTCTGCGTCACCGGCACTCTCGGACGCAGCGCCGCCGCCATCGAACTCTTCGAGCGCGGCGACCTCGAGCGCGCGAACGACCTGTTCCGGTTCGAACCCCGCGTCGCGGCCGGGCTGGCACTCGCCCCGCACGCGACGGCGATGATGGACTCGAGCGACGGGCTCGCCCGGTCGCTCCACCAGCTCGCCGAAGCCTCCGGCTGTGGCTTTGCCGTCGACTCGGACCGGGTTCCGGTCGACGACGCCGTCTCCGAGCTCACCGACGGCGAGGACGCGGCTCTCGAGCTCGCGACGACCTTCGGCGAAGACTTCGAACTCGTCGTGACGGTTCCGGAGGGCGAGCTCGAGGCCGCTCGATCGGCCACGTCGGTCCCGCTGTCGGTCGTCGGTGGGGTCCGCGAGGACGGCGTGACGATCGACGGGGAGCCGTTACCCGATCGGGGCTATACCCACGGCTGATCCCGCTTCTCGCTCTCGTGTTTTACTCGGTGTAGCGTGTCATAGAAACATTCACAGCTGATTTACTGCGGTTCAATCCGGATGGTGAATGTTGAGATAGATATAGTAACGGAAGGCAGTGCAAGATATAGAGCATAAGTTCAGCAGGACGACACCGTTTGTTTCACTCCGAAAGCGGTGAACCATCCGATCACTACACGTGCTTATTGAACGGTGAGAATCCTACCAGTTCAAGATGATGTTCTGAGCGCCGTGCAGGATGTGGGACGCGAACGTAGCGTGGATGGCGGTCTAATTTATTCTATTCGATTGATAACACGGGAAGTGGTTAGTATTGACCGTTTCTCTAACCATAATGTGATAACCAGAATAATAGAACGAATTTTGGGTACCCTATGGCTCATATTAAATGTCATTCTATGTTGTCGTTGGACATATTACATGCGGTATCATACAGATACCCTTTTGATAGCCAGCCCTTCAATTTAAGGATTGTAAAGAAGATCAAGAGAAAAATTGGGTAGCTGAGCTTGATTCCTATCAAATCAAACTTTGTGGTGATATATCCAAAAATGTCGGAAGGGTGCCAGTCGTTTATATAAGGCACTGCCGAAATAATACCCAGGGTTGATACTAACCTTTCAACAACGTTTGATATTAAACTATACCATGGTTCAAACACAATGAATGCATCCTCAGATATGATAAAATATATTTGTTCTCCATCGATTGGTTGCTCCCGTCGAGGTAGTATTCCAACGGATTCTCCTCGATCATTTCCCTTAAGCCATCGTCCCACATAACCTTCGCTTTTGGTCTCAAGTAAAAACCCTTCTGTAGACTCATGGACCCAATTGTTCGGGAAAGCTAACGGGAGATTTTCAAAGTCGCTAATGAAGTCCTCCCATTCCATAAGACATAATTATACCTTCTTGTTCTTAAAATTGTTCCAGAATACTGATACTCTGAGTCTTGCGCAGGGTTCCTATCTGTTGAGGGACAAGTCACAGTTCGCCGCGTTAGATAGTTCGCCTGTACTGACCGACCACGACCCTCGCAGATCGTCACTCGCCTCATGGAACATTCGCACTCTCAATTCAGCACGTCTCGTTCTATCTATCAAGTGGCTGGCAGAGATCGCGTGCAACATCCAGAGCATGGATGCAGCACGGCGATTGCGTTTATTCTATCGTAGGAGGGTGTCATAGAACTCTTGTCACACCGTGATGATCGTGCTTCCCGGATTGTCTCCTCGTTCGTAGTTGGTGATCGCAATGACGAGGCGCAGACACAAGGACAGGAACACCTGTACGCGAACACAGGTGTTCCTTGCACTGTGTCTCCGCGTGATCGTTGCAGTTGCCAACTACGAAAGAGGACACAATCCCGGACGAACGAAGCTCAAAACCCTGTGATCAATTCTATGACACGCTCAGAGTCTCAAGAGAGATGAGTGGCCCCACCGTCAGAACCCACCGCCAGTGATGAGTTTAGCGAAGTCTTGGATAGACAGAATCGCTAGGATAACCGCGAGTAGTACAAGTAGTGAATTGACAGCGTTTACCGCTTTCGAATTCGTGTACTCGCCCATCGTCTCGCGGTCGTTAACCGCCCAGAACAACAGGATGGCTACGACCGGCAGCGCGAAGATTCCGTTGTACATCGGAAACAGGATTACCATGTCAACGACCGACAAATTCAGCCACCAGCTCACAAGTGGCGAGAACACGCCGATCCCGGTCAGTCCTGCGAATATGGTGTTGAACAACCGATCCCCTTTTTGAACTGGGTATCCCGCCGCTTGCGGAATGATGTAGGCTGGCGTCCACATGATCGGGATGATACTGTTGAACGCTGCGACAATCACGCCGCCGACGAACAGCACCATGGCCCATGTTCCAAGTACATCAACGAGCGCCTGACCCGGTGTAATGAACGACTCAAGCTCAGTGTAACCCATCGGGCGCAGTAATGCTGCTGCGCCGATCAGGATTGCAACCATCGTGATCCCGCCGACTGCATAGCCGATTGCCAAGTCTCTCCGAACCTCCGGGAGGTCGCTCTCGTCAGTCCAACCTTTGGTATCCACTAGGATCGATTCCAGGAAGAAATTCGGCCACAATGCGGTCGTACCGAGCAGCCCTGCTACCATCGCCAGCGCACCCAACGAGTCAGTGCCCGGGACGAACCCGGTCGTAACACTGCTTGGATCAGCACCGCTCGGCAGGGCAACGATCACGAAGATGACCATCAGCGAAAACATCATTGCGATCATCATGTTTTCGACAGTGTCGTAGCGCAATAGTCCGATACCGATCGCAGCGAAGGTCGTGAGAACAGCAATGGGTTGCCAGCCGACAACACCCCCGAGCAGGAAGGAGAGACCAGCGCCGACTGCGGCGACCAACCCGAGCGTCCAGGCGATGCAGCCAATCGACAGGAAGAGTGCAATCGTTATCGCCAGTGGCCGGCCCAGTTTTTCGCGGGTGAACGCCATCAGCGATGTTCCGTGGATACCTAGCCGAGCACTCATGTCCTGGGCCATGAATCCGAGTAATGCCGCTCCGACGGCGGCCCAAAGCAGTGTGTATCCGTGCATGACGCCAGCTTGACTGGCAATGAACACCGAGCCAGAGCCGAAGTAACTGGCAACCATTACGAACGCCAGCCCGTACTTCTGTGTGAATTCAGTCGCGTCCTGATACTCAAGGACATAAGTACGTAAAGACGTTCGGCGATTCAATGGCGTCAAGCGCAGTCAGTGCAGCCTCTTGAAGTTCATCCAGTGTGTCGAACAGACGGTTGCCCAGTGTCTGGTTGAGTCGTCGCCAACACTCTTCCACGGGGTTCAGCTCCGGTGAACCCCGTGGAAGGTAACACAGTTCGATCGGCGTTCCTTCGGCGAATTCCTGCACCCTATTCGCTGTAAAATAAGACGCATTGTCCAAGACGACGCAGATCTTTTCGCCGAACTCGGTTTGGAGAGCGTCGAGCAACCGGATTGTGGTGTCGCTGTTGAAATTTTCTTCACACGGGAGAAAGAACGTCTCGCCGCTATCGCTGACTGCCCCGAGGAGTTTAACACTGTCCCACGCGCCCGTCACCGGGAGTGACGGGCGCTCTCCCTCCGGAAACCACGCGTAGATCAGCGTCGAGAGCACTTGACGCGTCTGATCAATGGTCAGGATCGTGTATTCGTCGTCCAGGTTGTCGAGCTTTTTTTGAACCCGTTTTTCCACGCTTTTTGGGCCCGTTCGTCGGACTTGTGGAACTCCGGCCGGGCTGTCTTCCAGGACAGCCCGGCCTCGGACATCAGTCGTCGGACGTGTCGTTCGCAGTACTCAACGTCGAACTCCTCAGCGAGATAGTGACGAGCGAGTGGAACAGACCAAGCAGGCGCGTCAAGTCCAACGTCCTCTGGTGAGCTATGGAGTGCTTCAACGAACCGCTCGTACTCTTGATCGGAGAGTTTTGAGGGCCTTCCTGAACGATGATCGTCGTAGACAACCTCCTCGAACGGCTCATCAGAGAGCCGTTCGAGTCGATCAAGCCACTGCGAGAGCCAGGCACCAGTATATCCATACCGCTCAGCGACTTCTTCTAACGTCGCATCGTCTTCTTCGAGGTAATTGATCGCCGCCATCAGCCGTTGTGCCGGCTTCTTTCCCTCGACCTCCGCCAAGACCTGGCGGAAGTCTTCGGTAGAGACGTTGTCGAGAGAGTTCATAATCGATCAATGTCTCGCCTCGTTTAAAATACTTTTAGCCGACAGTATGAAACGGGGTGAAATTCTTCGTGCTCATACGCTGCTACTGGTTTTCGGACGGTCGGTACGCAATAACGAGAGGAATCCGATACAAGCCCACGTTCTTCCCGCAAACTGTACGTTCTGTGATTACATCTATCATATTCAACGGTTAGTCCGATATCTCGCCCGTTTAAATTGCCACAACGGGTGTTTTTGACGCCACGGGACGGAACCAAATCGAAATCGGAGGCTATGGGTACTAATTATCAAACACTGAAAGCTCTTGGGGAGTAGTCAAGGGCTATTTCAGACTGATGGATCTCAATCGAAACGATGGGTGAACTTCGGAAACGCTTATTAATGGATCACAGATCGCTACCGATTCGTTTTACCTCTCGCGTTCCGGTTTTGAATCCACTTTCTAAGTCTTGCGCTGCCTTCGGTAACCATCTCTGTTCCAATATTTCACCACCCAATGTTGCACTGGGATAAATCGGCTGTGAATGTTTCTATGACACGCTCCTATCGTAGGTGTGCTGAATCGGCTACAAGGACGTGCTTGCGATTTGAACGAGATCTGGTACTTAGGGCTTATTCTGATATTCTACCTCTGATCTCTGCAAGGAGGCCCAGGAGAATCCCGAACCCTATTATGAATACGAGGAACTCCGTTGTAACGATCTCTCCTCTGATTCCGAATCCAGCACCAATGTAGGCGGCTGTGGCGGTTGCAAGAGCGAGAAGCCAGAACCCCATATCGTACCCTGTGTCCTCGACTGTGTCCCTTCCAACGGTGAGGAGGAAGATAGCGCTTATCAGGAGGTTAAGACCTGCAATGGCTGCAATTAGCAGAGGTTCCCATGGCCGGGTTACCAGGACGACAAGCGCTATGATGAGGAATAACAGGCCAGCTCCAAGCCTCTTTTCCACGTCCATATCTGAAAATAGGGCCATAATTTCAGTAAGACCCAATCATTAAAATCGATTAGGGTGTCACAGAGTTCCTACACCGACCGATCGAAACACCTCACGCCTGGCGGAACCTTCGTGACACATTCGCGCTCTGTATCTTGCACGCGGTTATTGACAAGGCTCCGACAGTCGGCGTGTACTAAGCCCTCTATGATACGCTCCGTGTCCAAACCGGCGAGAACTCGAGAACTCGAGAGCTCGCGAGTTCGAGCAGGATACGCGACGCTCAATCGTGACGGAACGACCGTTGCCCCGTAAACGCCATGGCCATCTCGTGGTCGTTCGCCGCCTCGATCACGTCCTCGTCGTTGACCGACCCGCCGGGCTGGATGACCGCCTCGATGCCCGCCTTCGCGGCCTCCTCGATCCCGTCCGGGAACGGGAAGAAGGCGTCCGAGGCCATCACCGCACCCTCGGCGTCTTTGCCCTCGGCGTGTTCGTCGGCTTTCATCGCCGCGAGCCGGACGGCGTCGACGCGGGAGACCTGCCCCATCCCGATGCCGACCGTCTCGGTGCCGTCGGCGAAGAGGATGCCGTTCGACTTGACGTGTTTCAGGGTCTGCCAGGCGAAGACCATCGACTCGAGTTCGTCCGCGGTCGGCTCGCGGTCGGTGACGACCTCGAGGTCGTCGACGGAAACCGACTGGTCGTCGCGTTCCTGGACGAGCCGGCCGCCGACGAGCGGTTTCTCGGTGAAGCGTTCGGTTCGCTCGCCCAGTTCACCCACGTCGAGGACGCGCAGGTTGTCCTTTTCACGGAGGACCTCGAGGGCGTCGTCCGTGTAGCCGGGTGCGACGACGACCTCCTTGAACGAGTCGGTGATCAGGTCGGCCGTCTCGGCGTTGCACTCCCGATTCAGGACGACGATGCCGCCGAAGGCGCTCATCGGGTCCGTCGAGAGGGCCTTCTCGTAGGCCTCGGCGATCGAGTCGGCCGTCGCACAGCCGGCGGGGTTGGTGTGTTTGATCACCGCCGCGGCCGGCTCGTCGAACTCCGTGATGAGGTCCAAGGCCCCGTCGGCGTCGTTGTAGTTGTTGTACGAGAGGTCCTTCGCGCCCTCGTTTAACTGGTCGGCGTGGACCACCGAGGCCTCGTCGCAGGTGTAGTCGGCGTAGACCGCGGCGTCCTGGTGGGGGTTCTCGCCGTAGCGGAGCGTGTCGAGACGATCGCTCGAGACCACCCGTCGAGCCGGTAGCCCGCCCTCCTCGTCGGCGACGTCGGCCTCGATGGTGACCTCGCCGGTCTCCTCGTCGACCTCGATTGCACCGTCGGCGAACCACTTCACAGCCCGCGGGTACGCGCGGAACTCGCCCTCGTAGAGGACGCGCTCTTTCAGCGTCTCCGTATCGTCGCCCTCGTAGACGGGGATCGGCTCCTGGGTGACGATCGGCCCGCCGTCGACCTCGTCCTCGATGACGTTGCCCGCCCCGTCGGTCGCGTCCGTGACGACGTGGACCGTACAGCCCGTCACGGAGACGCCCGCCTCGAGCGCGTCACCCCAGGCGTCCATCCCAGGGAACGCAGGCAGCAACGAGGGGTGGACGTTGAGCGTCGTCGGCGCGGCCTCGAGGAACGTATCCGAGAGAATGCGCATGTAGCCGTCGAGACAGACCAGGTCGAACTCGTAGCCGGCAAGCGCCTCGAGGACGGCCTCTTCGTGTTCCCGTCGGCTCATGTCCTCCTCGAGCGGGACGACCTCGGTCGGAATCCCGCGCTCGTCGGCGGCCTCGAGTACGGGTGCGTCCTCGGTGTTCGTGAGGACGACGGACAGTTCCGCGCCGCCCGGCGCGCGGTCGGCGATGTTCAGCAGGTTACGCCCTCGGTTGCCGGCCATCCCGGCGATTCGCGTCATGGTCGAACGCCCGCCCGCGAGCGGGAAAGCGGTTGCGGTCTCTCCCGCAGGAGTATCCACGAACGTGGATATATCCGCCCGAGAAGACCCTGTACATCCCCTCGAGTGTGCACGTTCTCGCGGGGCATTTCGACATGCTTTTTGGCCGTGGCCGGGCAGGGACGAGCATGACCGATACCGACGCGCTGTACGCCGTCTCGCCGCTCGACGGCCGGTACGGCAGCCGAACCGCGCCGCTGTCGCCGTACGCCAGCGAGGCGGCGCTGATGCGTGCCCGCGTTCGCGTCGAAGTCGAGTACCTGATCGCACTCGCCGACCTCGAGGCGACGCCACTGGAACTCGACGACGCCGCCCGCGACGATCTGCGGGGACTGTACCGCCACTTCGCCGAGGAGGACGCCCGGCTGATCAAGACCCTCGAGGTCTCCGGCCACGGCGAGTTCGAGGCGACGAACCACGACGTGAAAGCCGTCGAGTACTTCATTCGCCACGAACTGCCCGACGACAGCGACGCCTCCGCGTGGATCCACTTCGGGCTGACCAGCGAGGACGTCAACAATCTCGCCTACCGGCTGCTCGTCCGCGACGCCGTCGACGAGGTCCTGTTGCCCGCGCTGTACGAGGTCCGTGACGCGCTGGCGGAGATGGCCCGGGAGTATCGCGACCTGCCGATGCTCGCCCGGACCCACGGCCAGCCCGCGACGCCGACGACCTTCGGCAAGGAGATGGCCGTCTACGCCGCCCGCCTCGGTCGAGCGACGGGGCAGATTCGCGAGGCGACCGACGGCCTCCGAGGGAAACTCGGCGGTGCCTCTGGCACCTACGCTGCCCACGTCGCCGCCTACCCCGACGTCGACTGGCCCGCCTTCGCCCGGGAGTTCGTCACGGAGTTGGGTCTCGAGTTCGAGCCACTCACGACCCAGGTCAACCCGTGTGATGACCTCGCCGCCCTGTTCGACGCGTTCCGGAGTGCGAACCAGGTCCTCCTCGACCTCGACCTCGACGTCTGGCTGTACGTCTCCGATCGCTACCTCGGCCAGGAGGCAGTCGAGGGTGAAACCGGCTCCTCGACGATGCCCCACAAGGTCAACCCGATCGACTTCGAGAACAGCGAGGGCAACCTCTCGAAGGCGAACTCCGACCTCGAGTTCCTCGCCGACTACGTCACCACCTCCCGACTCCAGCGGGACCTCTCGGACTCGACGGTCAAGCGAAACATCGGTGCGGCCTTCGCTCACTGTCTCATCGGCTACTCGAAAGCCGCCGACGGTCTCGCAAAGGTCGTCCCCAACGAACACGTCGTGTGCGAAGAGCTCGAGTCGACCCCCGAGATCATCGGCGAGGCAGTCCAGACGATCCTCCGCCGGGAAGGCCAGGACGATGCCTACGAGCGCGTGAAGGAACTCACCCGCGGCCAGGAGGTCACTCTCGAGGATTTCCGGGAGCTGTTCGACGACCTCGAAGTCGACGACCGCACCCGCGAGCAGTTGCTCGCGTTGACGCCGTCGGATTACGTCGGCGTCGGACCGGAGCTGGTCGACGAACTCGAGAAGAGTGGGTGAGGACGCGTCTTATCCGGCTTCGCCCCGCCGCCGATCCCGGAGCACGCTCGCGCCGGGCAACAGCTTCGCCACGCTGGTCACGTAACCGAACTTGAACAGCCCCAGCTGGGAGAGCACCCCGAGGATGAACAGGGCGAGAAACGGCACTGCGGTGACATCGAACAACAGCGGATCGAGACTCCCCGTCGCCTGCGCGGACTCGAGTGCCGAAAGCGTCACGGAACGGGTCGCTAACGCGCTGCCGACGAGTGCGGTGACGAGAATCGTCGCCGTCTTGGTCATCACCAGCCCGAGCAACGCCGCGGCGAGGCCGGTCCCGATCGCGACCGGCCACTCGAGGTACCACGCGCCGCCGGCGAGGACGGGAGAAAACACCGCGAGACCGAGGAAGGTACCGACGACGAAGCTCACGGTCGCGACAGCGACTGACAACAACAGATACGTGACGACGACGCCAGCGACGGCACCGACGACGACGCCGACGGCGGTCGCGACCAGCCCGTCTAGCCCGACCGCGGCACCGACTGCCGGTCCGAAGAGGTACCCGCCGCTTCCGCCCAGCCCCAGTCCCAGCGCGCCGACGCCGTAACTCGACAGCGTCGCACCTGCGAACAACAGAACCAGTCCGGCGAGAACCAGCCCCACGGAGACGGGATCTATCATACGCCGATACGTTCGAGCACAGGGCAAAGTACTTTATGTCTGACCGTCACCGAGGAGAATCCGTCTCGAGCGTTCGACGCACCCGCTCGTGGCCGCGTGTCACTGATGTGGTGGCGACGAACGAGTACGAGCGCGTCGAAGCCGAGCCCCGATTCAGGACGGAAGCGGACAGAGACTCGCGGTGAACACGACCGTCTCGTCGGTGTCGTTTCGCGCGCCGTGGTCGACGCCTCGTTCGTGGAGGACGACTCCCGGAGCCGAGACCCGTTCGTGCTCGTCATCTTGCAGAACCGTCACCGTCCCGGAGAGAACGTGAAAGACGTTCGTGCTGTCGGGGTGTTCGTGTGGCTCGAGCGTCGCACCCGGACCCAGCGCGAACGCCTTCACGAGCACGTCGTCCGTGACGACCACCTCCGCGGTCTCGATCTGGTCGGCGTCCGGTTCGAGGTCGGCGATCGCGTCGTCGTATCTCTCGAGGGACATACCGGTCGTTCGATCGCGACCCTCAAAACGACCGCGGCTACAGCCCCGACCAAAACACTTCTCACCTCGGAATGAGTGCAGCCGACTATGTACGACGACGTCCTCGTGCCGACGGACGGCAGCGCCACCGTCGCACAGACCCTCGAGCACGCGATCCCGATCGCCGCGGACAACGACGCGACGATCCACGCGCTGTACGTGATCGATACCCGAATCCTGCAGGCGGCGACCGACGAGACGCGTACGGAGATCGAAACGAAACTCGAGGACGAGGGCGAAGACGCCGTCGCCGCCGTCGCCGACCGGGCCGCCGAGGCCAGCCTCGAGACCACCGAATCGGTTCGACGCGGGACGCCGTCGAAGACGATTCTCGAGTACGCCGACGAGGAAGACATCGACCTGATCACCATCGGTACCCACGGGAAAAGCGCACGGGAGAAGCAGTTCTCGATGGGTAGCGTCTCCGAACGGGTCGTCGACGACGCGGCGACCCCGGTGTTCGTCGTCCGAGAGGCGTGAGTCCTTCGTAGGGCTATCGTGAAGATATCCGGAAAAACACTGAACCATCCAAACGAATCTTAACTTTAGCTATACGTACGTTTTATCACGGTACACAGCGTCACATCGGATTCAGGATGGCCGATGGCACGATGGACATGAAAGACCTGTTCCGTTTCGTGGCCGTACTCGTCGTCGCAGTGGTAATTCTGGGTGGGGCCTGGGCTCTCACCGGCGGAGAGTTTACCGTCGTGGACGTGATCATGGCAGCGTTCGCTATTGCTGTCTTTGCGATTATCGTAATCAGGGTCGGCGGATTTATCATCGCTATCCGAAGTCGTTGACCGATGGACGTCCGATGGTCGACACGTTCTCCGTGAGTCCCCGAATGCGACGACGGCTGATAGTGACTCTATTTTCCAAACACTCATTACGCCGTAGCGACCGGTGCAGCGCATGCACCGACGGCAACTCGTGGCCGCGATCGGTGGCGGACTCTCGCTCTCGCTTGCAGGGTGTACTGGCTTCGGAAACGGCCCACCCGACGACTGGCAGACCGTCCGGGCCTGGATGGACGATGCTGTCTCGACCGTCGAGACGGCCCAGATCGCGTTCGACGCGTGGCTCGAAGAGCCCGCAGAGGCGGGGACCGACGAGCTGGTCGAGGTCGCCGCCGAGGCCGACGCGTTGCTCGGGGAGTACGACGCGGAGGTTGCGCCACTCGAGGCCGAGATCGACGAGTGGGGGTTTACCGCGACTGCCGACGACGAGGAGTGGGACGTCGACGGCCGACAGCTCTCCGATACGCTCACGGGGCTGTGGCTCGTTCTCAACGACGTCGAGGTCGGCTACGAGTGGGTCGAAGACGCCAATGGCGATCCCGACGCGCTCGATCCCGACGGCGAAGACAGGATCGAGAACGTCTTCGAGATGGGCGACGCGGTCGTCGCGGAAGCGCGGTACAAGCTGACCGGCTCCGACGGCTGACCGGCGCGACTCCGGGAGTCGCCGGCCGGCGAGTTCACAGTACCGACAGAGGTTTCCGGCGTCCCAAAGCGTTTTACGCTCCTAATTATATCTAATTACAGCTCATGCCCGAGAACTTTCCCGACTACGTCGACGTCGACTACCAAGACGGTGCTGGCGAAGATCCCGAAGACTACCTGCGTCTCGAGGACAAAATCGAGAAAGCGATCGAGGTCACCCACACGGGACTCGAGGAGTACGAGAACCCGGCGGTGATGTGGACCGGCGGCAAGGACTCGACGCTGACGCTTTATTTCATGAAAGAAGTCGCCGAGGAGTACGGCTACGACCTGCCGACGGCGATCTTCATCGACCACTTCCAGCACTTCGAGGACATTCACAGCTTCGTTTCCCGCTGGGCCGAGGAGTGGGACCTCGAGGTCGTCTACGCCCGCAACGAGGACGTCGGCGAGTACGTCGACGAACACGACCTTACGCCCGGCGACGACATCCCGGTCGACGCCCTCTCAGAGCACAACCACCATCACGTCCGCGAGATCCTCGAGTACGAGGAGGAGACGTTCCCGTTCTTGCTCGATACGTACGTCGGTAACCATCTGCTGAAGACCGTCGCCCTGAACAACGCCTTAGAGGAGTACGACGTCGATGGCGTCATCTCGGGCGTGCGCTGGGACGAACAGGAGGCCCGCGCCGACGAGACGTTCTTCTCGCCGCGACACGACCCCGAGATCTACCCGCCTCACGACCGTATCCAGCCCATCCTCCAGTTCGACGAGACCGCCGTCTGGGAGGCGTTCTGGAACTACGTCGTTCCCGACACCGTCCCCGAGTTCCCCGACGACGGCTACGTGCCAGAAAGCGCCGACGACCTTCCGAACGACCTCACACAGGAGGACATCCCCGTCTCGCCGAAGTACTTCGCCGGCTTCCGGTCGCTTGGCAGCGAGGTCTCCACCGAGAAAAGCGACGAGGAACCAGCCTGGCTCCAGGATCTCGCAGAGACGACCGAACGCGCCGGCCGCGCCCAGGACAAAGAGGACCTGATGCAGCGTCTGCGCGACCTCGGGTACATGTAACGGTCAGTTCGTCGCCCGGTACTGTCCGTGTGCGACGCCGATCGCGAGGGTGATCAGCCCGAAGATCACCATCGACGGCGTCACCATCATCAACACGGTGTCGGTCGTCATACCCATCGGCATCGTCAACAGTGCACCTGTTCCGATCGCGACGACCAAGACGAACGCGACGACGGTCTTCGGCAGGTCGAGTTCCATACGCAAGCGTTAGCAGTCAGTTCTCCTAATGGTATCGGGAACCGGCAGTACGTTCGGATTCGGCAGATCGAGGACGACTCGAGGGCAACAATTGGACGTTCCGACTCATACTGTCGGACGAAAATCCTGGCGGATTTTCGCCCGCCAGTATCGAACACGGTGTTTCAGTGTCCGGGCGCTCATCACGGGACAGCAGTCCCGTTCTTCGCGCCCGCTGTTTCGTCGGCTGTCCCGATTGTCGTCTTCTTTCGTTTACGTACTTCTGTCCGACAGTATCACTCCGAGGGTCGGACGAGATTCGCCAGCGCGACGAGTCCGCCGAGGAACCAGCCGAGCGGAAACGAGAATCCGACCCACATCGCCGCGTAGGCGACGCCCTCGAGTTCGTAGTTGGTCCGGAGGTAGTCGTTGAGTCCGCCGACGAACAGGACGGTATCGAGCAACCAGGCGGCGAAGTCGTAGCTCGGCTCGAGGACGTACGGCTCGAGCGACGGCGTGACGAGTGCGGCGACGACCGGCGGGAGAAAGATCGCGGTCATCGCGAACGGATACGCGAGCGCGACCGACGTCCCGCGGCCGCCGACTTTCGAGAACGTCGCCGCGAGCGCTGCCGAGACGACCGCGGCGACGCTCGCCGCGGCGACGGCGAGAAACGCATCGAACGGAAGCTGGATGTGAGCGAGGACGGTCAACGCTCCCCAGATCAGGATCGCGAGACCGGTTACGCCGGCGATCCCCAGTCGCGTCGTCGTCGAGTCGAGTTTTCTCGCGTAGTAGCGAGTCGCAAAGCCAAACACCGTCAGCGGATAGAGGACGACGAGCCCGAGCACGCCCAGGGTGCTCCAGAACCGGTACGCGACCGTCTGGGGGAGAGTCTCCGGTTTCCACTTGCCCATCACGGAGTGGCCGCGGCCGCGCTGGCGCGGGAAGGCCAGTTCCATCCACGCCCCGTACAGACGCTCGAGGTCGACCCTCACCGCGCCGACGATACCACCACCACCGCCGCTTCGTGCGCGGGTAGCCATACCGGATCACAACTTGCGGGGTACCGTTAACTTTCGGGTTTTTCACGGCACGAAGACAGTTGGGTACAACGACGGGTCGGGAGTCGATCAGTTCCAGGGGCCAAAGCTCGGGTCGACCTCGCGACGTCGCCGGTCGACGCCGTCGATCGCCGCGACGTCCTCGTCGTCGAGCTCGAGGGCGAGCGACGCCCAGTTGTCAGCGATGTGGTCTCGTCCGGTCGCTTTGGGGATCGCCGTGACGCCTTTCTCGCGCAGCCAGGTGAGGCTGACCTGCGCTTCGCTGACGCCGTGTTTCGACGCGACGTCCTGGATCGCAGGAACGTCAAAGACGGCGCCGCGAGCGATCGGCGTGTACGCGACGAGCTCGACGTCGTGGCGGTCGCAGGCCTCGCGTAGCTCTCGCTGTGGCAATAGCGGGTGCATCTCGACCTGGTTCGCGGCGATGGGGGCGTCACAGACGTCGATCGCCTCCTCGAGCAGTTCCGGCGAGAAGTTACTCACGCCGATTCGGTCGATCAGTCCATCGTCGTACAGCTCGGCGAACGCCGGCAGGGTCTCGTCGGGGACGTACGTCTCGGTCGGCCAGTGGACGTACAAGAGGTCGACCGCGTCGACACCCAGCCGGTCGAGACTCGCTCGAGCGGCCTCGCGAACGTCGCCACGACCGAGGTCCGTATACCAGAGCTTGGTCGCGAGAAAGACCTCCTCGCGGTCGACGGCGGCCTGTCGGATCCCCTCGCCGACGGCGACCTCGTTGTCGTACATCGCCGCCGTGTCGACGTGCCGATAGCCGAGCTCGAGGGCGGTCCGGACGCTCTCTGTACACTGATCCGGATCGGTGTTCCGGTAGGTGCCGAGTCCGAGCCGCGGTATGCCGTCGACCGTCGGACAGTCTTCGGGACCGATGTCGGGCTCCATGGACGAGAGATAACCGAGCAGCTGAAAAGAGGTTGTGATATCGCCGGGACGGACTCGGATCGATTCGGGAACGAAAACAGACGCTTACGTCTCGGGCAGGGTCGGCGATCGCGTCGGCCTCGTCACCGGTGACAGCGAGACCGGGACGTACTGGCCGTCGGACATCGTCTCGCCGATCCACTCGCAGTCGCGACAGACGTAGACGCCCTGACCGTTCACGAGGCGACCGTCACACTCCGGACAGGTGTCCGGCTCCGGCGACTCGAGCGCCGGCGATCCCATCGGCGTGGGCAGTTCGCCGGTCCGAAGCGTCGCGATCGTATCGGTGGCCGTGTAGGTCTCCTCGCCGTCGGAGTGTGGGAACACGCCGTACAGCTCGTCACCGCGGTAGACGGCGAGACACAGCATCGGGGTCACGAGCACGTCTTTCGTCCCTTCGGTCAGGGTCGAACGCGTTCGCTCTCTAAACGGGGGATAGATGCTCACCCCCTGCCGGTCTGCCCACCGTTCGAACCGATCGACCGCGTCAAGCACCTCCGGGTACGGACTCTCCGACGAGATCGTCACCTCCTTGGGCCAGCTTCGGAGCAATACCGTGTCGATCGTTCCCTCGTTTTCGCACTCGTTGAGCGTCTCTACCTGCTGGTCTACCGGCTCGAGAAGCAGGGGGGCACGTACGTGACAGACTACCGTTGTTTCCGCTGACGTTCTCGACATAGTTATCAACCAGCTATCCGTTCGTTCAACGATCCCTCCAATAAGCGTTTCTGACAGGATTGTTACAGTATGTCGGAACGAGATCCGGCCGACTGCCGGCGATCGTCGCCGCTTCGAAACCCACAAACGCCGGGGGAGCGAAGCCGCGGGCGATGGAGTCACTCGAGCGGTACCGGCCGGTCATCGACGACTTCGAGGCGTTTCTGTCCGCCTGCCGGCGAGATCTGGGAATCGCCGTGCGCGTGAACACGATCAAAGCGAGCGTCGAGCGGGCAACGACGACCCTCGAGGAGGAAGGCGTCGGCTACGAGCAGGCCGACTGGAACCCCCGCGTACTGGGCCTCGAGACGGACTCACCGGGGTCGACGTGGACCTCCTACCACGGCTTCACCCACGGCCAGGAGGAGGTCTCGGCGGTGCCGCCGGTCGTGCTCGATCCCGAGCCCGGCGAGCGGGTCTGGGACGCCTGTGCCGCACCCGGCGGGAAGGCGACTCAACTTGCCGCCCTGATGGACGACCGCGGCACCGTCGTGGCGAACGACAACAACCTCGGTCGACTCTCCGCGCTTCGGTTCAACGCCGAACGCCTCGGCGTGACCGCGATGGCCGTCACGAACCAGGACGCTCGCAACTACTCGCTGAAACCGCTCGCGTTCGACGAGTTCGATCGCGCGCTCGTCGACGCCCCCTGCTCGTGTGAGGGGACGATCCGGAAGAACCCCGACGCACTCGAGGACTGGTCGCTGGATCACGTCCACTCGGTCGCGGGCATCCAGAAGGGCATTCTCCGACGGGCGATCCAGGCCACCCGCGAGGGCGGGACCGTCGTCTACTCGACGTGTACGTTCGCCCCCGAGGAGAACGAGGCCGTCGTCGACCACGTCCTCGACCGGGAGGACTGTCGGGTCGTTCCCTTCGAACTCGACCTCGAGCATTCGCCGGGGGTCACCGAGTGGGAGAACGAGACGTACGACCCGAGTCTCGAGCACGCGGCCCGGATCTACCCCCACCAGAACGACACGGGTGGGTTCTTCGTCGCGAAACTGGAGGTGACCGCCGAATGAGCGAGGACGGCGACAGCGACGCACTCGAGCAAAACGTCGGCCAGCAGTTCGACCGTCTCCCGGCGACCGACGCCGAACGGACCGTCGAGGGGCGGGTGAGCCGTGGCGACGTCCTCGCGTACTTCGCGGACCGCTTTGGCATTCCGCCCGAGACGTTCGACGAGCACACGTTCTGGGAGAAGGGCGCGGGCAAGATCTGGATCTACGCCGGCGAGTCACCCTCGCCTGCCGAACTCGAGGCGCTCGGAATGACCTGTCTGCGGACGCGCCAGGAACACTGGAAGCCGACCACCGACTTCGTTCAGCGATTCGGTGCCCACGCCAGGACGTGTGTCATCGAACTCTCCCGCGAGCAGGCCCGTCGGTTCGTCGCCGGCGAAGACCAGGAGCTCGCCTGGGACGGCGACTGGGGCTACCTGATCGCCGCCCACGAACTCGGTGGCGACCGCGAACCGCTCGGCGTCGGACTCTACGTCCACGGCGAGTTGCGCTCGATGGTGCCGAAAGGGAGACAGCGAGATTTGTAACGAACGCTACTGATCACCTGCTCGGACGGAACGTGTGCGTCAGATGATATCGGTGCGTGTCATGGAGGCACATGGGTGGCGAGCCCGAAAACCGTGCTGGCGGGTCAGTCTCCGACCGCCGCCTCGTCGGTTCCCACCGTTATTTTACGACGGAGGTCATATCACGCATCATGAACCGATCGATCGAGTCAGTACTGATTCCCACCGACGGCAGCGACGGTGCACTCGCCGGCGCGAAACACGGCCTCGCACTCGCCAGCACGGTCGGAGCCGATGTCTCTACCATCTCCGTCGTCGACACGACCGAGGCCGACGCCCCCGAGCGCATGCTCGCAGCCGAGGAGGACTCGCCGTTCGAACGCAGTGCCGAAGAGGCCGTCGAGACGGTCGCGGCACTCGCCGCCGACGTCGACGCCGACCTCGAGGTCGAAACGGTCGTCGAACGCGGCGCTCCGTCCAGGGTCATCGAGTCGTACGCCGACGAGCAGGGAATCGACGTCGTCGCGATGGGGACGGAAGGGAGGACCGGCCTCGAGCGAGCCCTGCTCGGCAGCGTCACCGAGAACGTCCTCCGGACCGTGAGCGTGCCGGTGCTCGCCGTGCCGCCGGCGTCGCCCGAGCCGACGGGCGACGGTGGCTACGGGAGCGTCCTGTTGCCGACCGACGGGAGCGAACCGGCGACCGTCGCCGTCGAGTGGGGAATCGCCCTGGCCGAGACGTACGACGCGACAGGGCATGCGATCTACTCGGCCGATACGAGCCGGCTTCTGACCGGCGACGGGGTCGACGAACTCTTCGCCGCGCTCGAGCAACGCGGCGAGGACGCGCTCGCGACGGTGCGAGAACGGGCGACCGAAGCGGGCGTCAGCGTCAGAGGGACTCTCGCGAGCGGTCCGCCGGCGCGGGTGATCCTCGAGTACGTCGACGACAACGACATCGATTTCGTCGTGATGGGTACCCACGGACGGTCAGGGATCAGACGGCGCCTGCTGGGAAGCGTCACCGAGAACGTCGTTCGAAACGCCGACGTGCCCGTGTTTTGCGTCCCAGCAGGCGGAGACGAGTGACGACGAGCGAACTCGCCAGAAGCGTCGCCGGGTATCGAATCACCAGGCCGCCTGCAGCACGGAACCGATCTCCTCGACGGTGGGATCGACACCGGGCGGGTTACGTGCGTGTTTGTAGTTGCCGTGGATCGCCTCGGCGACGTCGCGGACGTGATCGCGCGTCAGTCCCTCGACGTCTCTCAGACGGGTCGGGAGTCCGAGCGCGTCGCGAATTTCGATTACGTCCTCGACGATCGCGTCCGCAACAGCGTCGTCGCGTTTGCCCGCGGTGTCGATCTCGAGTCCGTCTGCGATCCGGCGTCGGGAGCCGTCGGCGTTGTCGAATACGTACCGAAGCACGTGCGGGGCCACGATACCGTGAACGACCCCCTGTTGAACGTCGTACTGGCCAGAGATACCGTTCCCGAACGTGTGGATGATGTTCGTCTTCCGTCCGTACTGTACGAGCAGGGTTCCGAGCACGGCGTGGTCGTACGCCGGATCGTCGACAGCGGCGTCGACGAGGTTTGACAGCCCGGCGCGGTAGTGTCGAAGTCCCTCGATTGCGTGGGCGGTGGCGATCGGCGTCGTCTCCCGCGAGTAGATCGTTTCGATCCCCTTGTCGAATCCGTTCATCGCCGAGGACGCGAGCACGTCAGTCGGCGTCGTCGCGTACAGCTCCGGATCGGAGACGTTCGCGTCGGCCATGAGCCGCGAGTCAGAGATATTGGCAGCGATTCGATCCGCATCGGGGGCGTGCGCTTCCGTGGCGACGAAGACGCTCCCGCCCGCGGAGACGTCAGCGCCCGGCATCGTCGTCGGGACGGCGACGTTCGGGATCGGTTCGGTCGACGCGGCGGGCGACGGCACCGTCTGCGTCTCGAGAACCTCCTCGACGACGTCCTCACGAGGACGGTCCAGTGGCGCGATCGAGCACATCGCTCGAGCGACGTTCAGGGAGCTTCCGCCGCCGAGCCCGACGACGGCGTCGGCGTCGGTGTCGTGGATCGCGTCGACGCCGTCGAGGACGGTCTCGAGCGATTTCTCCGGCGTCGTTTCGTCGAAGACGCCGACCAGCCGATCGCCGATCCCGGTCGTGACGGGGTCTATCACGTCCCGGTTCGCGCCGACGTTCGAGCCGCAGACGACCAGCGCGCGTTCCGAGCCGATCTCCTCGAGGACCTCGCCGAGTTTCGCGACGCAGCCACGCCCATATACGATTTCGGTCGGAACGTACTCGAAGTCGAATGCAGTGGGTGTCTCGACCATCGATGTCGGGGAGTGGTAACACGCAGTCATTAGCGTGCTGTTTCTCCCGTCGCCGCGGACCGCCGTCACCGAGGGCGCTCCCTCGATCGGCATCTACGATCGAGCCCGCGCCGGCTCGCCGGCGAGAAACTGCCTCACCCAGTCGTCGAACGCCTCCTTTCGCTCGAGGAAGGCCCCGTGACGAGCCCCGCGGAACATCGCGAGCTGGGCGTCGGGCAGCTCGTCGTGTGTTTCGCGCAGGATTCGTTCGGGAAAGAACGGGTCGTCGTCGCCGCCGATGACGAGCGTTCGCGGCTCGATCCGCGCCAGACGGTCCGTGGCGTCGTACTCGAGGACGGCGTCGACCGAGTGGAGGAAGTCGTCGGGATCTGCCGGCGCCGGCGGTCTGATCCGACCGACCGTCCGAGAGAGTCGCGGGTAGAGCTGTCGTCGCCAGCCGGTGTACATCGCCTCGAGAAACGCCGATCGGATCTCGGTCCACCTGCCTTCGACGCCGTATCGGCGAAGTCGCCGGAGCACCCGGACGCTCTCGGCTGCGAGCCGACAGCCGGCGACGGCGACGACGAGCCGGTCGACCAGGTCCGGTCGTTCGTACGCGAGTTCCTGGCCGATCAGCCCGCCCATCGAGATGCCGAGTACCGAGGCGGGTTCGACGTGTCGTTCGAGAACGTGTGCGTAGTTCTGGGCCAGCTCGCGGATCGACGTTCCTTCGGGGAGCCCCCGGGGACGGCTCACGACGTACACCGTGTACTCCTCGAGAAACCGCCGAAACTGGACTGCGACGCCCATGGCTCCGGGGCGGCCGTACTCGCCGTCGAACATCGCGTCGCCGATACCGGGGATGACGAGTACCGTCTTCGGGCCGTCGCCGACCCGGACGTAGGGGAACTGTCCCGCGAGCTGACCGGTCTCCGGACGTGGTACGCGCATTGGGATCCTCTCTGGGTATTCCACTACACCGACGACAAAAACGCTTGGTCGGCTGCGGCCGACGTCCGGCTGAGGCATCTCGATCGGACTGTCACTCTTGCTTCCGGACGATGCCGCCACCGAGCCCTTCCCACTCGACGCGATACCCGAGCGACGAGAGGGCGGCGCTCGCGTCGGTGATCCCGACCGCCTCGAGGACCGATTCGGCCTCGGCGAGGCGCATGCCGGGCTCGAGTTCGTCGTCTACGGTCTCGAGGACCGACGGCCGAATCAGCGTCCGACCCACGCGGTCGTGCTCCGGGAATCGCTTCCCCTCGAGGGCGGCCTCGCTGACGCCGTGACAGGCGGCGAGTTCGGCGAGCGTGACGACGTCGTCGTCGTCGGGGACGAGCTCGTCGGGCAAGGCGGCGGCGTTCGCCGCAGTCAGCTCCCGTTCGTACTCTGTGAGGACGTCGACGACGTCTTTGACCCGGACTCGATCCGCGTAGGTGATCACCCGGTGGTCGCGGGCCTCGATCTCCTCGCCGACGCCGAGGCTCTCGTCGACCGCCACCAGCAGGTCGACGTCTTCTACGTCCTCGAGTTGGGCGAGTTTCTTTTCGACGTACTCGGGGGTCCAGAAGCCGACGATCTCGAGGTAGATCCGGAAACGGCGGTCGGTGTCGTGGTCGTGGTCGCACGGGCCACTCCCCGTCTCAGGATCGGAGGACACGTCGTGGGCGTACTCGAACGCGAAGTCGGGGATCATCACCCGCGTCCCCGTCGCCAGCGGCTCGGGTTCACGCAGCAGTTCCCACTCGAGGTCGAGACGCTCGATCCGGCCGGCGAAGTCGGCCTCGACCGTGCTGTCGAACTCGACGTCGGCGACGGGCTCGGCATCTGGAACGCGGACGGGATCGGAGTCCGAAAGCGAGAGCGTCCGTTCGGTGCCACGGTCGTCTATCGTCGCTTCGAGATACCACTCGTCGGCTTTCGCGACCGTCCGCAGCAAACGGGCAAAGCGGGTGCCGTACCGGCGGGTCGCCCGGAACAGTCGCGTCGGTCCGGTGACGACGAACTCGCGTCCGCGTTCGGTCTCGTGGATCTCGTACATCAACCGAAGGCGCTTGATCGCCGAGACCAGCGCCTTCGGATCGCTCGAGCGTACCCGAATCTCGGTGGCGTCGAACAGCGCGGTCTGGGCAAGCGAGAGGTTGTACTGGGCGAGCAGGTCGTTGGGACCCCACCGCGAGTCGACGCTCGCCAGAATCTGTCGCTCCTCGAGGTCGGCGTACAGCGCGCCCTCGATGTCATCAGCTGAGACCTCGAGCGATTCACCGGCACGAATCAACGCCATCGCCCGGTCGTCGGCCGTGACGACGCCGACGGCTTCCGCCGCCTCGAAGGCCGCCTCCCTGGCACGTTCGGGAGCGACGGCCGCCCGCGTCTCGAACGTCGCCTCGCGCTCGAGCAAGGACTTGAACCCCCGGACGAGCTTGTAGTCGTCGGCCTCGCGCTCGCAGTCTTCGAGGGCCGACTCGAGGGTCGCCCGCGGTTTCTCGACGTGGCCCTGGAAGGTGCCGATGACCCGCGCAGCGAGCGGCCGGTGCTCGCGTCCGGCGAACTGTGGGTGAAAGCCGCCGCCGGCCCGGGAGACGCGAAGCAGGTCCTTCGTCAGCATCTACCCGTCGGTGGGGGACTCGAGGGCAAAAGTCACCCGAACGTGGACCACAGAGGTCGAGTGTCACCTATTAGTCGTCGGCCGTGGTACACCGGTCCATGAGCGACGCGCTTCTCGTGTACGACGACGACTGCGGCTTTTGCACCTGGTGGGCCGAGTTCTTCGAGGCGCGTTCCGACGTGCCGATCGTCGGCTTCTCCGACCTCGAGTCGGAACTCCGGGACGAGCTTCCCGACGACTACGATCGGTGTGCCCACCTGGTGACGCCCGAGATGCGATACTCCTGTGGAGCCGCGATGGAAGAAGCGTTCGTCCGATCGACCGTCGGCCGACCGCTCCGGCCTGCGATCGAGTTCTTGCGGCGGTTCGACGACTACACCGCCGTCAGGGAGTGGGCGTACGGCCGGGTCGCGAACAACCGCATGCTGTGGGGGAAGTTGCTGTCGAAGACACCACCGGCGAGAGAACGACGGACGGCCGACGCAGCGGGGGAGTATACTGCCGGACGTAAGTCGTGAAAGATTCGCGCCGCCCCGGGGTGGCGCGAATCTTCACACAGTTACGTCCGATAGTATAGCGGTCACCGACGGCGGTCGGCGATCCGTTCCTCGGCGGTGTCGCCGCTTACGACCTCATAAAGCAGCGCACGACGGCCGTCCTCGGTCGGCCGGAGGATCCGACCGAGTCGTTGGGTGAACTCGCGTTCGCTGCCGCTGCCGGAGAGAACGACCGCGACGTTCGCGTCGGGGACGTCGACGCCCTCGTCCAGGACGTTCGAGGTCACGACCCGCGAGTACGTCCCCTCGCGGAATTGCTCCAGAATCTCCCGGCGTTCGCTCGCGCCCGTCCGATGGGTGATCGCCGGGATCAGAAAGCGTTCCGAGACGTCGTATGCGAGGTCGTTGTACGCCGTGAAGACGATGATCCGATCGTCGGCGTGATCGGCGAGGATCCCCTCGAGCGCATCGAGTTTCGCTTCGCTGCCGTAGACGATCTCGCGAGCGCGCTGTTTGGCCAGCAGGGCCTCGCGAGCCCTTGGGTCCGACCCGGAGCGTTTGACGAGTTCCTGGTAGTCCGAGCCGCTTCGAAGCTCGAGGGTCGATCGTGCGAGGTAGTCGGTGAACGTCTCCTGGTTGCGGTCGTAGGCCTCGCGTTCCTCGGGGGTGAGCGACACCTCGAGGCGTTTGACGTCGTAGGCGGCGAGATGGTCGCCGGCGAGGTCGTCGACGTCGACGCGACAGACGAGCGGACCGACGACGTCTTCGATCACCTCGTGTGCGCCGTCGGGTCGCTCGAAGGTGGCGGTCAGCCCCAACCGGGCCGGTGCGGAAAGCAGACGGGCGATCTCTCGATACCCCTCGCCGCCGAGGTGGTGTACCTCGTCGAAGACGACCAGCCCGAACCGGTCGCCGACCGCGTCGGCTTTGAGGTACGCCGAGTCGTACGTCGAGACGGTGATCGGCTCGCGGCGTTGCTCGCCGCCGCCAAAACGTCCGACCGGAACCGAAAACTCTTGCTCGAGTTCTCGAATCCACTGCTCGAGTAAGTCGATCGTCGGGACGACCACGAGCGTCGACACCCCGAGGCGTTCGATCGCTTTCAGCCCGACGACGGTCTTGCCGCTGCCGGTCGGAAGCTCGAGGACGCCGGCGGGAGCCGCATCGACGGGGACGTCCGCGAGCCCGCCCCAGCGGTCGGTGTCGAACCAGTCGGCGAGGGCGTCGTGCTGGTAGGATCGGAGTTCGTACGCCGACTCGAGAGCCGAAAGCGGTGGAGACGAGAGAACGCGATCGTCGACCGCGAGGCCGGCTCGTTCGAGCGCGACGCGGAGGTCGACGTAGCGGTACGCAGGGGTGCGATACGTCCCCGTTCGCTCGTCGCGCTCGAGGACCGACGGTGGCGACTCGAGGCGGGCGAGGTCGCCGTCGACGCGAACCGTCCCGTCCTCGTAGGCGAGCGTGATCGTGTCCACGACATCACCTGTTCCGGGCGGACAGTACATATATGCCACTACCCGATACGGGTGTCGATGGATCCCGAAACTGCCTGTGGGTGCACCGACGACGGTCGTTCGACGGCGTACCTCAACCCTTTTATTACCGCTGTGCCTTGACTGAGACATGAGCGAAGACGAGCGGACGGACTCGGCCGTTTCGGGTGTCTCGTCCGAGGCGGAACCCGACGACGAGACGGACGTCGACGAGCCGTCGGCGTCTGACTCCTCGAGCGACGGCGAGCCGACGGCGGACGCCCCGGACGACGCCGATCACGAGTCGGCGGTCGAAGCCGGAGGCGTTCTCGACCGGATCACCGAGTACGACGACGAACTCGCGGCCGACGTCTCCGCGATCGTCGAAACTGCCCGCGACCTCGAGGAGGCGGTCGAGACCCAGCGTGCGGAACTGGCGGACTTGCGCGAACGCATCGACGACCAGGCCGAGACGATCGAGGAGAAAGACGAACGGATCGACGACCTCGAGAGCGCGTTGAAACGCACCAAGGCCGACTTCCAGAACTACAAGAAACGCGCGAAAAAGCGCCAGCAACAGCTCGAAGAGCGGGCGACAGAAGACCTCGTCACCCGACTGGTCGACGTCCGGGACGACCTGAAACGCGCTCTCGAAGAGGAAAGCGGCGACGCCGAGGCGCTTCGCGACGGCGTCGAGATGACGATGCGGGAGTTCGACCGCGTACTCGAGGAAGAAAACGTCGAAGAGATCGACCCCGATCCCGGAACCGAGGTCGATCCACAGCGCCACGAGGTGATGGTTAGAGTCGACAGCGCCCTGCCGGAAGGGACCATCGACGAGGTGTACACGTCGGGCTACGAGATGGCCGGCAAGGTCATCCAGGACGCACAGGTGACGGTGAGCAACGGCGCGCTCGCCGAGGAGGACGACTCGAGCGACGACGAATCGGCGGCAGAAAGCGACGACGCGGAGACGTAGTCGATCGTCGAGACGTCGCCCGTGTTGGCAGTGTGACAGCCTTATCATGATGCATGGTGAGCGTACGGCATGGTCTCGATAGCCGACAGCGTTCTCGTCGTCACCGGTGGTGCATCGGGTATCGGTCGCTCCGTCGCTCTCGAATTCGCCGACGAGGGGGCGTCCGTCGTCGTCACCGACGTCGACGAGGACGGGCTCGAGGAGGTCGTCGACGAGATCGACGCGGACGGCGGCGAGGCGATCAGTGTCGTCGGCGACGTCGCCGATCCCGACAGCGTCGAGGTGATCGTCGATCGAGCGACCGAGGCGTACGGAACGATCGACGTCCTCTGTAACAACGCGGGAGTCTTCGACGACTTCGCGTCGCTCGAGGAGGCTGACGAAGCGCTGTGGGATACGATCGTAGACGTCAACCTGAAGAGCGTGTTCCTGCTCACGAAGGAAGCTCTCCCGGCGCTCACCGATGGCGAGTCCGAAGGCGTCGTGGTGAACGTCTCCTCGGTCGCTGGCAAGGTCGCTGGCGGTGGTGGCGTCGCCTACACGTCCTCGAAACACGGCCTGATCGGGTTCACCAGACAGCTCTCGTACGATTACGGTCCCGAGATCCGTGCCAACGCCATCTGCCCTGGCTTCATCGAGACCAGGATGACCGAGGATCTGATCGAGGAGACGCCCGACGAGGTCGACGAACTCGTCCAGGCGACGCCCGCCAGACGGTACGCCGACCCGGCGGAAGTCGCCAGTGTCGTCCGCTTTCTCGCGAGCGACGAGGCCTCGTTCATGCACGGGGCTGCCGTCGACGTCGACGGCGGCTGGCTCGTCGACTGAGACGGATTGCTGTAACGATGTACCGTCGCCCCCACACCGACTCGTCTCCCGGTTCACTCACCGCGTAGCCGATCGTTTCTCGCCCACCCTGGTCGCCTCGCCGACGGCCGGCGTGGATTTAATTCGCACCAGAGGTGCGTGTAGCAAGCTTTAAAACAAAGTGCGCGTAACTACCGCCAAGATGGCGAGCAACAAGATTCTCGGAATCGACCTCGGAACGACGAACAGCGCCTTCGCCGTCATGGAAGGCGACGATCCGGAGATTATCGCCAACGCCGAGGGCGATCGGACGACGCCCTCAGTCGTCGCCTTCACCGACGACGAGCGCCTCGTCGGAAAACCCGCGAAAAATCAGGCGATCCAGAATCCCGAAAAGACGATCGCCTCGATCAAACGCCACATCGGCGAGGAGGAGTACACCGTCGGGATAGACGACGAGGAGTACACGCCCGAAGAGATCTCGGCGATGATCCTCCAGAAGATCAAACGCGACGCCGAGGAGTACCTCGGTGAGGAAGTCGAGAAAGCCGTCATCACGGTGCCGGCCTACTTCTCCGACCGCCAGCGCCAGGCGACCAAAGACGCCGGCGAGATCGCTGGCTTCGAGGTCGAACGGATCATCAACGAGCCGACCGCCGCGTCGATGGCCTACGGACTCGACGACGAGTCCGACCAGACGGTGCTCGTCTACGACCTCGGTGGCGGCACCTTCGACGTCTCCATCCTCGACCTCGGTGGCGGCGTCTACGAGGTCGTCGCCACGAACGGGGACAACGACCTCGGCGGCGACGACTGGGACCAGGCGATCATCGACTGGCTCGCCGCGGAGTTCGAGGACGACCACGGCATCGATCTCCGTGAGGACCGCCAGGCCCTCCAGCGACTGAAAGACGCCGCCGAGGAGGCAAAGATCGAGCTCTCGAGCCGCAAGGAGACGGAGATCAACCTGCCCTTTATCACCGCGACCGACGACGGCCCGATCCACCTCGAGAAATCGCTCACCCGCGCGAAGTTCGAGTCCCTGACCAGCGACCTCATCGGCCGAACCGTCGAACCGACCGAGCAGGCCTTAGCGGACGCCGGCTACGAGAAAGACGACATCGACGAGGTCATCCTCGTCGGTGGCTCGACCCGGATGCCCCAGGTCGCCGAGAAGGTCGAAGAACTCACCGGCAAGGAGCCCCAGAAGAACGTCAACCCCGACGAGGCCGTCGCACTGGGTGCGGCGATCCAGGGTGGCGTCTTGAGCGGCGACGTCGACGACATCGTCCTGCTCGACGTCACGCCGCTGTCGCTGGGTATCGAGGTCAAAGGTGGCCTCTTCGAACGGCTCATCGAGAAGAACACGACGATTCCCACCGAGGAGTCGAAGATCTTCACCACCGCCGCGGACAACCAGACCTCCGTGCAGGTGCGCGTCTTCCAGGGCGAGCGCGAACTGGCCGAGAAGAACGAACTGCTCGGGGAGTTCCACCTGACCGGCATCCCGCCAGCCCCGGCCGGAACCCCACAGATCGAGGTCTCCTTTAGCATCGACGAGAACGGTATCGTCAACGTCTCCGCCGAAGACAAGGGCTCGGGTAACGCCGAGGAGATCACGATCGAAGGCGGTGCCGGCCTCTCCGACGAGGAGATCGAACAGCTGCAACAGGAGGCCGAAGAACACGCCGAGGAAGACCAGAAACGCCGCGAGCGCATCGAGGCGCGCAACACCGCCGAGGCGACGATTCAACGCGCCGAGACCTTACTCGAGGAAAACGACGAGAACGTCGACGACGACCTGCGAGAGGGGATCGAAGCGGCGATCGAAGACGTAGAGGAGACGATCGACGACGACGAGGCCGACGCCGAGGAGATCGAGGCGGCGACCGAGGAGCTGAGCAAAGAACTCCAGGAGATCGGCAAGCAGATGTACGACGCTGACGCCGCCGGAGCGGGTGCCGGCGGTGCTGGCCCGGGTGCTGGTGCCGGTGCTGCGGGTGCTGGTGCCGGTGCTGCGGGTGCTGGTGCCGGTCCCGGCGCAGGCGCTGGCCCTGGCGGCATGGGCGATATGGGCCCCGATGCCGGCGCTGGTGACGAGGAGTTCGTCGACGCCGACTTCGAGGACGTAGACGACGAAGACGACGAGAACTGATCGACCACCGTTAGCCACTCGGCGCGTGGCGTCTCTTCTGAGAGGTCGCCGATCGCAGTCCGACGCAACTCGAGCGTCTCGGGAACGGTCGTTTCAAGTGGGTCAACGGATTATCGGGTGACAACGAATGAGCGAGGACTTCTACGACGTGCTCGGCGTGAGTCCGGACGCGTCGGCCGAGGAGATCAAACAGGCCTACCGAGAGAAGGCTACCGAGTACCATCCGGACGTCAGCGACGACCCCGACGCCGAAGAGAAGTTCAAGAAGATCCAGAAGGCAAAGCAGGTTCTGACCGACGAGGAGAAACGGGAAGCCTACGACCGGATGGGCCACGACCGGTACGAACAGGCCGAAAAGCACGGCTTCGACGCCGGCGACGCCGGCCAGGGCGGCGGCCCGTTCGGCGGCATGGGTGGTGGCGGCATGGGCGGCGGTGGCGGCGGCCTCGGGGACATCTTCGAGCAGGTCTTCGGCGGCGGTGGCCGCGGGCGTGGCCGATCGCGACCACGGAAGGGTCGTGACCTCCGGACCGAACTCCACATCGATCTCGAGGAGGCCTACGACGGCGCAGAGAAGCAGTTCACCGTCGAACGACCGGAGGAGTGTGCGACGTGCAACGGCATGGGTCATCCGCCCGAGGCCGACTCCCGGACCTGTCCCGAGTGTCAGGGTCGGGGCCAGGTCACCCAGGTCCAGCAGACGCCGCTTGGCCGCGTCCAGCAGACGACGACCTGTCCGCGCTGTGAGGGCGAGGGGACGCTGTATTCCGAGACCTGCAGCGACTGTCGCGGCGAGGGCTACGTCCGCGAGGAGGCGACGCTGTCGATCGAGGTACCCGCGGGAATCGACGACGGCCAGACGTTACGGATGGAAGGCGAGGGCGCACCAAGTCCCGACGGCGGCCCCCACGGCGACTTGCTGATCGACGTCTCGATCGCAGACCACGACGAGTTCGACCGCGAGGGGGCCGACCTCTACTACCGGCTGCCGATCTCGTTCCCGCAGGCCGTCTTCGGCGACACCGTCGAGGTGCCCACGCTGGACAGCGCAGTCGAGTTCGAGATCCCCGATGGCACCCAAAGCGGCGAGCGGTTCCGCCTCGAGGGCAAGGGGATGCCCCGGCTCCAGCGGCGCAGTCATGGCGACCTCTACGTGACGGTCCAGGTCGTCACCCCCGAGAGCCTAAACGCCGAACAGCGCGAGGCGCTCGAGGCCTTCGCCGAGGCCGGCGGGGAGGAGATCGAGGTCAGCGAGGGCTTCTTCGATCGGCTGAAGTCGACCTTCTAGCCCGACGCTCCGGACGGGGCCGGCCGCGGTATATTTTTTGCCCCGCACCACCCAGTTTCTGGCGTGCAACCGTACGAGCGAAAGCAGTTGCTCGAGCGCGTCGAGCGGGAGGGCGCGACCGTCGGCGCGGAGATTCCGGAGACGATCGAGGTCCAGGGCGAGGAGATCGACCTCCGGACGTTCGTCTTCGAGATCAAGCGCCGTGAGACGGTGCCCGCGGGCGAGCGCGACCGCGTCGAGCAGGCCAAGCGGAACCTGCGACGCGAGCGCCTCGAGCGCGTCGAGCGTATCGAAGAGGGCGACATCGACCGCGAGGAGGGCGAGGAACTCGCCAGAAGCGTCATCGGGATCGATCGGGCGCTGAACGCCTTAGAGAGTCTCGGCCCGACCGACCTCGAGCGCGAACAGCAGGCCACGGAGGCCGCCGACAGGAAACGGTGGATGTCCTTCCTCAAGAAGGCGCTCGGCCAGGACGACGACGCGTCCGCACGGAGGGGGCGATGACGACCAACGCCGAACTCGCCGCCCGGCTCGAGGCGTTCGCGGACTTGCTCGAGGCCGACGACGTCGAGTACAAACCCCGGGCCTATCGCCGGGCGGCCGAGAACGTGGCCGCCTACCCGGTGCCGATCGCCGATCACGTCGCGTCGGACGATCGCGAGGCGATCGAGAACATCGACGGCGTCGGCGAGGCCATCGCCGCAAAGCTGATCGAGTACGTCGAGACGGGCGAGATCGAGGAACTCGAGGAGCTGCGCGCGGAGCTACCGGTCGAGATGGCCGATCTCACCCGAATCGAGGGCGTCGGCCCAAAGACCGTCGGGACACTCTATCGCGAACTCGGGATCGAGACGCTCGACGACCTCGAGGAGGCCGCCGAGGCCGGCGAGATCCAGGAGGTCAAGGGGTTCGGCCCGAAGACCGAGCAAAACATTCTGGAGAACCTCGAGTTCGCCCGCGAGGTCGGCACTCGCCAGCTACTCGGAGAGGCCCGGCCGCTGGCCGACGACGTGCTCGCGTACCTCGAGGGCCTCGAGGCCGTCGAGCGCTGTGCGGTGGCGGGCTCGATCCGTCGCTGGCGGGCGACGATCGGGGACGTCGACGCCCTGGCAGCGACCGACCGCGGGGAGGCGGTCGTCGAGGCACTCCTCGAGTGGGACGCCGTCGACAGCGAGATCGAGTCCGGGCCGGCGAAAGCGAGTGTCAGGGTCGGCGAGATGCGGGTCGATCTCCGGGTCGTCTCCCCCGAGGAGTTCGGCTCGGCGCTGCAGTACTTCACGGGGAGCAAAGACCACAACGTCCGGCTGCGGAACTACGCGATCGAACGGGGAATGAAGCTCAACGAGTACGGCGCCTTCGACGTCTCGGACGTCGCGGATCACGAGGCGGGCCAGCGCGTCGGCGACCGCGTCGCCGGCGAGACCGAGGCAGGCATGTACGAGGCACTCGGCCTGCCGTGGATTCCACCCGAGTTACGCGAGGACCGCGGCGAGATCGACGCGGCCGAACGCGACGCGTTGCCGGACCTGCTCGAGCGGGCGGACGTCCGTGGCGACCTCCACACCCACACCGAGTGGTCCGACGGCAACAACACGATCGCGGAGATGGTCGCTGCCGCCGAGAAACGGGGCTACGACTACTTCTGTATCGCCGACCACGCCGAGGGGCCGGGCGTCGTCGGCGGCGTGGGGCTCTCGGAGGACGAGATTCTCGAGCAGGTCGAGGAGATCCGGACCGTCGACGAGAACTCCGACCTCGAGGTGTTCGCCGGTATCGAGGCGAACGTCGACGCCGACGGCGAGATCGGCCTCTCGGCGGACGTGATCGACGCGCTCGACCTGGTCGTCGCCTCGCCACACAGCGGCCTCGGTCAGGACGCCTCGACGGCCACGGAACGGCTCGTCCGGGCGATCGAGAACCGCGCCGTCGACGTGCTCGGCCATCCCAGCGGGCGGCTGCTCAACCGCCGGGAGGGACTCTCCTTCGACGCGGGCGTCCTCGCCGAGGTCGCCGCCGACCACGAGACGGCCCTCGAGGTCAACGGCAATCCGCGCCGGCTCGACCTCTGGGGCAGTGCCGTCCAGGCGGCCGTAGACGAGGGGGCGACGATCGCGATCAACACCGACGCTCACCGGCCAGCGACGCTCGAGTACATGCGCTGGGGCGTTCACACCGCCCGCCGGGGGTGGGCCGAGGCCGACGACGTGATGAACACGTGGCCGATCGAGAAGTTGCAGGCGTTTCTCCACTGAGAATGCGACTGCTGGTCGACCTCATGTGCGGCGGGGTCGTCTCCTACCTCCGGATGTGTGGTCACGACACCGTCTACACCGGCGACCGCGCCCTCGAGGCAGACGACGCGATCCGCGACGTCGCCCGCGAGGAGGGTCGGACGATCGTCACCCGAGACGTCGACCTCGCGACACGGGCCGAACGCTCGATCCTACTCGAGTCCCGCCCGGTCGAGGGCCAGCTCGCGGAACTCGCCGCGGCGGGGATCGACCTCGAACTCGAGTCCGAACCGACCTACTGTGGGGCGTGCAACGGCGACCTCGAGCGCGTCGAGAGCGGCTCGACGCCGGAGTACGCACCCGACCTCGCCGAAACAGCCGTCTGGCGGTGTCGGGACTGCGGCCAGCACTTCTGGAAGGGGAGCCACTGGGACCGGGTCCGGGAAACGCTCGAGCGGGTACACTCGAGCGCCGGTACCGGCGAGACCGACGTTCGGGAATCGTAACTGTCCGGTGTCGTAATCGCGATCTATCTCCCGCCGAGACTGTGACACAGAATATCACACACACGTTATATCGTTGTCGGTCCTATCGGTAGTCGGTGTCAAAACCATGGAGAAAAACGTCGGTGGATACGACCGCGGTCTTCGAATCGTCGTCGGCCTCGTCTTGCTCGTCGTCGGCCTCGCCGCCGTCGGCGGTGCGATCGCACTCGGAACCGCGCTGGCCGCTCTCGCGGTCGTCGTCGGACTGGTACTGCTCGGCACTGCCCTGACCCGGACGTGTCCCATCAGTGCCCGTCTCGGCGTCGACACGTATCACGAAGCTGCGGACACCGAGACCGAAACGGAAGAGCTCGGAGCGGAGCGGCCGAGCTGATCGAAGCGGTGGGGAGCCACAACGCGCTCACAGATTTTCGAGGCGGAGAACAGGTCGTGACGGGTCGTCGAAGTCGTGGCCGTTTTCACCGTTCGCCCGAACCATCGACCGATGGAGTACATCCAGGAGCGAATCGCGACGCTTCATGACTTCGGGACGAGGCCGTCCTCGGTCACGGGACCGGCCGACGACGTCGCCGTCGTCGTCCCGATGACCGACCGCGAGCACGCCAGTCTCGCCGCCGAACGCGTGCTCTCGGAACTCGAGCGGTTCGATCCCGCCGCCGTCTACGTCCCCGTCCGTGCCGCCCCCGATCGCATCGAGCCGTTTCGCGAGTGGCTCGAGTCGTTCGAGCTCTCCCTGCGGGTGCTCTGGTGTAACGCGCCGGCCGTCGGGGACCTGCTCGTCGAGGCCGGACTCGCGAACGGGTTCGGCAAGGGGCGAGACGTCTGGCTCGCACTCGGGCCGGCGGCTACTGCCTGTGATCGGGTCGTCGTCCACGACGCGGACGCGAGAAGCTACGAGGCCGACCACGTCGCCCGGCTCGTCGCCCCCCTCGAGCAAGGGTTTACGTTCGCGAAGGGCTACTACGCCCGCGTCGAGAACGACCGGCTCTACGGCCGGCTCTGTCGGCTGTTCTACGAACCGCTCGTGCGGGCACTCACAGACGCTCACGACGAGCCGATCGTCGACTACCTCGAGTCGTTCCGGTACGCACTCGCCGGGGAGTTCGCCGCCACGGCCGACCTCGTCCGACGGCTTCGCCCGCCGCGGGCCTGGGGACTCGAGATCGCCACGCTCGGGGACGCCTACGCTCACGCCGGGTTCGAGGGGACGGCCCAGGTCGATCTCGGCCGTCACGAACACGACCACCGGTCGGTCGCCGGCGACACCGGCCTCGAGGGGATGAGCCGCGAGGTCGCCGCCGCGCTCTTTCGCGTACTCGAGGAGGGCGGACTCGAGCCCGACTACGAGACGTTGCCCGGGCGCTACCGCGAGACGGGCCGGCGACTGATCGAGCGCTACCGGGCCGACGCGGCGTTCAACGGCCTCGAATACGACCCAGCGGCCGAACGGGACCAACTCGCCCGCTACGCCGAGGCGATCGAACCGCCGGGTCCCGACCGACGACTCCCGCCGTGGACGGACGCGCCGTTTGCACCCGAGGTGGTCGTGGCGGCGGCGCGGCCGGCTCCGGACGAGTAGCCTACGGTCCGGTGTGAGCACCACGGGGCCTGCACAGTTATCCCCGTCGTGGCCGTACGTTACCGTATGGGGAGGGAGTACAGCCTCACGGAGATCTTCGCGATCAAGTTCGTGCTCGCGGACGTCGTGATCATCATGGCGTTGCTCTTTGCTGGACCGCTGTATGCCGTCGCCATCACCGCCTTGCTCCTGGCCAGCGTCTTTCTCGCGTGGTATCTCACCCAGCGCGTCGGAACGCGTTCGGACAGGGACGACGCCCCGGACGCATCCGATCCCGTGACGAGACTTCAGAACCGATACGCCGCCGGCGAGCTCTCGGAGTCGGAGTTCGAGGCCAAGCTCGAGCGGTTGATCGACGCCAACGAACGGGCCGAACGGGCAGGAGTAGAGACCGAAGAGCTCTCGCTCGAGCGGTCGAACTGATCGGCCGCTGTCGAAAGCGCGCCTGATTGTCACCGCAATGCTAATCTTTCCCGCCGCCGATGTGGCGTGCATGGACGCGACCGCCGACGAACTCGCCGGCCTGGTCGACCTCTTTGGCGGGTTGACGCGAACGGAACTCGAGCGTGCCTGCTCCGAGGTCGCCTACCGCACCGACGGCAGCTCGGTCGAGACGCCGACGCTCGAGGCGGCGATCGAGTCGGCACGTTCGTCGTTTGCCCTGGTCCGATACGAGCGGGCGGTCCCACCGGCGGCCGGCGACGAGGGGACGGCCCCGGACGACAACGGGGACGGCGTCTCGACCGAGCCGCTTTTGGTCGCGGGTCCGACGGCGTTTCCGTCACCACCCGATCACGCCGAGGACCTGCCACACATCTTAGACGTCGAGCCCCGAACGATCGATCGGGAACGCCTCGGAGAGCGAACCCGCGATCGCTTCGCACGCGCCGCCGACGAGGCGCTCGAATCCGGCTCGAACGACCGTATCCGGCACCTGCTCGACGTGAGCTACGACCTCGAGGCGTGGGCCCCGATCGACTGTACGAGCGAACGAGCCCGTCTCGACGACGCACTCGAGTGAACCGATGGTACGGATGAACGTAGAGCCGGTCGCGGCGTACGATCCCACCGAGATAGACGACCAACCCTACGACGCAGCCGTCCTCGCGCCGGTTCTCGACCGGGACGGCGAACACTACCTGTTGTTTACGAAACGTGCCGACCACCTCGGGGAACATCCCGGCCAGATGAGTTTTCCGGGCGGCGGTACCGAACCCGACGACGACACGCTGCTCGAGACCGCTCTCAGGGAGGCAAACGAGGAGATCGGCCTCGAAGCCCACGAGGTCGAGGTCGTCGGTCAGCTCGACGACATCCGGACCGTGACCGAGTACGCCGTCACGCCCTTCGTCGCGCGCGTCCCCGATCGGGAGTACGTCCCCGACGAGAGCGAGGTCGCCGAGGTCGCCGTTCTCCCGCTGTCGGGACTGCTCGACCGGAGGAACTACGAGTCCGAACGGCGAGATCACCCCTACTACGGCGACATCGTCATCCACTACTTTCACGTCGACGGCTACACCGTCTGGGGCGCGACGGGTCGCATCCTCGTGCAGTTGCTCGAGCTGACGACCGACTTCGAGGCTCCCGAACGGCTCGACCGGGACCGATCCCGGGTTTGATATCCGTACGAGCCACGTCTCGGCGAATCGCGCGTCATTCATTAGCCTCGGCGCAGTACCGGTCGTATGGACCGTGCGGCACTGCGAGAGGACATGGTCGACAGCCTCGAGCACGAGTCGAAAGCCGTACTCGAGGACGACGCCGTCGGCGTCGCCATGCGCGAGACGCCTCGCCACGAGTTCCTCGCGGACGACCGGCAGGCATACGCAGACCGCGAGCACGAACGTCTCGGCACCCGCGTGCTCTCACCGAGCGTCGTTGCCCGCCTCTTGCAGGCGCTTACGCCCCGTCCGGGCGACGCCGTTCTCGTCGTCGGGGCCGGCGTCGGCTACACCGCCGCGGTGCTCGCCGAACTGGTCGGCGAGACGAACGTCCACGCGGTCGACATCGCGCGACCGATCGTCTACGAGGCCCGAGAGAACCTCGCTCGAGCGGGTTACGAGGGCGTCCTCGTCGACTGCCGGGACGGCGCACGCGGACTCCCGGAGTACGCACCGTTCGATCGGATCCTGCTCGAAGCTGCCGCCGTCGAGCCGCCACGCACACTCCGTGAGCAACTGGCTCCGGGCGGCCGACTCGTCTTCCCGTGCGGGAGCCGCCGCCAGCGACTTCTCGCCATCGAGGACGACGGCTCCCGCGAGGAACACGGCGTCGTCGCGTTCGACCCACTGCTGGTCGAGGGCGAACAGTCCGGTGCGATCGAACGCGATCGCACGGCTCGCGAGGACCTCGAGTTCGCCAGACGACGCGCCGAGTCACGTCGAGGCTGGGAGCAAGACTGGATCGAGTGGGACTAGCCGCTGACGACAGCCTCGAAGCCGTTCGACACTCGACTCTCCGCTGATCAGTCGCGCACCCGGCGACCGATCGCGTCCACGCTCACGAGCGCGTCGCGAACGTCGTCCGGGGTCACCTCCCGTGGTAGGTTGTGGATCGTTTCTTCCTCGGCACACGCCGCTTCGGCGACGGCCTCGAGGTCTTCCCGCGAGGGCTCCGCAAGACCGATCTCGGCGAGTGTAACCGGAAGCCCGACTGCAGCCGTGAACGAGGCGACGTCCTCGATAACGGCGTCGTCTCGCCCCTCGAGGACGAGCTGGGCCAGCGTGCCGACGGCGACTTTCTCCCCGTGGAGGGCGTCGTGGGTCGCTTCGAGCTGCGTCAGTCCGTTGTGAACGGCGTGGGCTGCTGCGAGACCACCGCTTTCGAAGCCGAGACCCGACAGAAGCGTGTTCGTTTCGACGACGGCCTCGACGCTCTCGGTGACGGCGTCTTCCTCGACGGCCTCGACGGCCGAGACGCCGTGTTCGCGAAGCGTCGTGTACGCGAGGTTCGCGATCTCCTGTGCAGCCCGAGTCGAGCGCGTACCGAAGATCGTCGCCGCACCGGCCCGGTGGGCGGCGTTCGCCTCGAACCAGGTCGCCAGTGCGTCGCCGATTCCCGCACGGAACAGCCGGGTCGGTGCCTCGGCGACGATCTCGGTGTCGATCATCACGAGGTCGGGGTGGTCGTCGTAGACGTGGAACTCGACGAACTCCCCGTCTTCGGTGTAGATGACCGCGACCGAACTCGTCGGGGCGTCGGTCGAGGCGATCGTCGGCAGCGACACTAATGCGCCGCCGGTTCGTTCGCGAACCGCCCGCGCCGTGTCGATCGCCTTCCCGCCGCCGGCACCGACGATCACGTCCGCGTCGGAGTCGGCGTAGACGTCGGCGACGCGGCTGATTTCCGCCTCTGAGGCCTCGCCGCGAAACTCCTCGAGCGTCACTTCAAGCCCCGCGTCCTCGAGACTCGACCGGACGCGGTCACCGACGAGATCGAGAACCAGATCGTCCCCGAGTAACAGTACCGATTCGCCGAGTGGCTCGGCGTGGTCGCCGAGTTCGTCGAGCGCTCCCCGTCCCTGTACGTACGCGGTCGGCGATTTGAACAGTCGTGTCATCGGAATCTGCCGACGGACCGAGCCGTCGAGCACGATGGATACACCGGCGGTCGAAATAGAGCTTGGCGGTCGGAGCCGACGACCCCGTCCCGTATTACTGGAACATTCCCGTCGGAGACTGTTGTTGCTGGGCGCCCTGTTCTTCGGCCATCTGCTGGTACTGCTGTGCCACCTGTTGCATGCGTTGCTGGATCTCTTCGGCCTGTTCTTCGAGCTGTGTCGTGTCGATATCGAACTCGACGAGCGGCTCGAGGGCGTTCTCGATCACGGACTTGGCCGCCCGCGGATCGGGAAGGAACGGGTGCGATCGGACGATCAGCAACGCGGCCGGAACGTCGGCCTGATAGCACTTTCGGACGAGCGCGCCGGTGATCCCGCCGACCAGTCCCGGATCGTCCGGCACCGAGACGCCAGCCTCGACGAGATCGTCCTTGATCGGCTCGGTCGTCGCGACGCCGGTGACCTCGCCGATCTCCGCTTCGGTCTCGGCTGGCGCGCCCGCGAGGAAGATGGCGCGACCGAAGTCCTCTGCGAGATCCTCGAGGACACACTCCGTGAGCGGTTCGAACGCCGTCGGCGGGAGCGCGAGGTCGCTCTCGAGGGTCATCACGTCCGGGTCCGATCCGGCGTAGACGCGAACGAGATCTTGAACGAGGCCGTCCTCGAACGTCACTACCGGCGGGAAATCCTCGGAAGCGATGTTCCCGCAGTGATCGAGCTCGAGCTGGTCCGTGATCTGATCGACGGCGATCGACGCGACCAGACCGTGTCCCGGCAGCCCCTCGACGAGCGTCGGTTTCGCCGATTCGATCTCACAGACCTGTTCGAACGATGCCGCGGTTGACTGATCGCTCATGTGTGACCAGGATACGCTCTACCGAAATAGTAGTTCGTGCTGACGCTCCGTGTCCCGGCACTGGCTCCCGGTTTTCGATCGGCGTTTCGGTCCGACCGAACCGTCGGATGCCGGGACCGTCCGCTGACCAAGAGTTAATAGTGAGTCGCACATGTATCCGGACATGGACGACACACCCCAGGAGATTACGTCGCTCGTCGGTCGAGAAGTCTACTCGAACAACGGGGTCTTCGTCGGCGAGATCGAAGACCTGCGACTCGACTTAGACGGCGAAGCGGTCACCGGACTCGCACTCGGCGAGTTGAACCCCGAACTGTTCGGATCGAACGTCGACCAGGCACGTGGCATCATCGTTCCGTACCGGTGGGTTCGTGCTGCCGGCGACATTATTCTGATCAACGACGTGGTCGAACGCGTTCGCGATCCGGACGAAGAGGAAACCGAGATCGTCGCGTGACGGTTCCGGCGCGTTAGCTCCCGTTCGATCCTTCGCTTTCGACACCCATCGCGTCGAACAGCGTCCGCTTTACCGCTTCCTCGGTGAGCTCGAGCAACGTATCGCGCGTGTCCTCGGAGATTTCGATCCCGGTGAAGATGCCGAGTGGAATCTCCGCGCTCGCCTGGGTGGAGTGGCCGGCGGTTTCGCCGATCTCGGCGTAGGCGTCCGCTAAGACGTTTCCGATGTTCATCCGGATGTCCTTCGAGCGTGCCGCGAGGAAGATCGTCTCGTCGGCGATGCCGAAGACGGCCGTCGTCGTTACGCCCTCCAGGTTGAGTAGGTGATTCGCCGCCTGGGTCAACGCCTCCCGATCCCGGACGAAGCCGGCGTTCGAGACGAGATGGCTCCCCTGGACGTCCCGGTTGGCAATCGCTTCTGCGAGGACGTCGAGCGTCTCGGGCGACATCGATGGCGACTCGACCTGCTCTAAGGTGTCGTGGTTCGCGAACGGGTAGAGATAGGCCGCGGCGGTGAGGTCGGCGGGGGTCGTATCGCGTTTGAAATCGAGCGTCTCCGCGCGGATACCGTACAGAAGCGCCGTCGCAACCTCCTCGGAGACGTTGAGATCGAACTCCTGAATGTACTTCGTCATGATCGTCGACGTCGAGGACATGTTCGGGCGAATGTCGACGAACTCCGGCTCGTACTCCTCGCTTGCCTCGTTGTGGTCGACGATGATGTCGATCTCTAAGTCCATCTCCGCCGAGGTGGTGTGGTCGACGAGTGCGACCGTATCGTACCGGGAGCGATCCTCGGCCTCGATGTCGTCCCACCGATGGAGGTCGATCCCAAGCAGGTTGACGAACGCCCGATTCTCTTGGTGGCCGACGTCGCCTAAATAGACGATGTCCGACTCGATCTCGAGGTGGCCCGCGATCGCCTGCAACGCTGCCGCACTCGCGATCGAGTCCGGATCGGGGTTGTCCTGGGTGACGATCGCCAGCTCGTTCGCGGTGTTCTCGATGATCTCGGCGAGCTTGCCGGCGTTGTACTCGAGTTCGCCGGACTCGAGGGCACGCAGGGCGGATTCGGCGATCACCGTCGAGGGGTTGATGACGATGTCGGCGCCAGCTTTCTCGAGTTCGTCGCCGGAGACGGGGTCGCTCGCGCGCGCCACGACGAACTGGTCGTTGTCGTCTTCTCGGATGTGTTCGATGGCTCGTTTGTTGGCCTCGACGTCGGAGGCGAGAATGAGCACGACGCTGCGATCGGCGACGAGTTCGGCGGCTTTCTCCTCGCCGATATCAGCAGTACGGGCGTCGAGATCCTGATCGCGGAGCGATTCGACGCGACTCTCGTCGCGGTCGACGATCAGCACGTCCTTTCCCTGCTCGACGAGTTCCTCCGCGACGGCGTAGCCGACGCTGCCACACCCGAGAATGGCGTAGTCGGAGATCGACGAGATCGTAACCCCCGTACTCATAGACGGCCTCTTGGATCCTGCCTACTTAACGCTCCCGAAGATTGTTACGTTTTTGCGTGGTTTCCCGGAAGACCACGACACTCGAGGTGTTTGTGTCGGCAGGACAGACTGCTGTCCAAGGGAAACCTATATCAACGCCCATCGGAAACGTCCTGATACAGGGCCGGTAGCTCAGTCCGGCAGAGCGTCTGACTCTTAATCAGACGGTCGCGTGTTCAAATCGCGCCCGGCCCGCTTTTGCTCCGAGCGATTACGCGAGGAGTAAAGCGGCCAGCGCGATTTGAATCGCAGGGAGGTCGCGCGCAGCGAAGCGAGCACGTCCGACTGTGTGTTCAAATCGCGCCCGGCCCGCGTTCAGACCGGATTGCTCGTGGATTGCTATCCCTCGAGTAACAGTTCCAACCGAGAGTCTATTCTCATTGCTCGATGGCCCATCCTGCGTCTTGGTCGTCGGCCGACTCCGCACCGAGTATCGACAGACGTCGAATTCATGAACGACAATAACTTATACCCTCGGTTGCACGTACGACCATATGACAGCTGTCGGCATCGACGCCGTCGAAGTCTGGACCGGAAACCTCAAACTCGACCTCCCGGAGACGTTCGCCCCGCAGATGGACGAAGATCCCGAGAAGTATACGAAGGGACTGGGGCTACAGGCGAGTTCGTTCCCCGACAGTTACGAGGACATCGTCACGATGGGGGCAAACGCCGCCCACCGGCTGATGGATCGCAAGGGGCTCGAGCCCGACGATGTCGGCCGGATCGACGTCGCGACCGAGAGCGCCTTCGACAACTCGAAGCCGGTTTCGACGTACGTCGCAGGCTGTCTCGAGGAGGTCTTCGACGGCGACTTCCATCACGCGAACAAGGGCGAACGGAAGTTCGCGTGTATCGCTGGCACCCAGAGTTTGGACGACGCCTGTAACTGGATCCGCGCGGGCCGGAACCGCGGCCGCGGCGCGCTCGTGATCGCGACCGACACGGCGCTGTACGCCCGCGGCGACGCCGGCGAGGCGACTCAAGGTGCGGGTGCCGTCGCGATGTATATCGACGAGGACCCCGACCTCGTGGAGCTGTCGGTCGAACAGGGCTACGGCTCGGCCGACGAGACCGACTTCCTCAAACCCAACCAGCAGTTCCCAAGCGTCGACGGGAAGCGATCGGTGCAGGTCTACCTCGCACGGATGCGCGAAGCCCTCGAGGACTACGAGAGCGTCGCCGGCGACGTCCACCCCGACGACGTCGCCTACGCCCCGTTCCACACCCCATTCCCCGGCATGGTACGCAAGGCGGCGATGCTCGCGTACCGTCACATCACCCGGGATACGGCGATCGAGGACGAACTCGCCGCGGAGATCGGTCGCCAGCCCCGGCCGGAAGGGTTCGACGACGACGAGGCCTACCACGACGCACTGCGGGAGTACATGGACGCGTTGAAAGACACGGACCAGTACCGCGAGTGGTACGCCGAGACGATCGATCCGACGCTGTCGATCGCCCGGGAGGTCGGCAACTGGTACACGGGTTCGGTCCACGTCGCCCGGCTTAGCGCCCTGAAACACGCCCTCGAGAACGACGAGGAGCTCGCGGGCCAGCAGCTGCTCGTCGGCTCGTACGGCTCGGGCGCACAGGCTGAACTCCACGCCGAGACCGTCCAGGAGGGCTGGGCCGAGGAGATCGAGGCGCTGAACGTCGACGAACAGCTCGAGTCCCGATACGATATCACCTTCGAGGAGTACGAGGAGATCCACGACGTCCACAACCACGAGATGGACGTCGACATCGAGGCCTGTACGACACCCGACGGCGAGTTCGTCTTCGACGGCTGGGGTCGAATGGGCGAACGCGAGTATCGCTACGTCGAGTGACCGAGACGTACGCGGTCCCGAACCCAAAGGCGTGCGTTCATTACCGTCTGTTTCTAACGACTACGTAGTGTTTCGGATGCCCGCGTGATACGCTCGAGACGACACGTGGACACCAAAACGGTATGACGAACCCATGCCCATGCACGGATCAGACACGACGGGGAGCCCATACGCTCCTCACACGGATGCGGAGACGACGGCGATGCTCGAGGCGATCGGGGTCGACTCGGTCGAGGACCTCTTCGACATCCCGGCGGCAGTACAGTTCGACGACGAGTTCGGGATCGACGCACGGACCGAGCGGGAGACGCGCGAGCTGGTCGCGGACGTCCTCTCGGAAAACGACGAGCTGACCGAGCTGCTCGGTCGTGGACACTACGGCTACTACGTTCCCTCGGTCGTCGACCACCTCGCCGACCGCTCGGAGTTTCTGACCTCCTACACGCAGTACCAGCCCGAGACCTCCCAGGGCTTTCTCCAGGCGTTGTTCGAGTATCAGTCGCTGCTGGTGGAACTGACCGGCCTCGGGGTCGCGAACTGCTCGATGTACGACGCGGCGACGGCACTGGGCGAGGCGGCGACGCTCGCCGATCGAGTCCGGGACGTTGACGGCGACCGCGTACTCGTGCCCGACTCGCTGCGAGAGAGACAGCGAAGCACGCTCGCGAACTACGTCGCCGGGACCGACCTCGCGGTCGCTACGTACCCGACCGACGACGCGACGGCGGACGTCGATCGGCTCGCCGAGACGGTCGACGACGACGTCGTGATGGTCTACGCGGAGAACCCGACCGTTCGCGGTGCGATCGAGAAACGGCTCGACGAGATCGGCGACGTCGCCGACGAGGTGAACGCACTGTTCGTGCTGGGCTCCGATCCCGTCGCACTCGCCGTGCTCGAGGAGCCGGCTGCGGTCGGTGCCGACGTCGTCGTCGGCGACGCGAGCGTTCTCGGCTTGCCGACGAGCTACGGGATGGGGCTCGGGCTGTTCGCGACCCGCGAGGCGTACCTCCGGCAGGTGCCGGGGCGACTCGTCGGCGCGAGCGAGGACGCCGACGGCCGGCGGGCCTACACCCTCACCCTGCAGACCCGCGAACAGCACATCCGTCGCGAGCGAGCGACGAGCAACATCTGTACGAACCAGGCCTGGGTCGCCCTGCGGACGGCGATGCACGCGGCCGTCCTCGGTCCCTCGGGACTCGTCGAGCTGGCGAACCGTGGCGTCCAACGAGCCGAGACCCTCACAGACCGGATCGACGCGATCGACGGCGTTACGGCACCGATCCACGACAGACACCATCTCCGAGAGTTCGTCGCCCGCGTCGACCGGTCGGCACGGGCGGTTGCCGACGACCTCGAGGACCGCGGCTACGCGATCCACGTCGTCGATGATCACGAGATCCAGGTCTGCGTCGCGGGCGCGGGCGACGACGAACTCGACGGGTTCGTCGCGGCGCTGTCGGAGGTGATGGGATGACGGGCGAGAACGACCCGAGCGGCGGAGACGACGCCCGAGCAGGCGTTCGCTACGATCAGGCCCGGTGGAGGACCGACGGGAGCTACGAGCCGTTGCTGATCGAGAAAAATCGGACGCGCGTCGACGTCGGCGAGGAGTCGCCACTGCCCGACGAACTCACGCGCGATTCGCTCGAGCTACCGGAGCTCTCAGAGCCCGAACTCGCCCGCCACTACACCCGGCTCTCTCAGATGACCTACGGGATCGACAGCGGTCCGTACCCGCTCGGATCGTGTACCATGAAGTACAACCCGCCGTTTACCGAGGACGTCGCGACGCTGCCGTCGGCACTCGTCCATCCCGACCGCTCGGAGGGATCGGTCCAAGGGACCCTCGAGCTCATGTACCGGCTACAGGACTACCTCGGTCGTATCGGCGGGATGGACGCGGTGACGCTCCAGCCGCCCGCCGGCGCAGCCGGCGAGTTCGTCGGGATCCGCATCGCCACGGCCTATCACGAACACAACGGCGAGAGCCACCGCGACGAGGTCATCGTTCCCGAGAGTGCTCACGGAACGAACTTCGCAACCGCCGCGCTTGCCGGCTACGACGTCGTCACGCTGCCAAGCGACGACGACGGTCGCGTCGACCTCGAGGCACTCGAGGCGGCTCTCTCTGCGAATACGGCGGCACTGATGCTCACGAACCCCAACACCCTGGGGCTGTTCGAGCGCGACATCGAAGAGATCGCCGAGATGGTCCACGACGTCGGCGGCTTGCTCTACTACGACGGGGCGAACTTAAACGCCCTGCTCGGGCGCGCTCGGCCGGGTGATATGGGATTCGACGTGATGCACTACAACGTCCACAAGACGTTCGCGACGCCACACGGCGGCGGCGGGCCCGGCGCCGGTCCGGTGGGCGTGGTCGAGGAGCTCGCACCATTCTTGCCGACCCCTCGCGTCAGGAAAGCCGACGAGGAACGCGACCTCGAGTACGAGCTGTTCGAGCCCGACCACACCATCGGCACGGTCCACGGCTTCCAGGGCAACTGGCTCGTGCTCGTGAAAGCCTTCGCTTATATCGCTCGGCTGGGCGACAAAGGGCTTGCCGACGCCAGCGCGAAAGCCGTGCTCAACGCGAACTACCTCGCCAGCCGGATTGCCTACGACGTCCCGTACGGCCCGTTCCACCACGAGTTCGTCGCGAGCGCGGGCGATCAGGACGCCGCCGACGTCGCGAAACGGATGCTCGATTACGGCGTCCACCCGCCGACGACGAAGTGGCCCGAGATCGTCCCGGAGGCGTTGATGACCGAGCCCACCGAGGTCGAGAGCAAGGAGACGCTCGACCAGCTCGCGGCGGCGTTCGACGCCGTAATCGGCGAGGACGACGAGACCCTCGAGGCTGCGCCCGGACGTACCGCCGCCGGTCGGATCGATCAGACGACCGCCGCCCGGAATCCACGCCTCTCCTGGCAGGCGCTCGCGGACGAGGGGCAGGAGTAATACTGCCGGACGTACGTCGTGAAAACCCTCGCCGCCCGGGGTGGCGAGAGCCGTCACACAGTTACGTCCGATAGTATGATACTGTCGGTCATGGACCTGTGAACTGGTGTCCGGGTGATCCGGCCGTTGAACGTGTGTCTGGCCGTGCTGTCACCAGCCGTGTTCACGTCGGTATGACCGACAGTATGAGTAGGCCATCGTCCCGATCGTGCGTCGCTGACGACCACGCTGGGTGTTAGCGTCTCGGCTCCACGGGCGGCGACTGCCGGCCGGCCGTTTAATCTCGCGGGGGTCGAAAACTGGGTGTGACATCGGTCCTTCTGTATGGCTCGTACGGCTTCGTCGGGAGCCTGGTCGCTCGAGAGGCGCTCGATCGCGGTGTGGACGTCGTTCTTGCGGGTCGAGACCGCGAGGCGCTCGAGGCCCACTCCGACGACCTCGGCTGTCGGGCCCGGGGGTTCGATCTGACGGCGCCTGCGACCGTCGCCGAGGCGCTCGCTGACGTCGAGTGTGTCCTGAACTGTGCCGGCCCGTTCTCGAACACCGCCGAGCCCCTCGTCGAGGGTTGTCTCCGGAGCGAAACCGACTACGTCGACATCACGGGTGAGATTCCGGTCATCGAACGGATCGAAAGCCGAGGGGAGACGGCAGCCAACGCCGGCGTGACGCTGCTTCCGGCGTCCGGGTTCTCCGCGGTCCCGATGGACTGTCTGGCCGCACACCTCCACGAACACTGTCCCGATGCGACCGCGCTTTCGCTGGGGCTCGACTCGTTCCGGCCACCACGATGCCGATGGGCGACGTCACGGTCGCCCACCACACGACCGACGTTCCGAACGTGGCGGTGTACGCGGTCATTCCCCAGCCCGCCCGACTGGCTCTCCAATCTCACCGGTATCTCGCCCCGCTGCTGGCGACGAGGTCGTCACAGTGGCTGTTGAAACGACTCGCCGATTTCGTCGGTCTCGTTCGGGAAGGCCCCTCGAAGCGAGCGCGCGAACGCGGCTCCGCGTACCTCTGGGGCGAGGCACGAACCGAAGACGAGCGGGTCGTCTCGCGCTTGCAGACGCCGGATCCCTACGCCGTGACCGTAGACGCCGCCGTCACCGCGACCGAACGCGTCCTCGCCGGCGACGCCGACACCGGGTTCCAGACCCCCGCCGGGGCGTTCGGTCCCGAGTTCGTCTTCGACCTCGAGGGCGTGGAGGGCTTTCTCGACGAACCGACGTCGACGCTCACGGCTCCCAGCTGATACGGTCTGTGTAACGACGTCCCGGCGACACCACGATTCGTCTGTGGTTTCGCCGGCAATGACATACAGCGGTCCGTATGGAGTCACTCGCGAGCGACGAGCCAGTCACGGACGCTCGGCCACCCGCCGTCGGCGTCGTGGACGTCGGGGGCGGTCGAGAGGCCGACGTGACCCGTCGGAAACTCGCGCACTTCGGTATCTTCGCTTCCGATCACGTCGAGAAACGGGACGCTCGCCTCAGGCGGGACGAACGCGTCGTCCCGACCGACGACGAGCAGTACCGGCATCGAGACGTCCTCGAGTGCGACCGTTCGGCCGTTCACGCACAACTCCTCGCGTACCAGCCGGTTCTCGACCAGTAGCCGTCGAACGAACTCCCGGAAGAACGCGGCCGGAATCGCTGGCCCGTCGACTGTCCACGCCAGTTTCCGGGCGACGTCCTCGACGTACTCGTCGTCGTCGAACCGGTCCCACAGGCGAAGGGGGTTCGTGATCGCGTACTCGACGGGCTTTCGGAGCACGAACCCGGCCTCGAGAAACGACGCGGGGACGACGTCGAACGTCTCGGCGACCTGCTCGAGGTCGAGTCGCCTCGCGATCGATCGAAGCTGACCGACGGAGCCGCCGGCGTCGAAATCGAGCGGTGCCCCCTGGAGCGTGAGCGTTCGGACGGTGTCGGAATAGAGTCCAGCGTACGCGGCGGCAAGCGGTGCCCCGGTCGAGTATCCGAGCAGGTGGACCGCCTCGGCGTCTGCGTCCCGGCGGGCGAACGCGACACAGCGGGCGAGCGTTCGGCCGACGACGTCGTCGAGTCCTCGCGATCGATCGAGCGGCGAGGCGTCCGTCCACTCGAGGACGTACACCGGAAAGCCACGCTCGAGGAATCCCCTGATGACGCTTCGCTCGGGGCGAAAGTCGAGGATCGACGGATCGTTGATAAACGGGTAGACGATCATGATTGGGGCCCGTCTCTCGGTGGCGTCGACCGCGGCCGGCTCGTACCGCCGGAGGTCGACGAGCGGCTCCTCGTGGACGACGGTGTACGGAGTCTGTCCTGGCTCGGCGCGTGCAAGCTGGCGGGTTCGCAGCGGAAGCTGTGCGAGCTTCGTCGGGGCCCTGGCCGCACGATCCGAGACCTGTCGAACGGGCTCGAACGGGTCCATGAGACGCGTCTATCCAACCCCGGCGGCGGACGACCTTGAGCGGCGTACCTGCACACGCACCAACCGCGAAAGCGACGCCACTGCGGGTATATCGAGTTCGAGCGCTCACGGCGAGAGCCAGCTACAGCCGGTAGCGTGTCATAGAATGGCTCGGATACTCTCTCTGTGACTATCCAACGAACGGTACGTACAGGTTCACGAGATTACCGCATAGAAGCGTTAAGCTGATCCGGACCTGAAGTGACAGTGCATGACTCGTGTTTCAATCACCGACACACTCGACGATCTTGAACCGGGCGAACTCCAACACAAGGAAGTCCTCGAGGCTGGGCCGATCACCGTTGACGTTGGCAAGTATCCCGCCGACAGTGCTGCCCCGAAGAACCCCCACAACGAAGAGGAACTGTACTACGTACTTTCGGGGTCGGGTAAAATTCGGGTCGGCGATGACACCCACGATATCGAAGCGGGCGATCTTGTCTACGTCGAACCCTCTCTTGAACACGACTTCTTTAAGATTACCGAGGATATCACGGTCATGATCATATTGGGGCCGGCGATTAACCCCACCTCGTACGGCATTCGTGAGAAAGATGAGTAACTATTAGGATATTTATCTGTCAGAAATCAGTTTGCAGACCCACTTGGCGGTCAAGTCCCGAAAGAACGAGTAGAATCAACACCGTGGGAAAACGTCTCTGATACCCTCGCCGACAGCAGCGACAGGCGTCGGTCAGTCAGTGGCGAGGACGCTCTCTTCGGTCGCCGCACAGCGGTTCGGACCGAGCTCGAGTTCGTCGGCCTCGTCTTCGCTCTCGAGGTCGCGTTTCCCCTCGTTGGTCGCGATGACCGTCTCGTAGTTCGGCGGCTTCTCGGGGATGTTCTCGAACGCCGTCTCGACGTACTCCGCTTTGTCCATTCGCACCATCTCGTTGTGCCGTCGGATGTAGCCGATCGTCGTCGACATCGGCGTGCCGGGCGTGACACCGACGTAGCGGCCGTCGTTGGTGACGTTGAAGTGACCCGGCAGGACGGTCACCGTATCGGGCAGTTCCATCAGCGACTGGAGGCTCTCGTACAGTATCTCCGAGGCGTCTTCCGCGTCCGCGCCTTCGAACTGAAGTTCGGTCCGGCCGACCGACTCGACGAACAGCGTATCGCCGGTCATGACCGTCTCGTCTTCGACGAGCCAGCAGGTCGAGCCGGTCGTGTGTCCGGGCGTGTGGATTCCCTTGAGGGTGACCTCGCCGACCTCGATGGTTCCGGTCGGCTCGACCGGATCGTACTCGAACTCGGGATCCCGGGTCTCGATCTCGCTTCCCAGGTAGTAGGGGACCTCGAGCTCGTCGCGCAGTTCGCGCCCGCCGACCATCAAGTGATCGGCGTGGATGTGCGTCTCGAAGATCGCCGTAATTCTGAAGCCGTGATCGCGAGCCGCCTCGAGAAACTCCCGGTTGTGACGCGTGACGTCGATCGCGGCGGCCTCGCCGGTTCGGGAACAGCCCACGACGTACCCTAGACAGCCCTTGCCGCGACGCTGGAGCTGCAGGATCTCGAGGTCGTTGCTACGGGTTGCGATCGGGACGACGTCGTAGACCTGTCCCCAGCCGTCCATACCCTCTTCGACCACGGTGACGTCTTCGAGTCCCTCCTCGTCTTCGAGATACTCGGCGAACGCCTGCGACGCCTTCCCGACTGCACAGATCGTGACGACCTCCTCGGCCGCCTCGACTTCCTCGCGATGTCGCTCGAGGTCGCCGATCAGTTCGTCGTCGGCTGCGGAGTATTCGACGCTTTTCGCGCCGTCGATGTGCCAGTTCTCGTAATCCGCTTCGGGACGGTTGTCGAACAGGACGAACTCCTCGCCGGCGTCGATCTTGTCTCGAAGGTCGGTAGCAGTGATCTTCTCTACCATGGTGGTTACTGACACTGGCCATCGATATAAAGCGACAGCCGAATTCCCGTATTCGAGGCCTGTTATAGGCAGTATCACGTGAATTATCGAGTGCTGTGATAATTACTCACAGTCGTCATTAGAGACTGCCGCGAAACGACACACAGCGGGAGCGATGTCGTTTTGTACGCTCACCACCCACGACAGCCCGTGAGTTCGCCACTCGCTACCGCCATCGTCGGCGTCGTCTTCGGCGTGGCACTCGCCGCTCCGCCGGGACCGATGAACGCCATCATCGCCGAAGAAAGCGTCCTCCGCGGCTGGCGCTCCGGTTTCCGGACGGGCGTCGGCGCGATGCTCGCCGACGGGCTCTTTTTTGTACTCACGTTCGCGGGCGTTGCCGCCGTTCTCGAGCACTACGGGACGATCCAGGACGTCCTCTTTCTCGTCGGCGGACTCCTCATGCTCGTCTTCGCCGTCGACGCCCTCGAGAACGCAACCGCCGCGACCGGCTTCGTCGAGGGCGACGTCTCGGCGGGTGTAACGGGCTTTCAGAAGGCGTTTCTCCTCTCGCTTTCGAACCCCTACCAGATCGCCTTCTGGCTGACCGTCGGCGTCGGTCTCGTCCGACCCGGGTCGCTCGAGCTATCCGCACACGTCGCCCAGCCGCTTTCGGCGCTGCTCGATGGAATCGTCGTCGAGACGGGCAGCTCGGTGCTGCTCGTCGGCTTCTTCGGCGGCATCTTTCTCTGGATCGTCGCCTACCCGGCCGCACTCGTCGTAATGGGACGACGGATCGACGCGTTTGCACCGCTGGTCGCCTTCGGAAGCGGGGTCGTACTCGCCGGGTTCGGCGCGTTCTTCTCCTGGATCGGCGTCGCTGCGTTGCTGTAGCGAGTTCACTCGAGAGTGACAGAACCAGCTCGTATCACAGCGGATCGGGTCGAATCGAATCTGGTCGTCCCGTCTCCTGTCGTATCGGGTCAGATATCCACAATCAGAGCAGGCCGGTCTTCTGAAGCTTCATCAGATCCTCGGTATCCAGCGTCTCGCCCTCTTTGAACTTCTGATAGATCTCCTCGGCCTCTTCTTTGGCCTCTTCTTTCTTCTTATCGCGTTCGGATTTGCGCTCTTCTTCCTCTTTCTTGTCCAGCTCGCGCAGGCGCTTCTGGACGCGGACGAAGTCCTCGTGGTGGCGGTCAGCTGCCTCCTGGGCCTCGACGAACTTCTCGTGCATCTCGTCGGCCTCGTCGCGGATGTCGTCGGCCTCGCGGTAGGCCTCGATCATCTCGTTGTGATGTTCCTGGGCCTTGTCCGCGAGCTCCGTCACTTTCTGGTGGTGTTTCGAGGCTTCCGAGCGGACTTCCTCTGCCTCCTCGCGGAGCTCTTCGAGTTCGTCGCTGCCTTTGAGTTTCTGCTTTCGGTTCTCGTACTCCTCGCGTTTGGCCTCGATCTTCTCGATGAGCTCTTTTTCCTCTTCGCTCGAGAGAACCTCGGTCTGTTGTTTGAACTCGAGGTCTTCGATCTCCTCCTCGAGTTCTTCTAAGTCCTTGCCCTCGTCGAGCTCCATGTCGGATTTGAGCTCGTCGACGCGGTCGAACAGCTCGTTGGCCTCGGCGTTGAGTTCGTTACGTTTCGATTTGTGCTCTTGGACCTGCTCGTTGAGCTCGTCGCGTTTCTCGCGGTGTTCCTGGGCTTCGTCGACTTTCTCGCGGGTCTTCGCGTTGAGCTCGTCGCGTTTGGAGGCCCGTTCCGAGGCCATCTGGTTCAGCTCGTTTCGCCGGTCCCGGAGCTGACCGGCCATCTTGATGAGCTGTCCTTTCGATTTGTTCTCGAGGTCGTCTTCTGTGAGTTCGATGTTCTGTGATTCGTCTACCATGTGTTAGTCAAACCTCTGTGCCATACCCGCACCGGCGATAGCGTCCGCTCGTGACCTGCGAAACCTCGTGAATAAGATTCCCTGTCATCGATCATCGAGCGATACGCGCCACGCCGGTGGCGTTCTGGTACCGGCAACTACTGTTCCAGACAATTTAAATGTATCGGTCGACAGAGCACTGAAAACCGTTGGCAGGGGGCCTGATGCGGGTGTGTACCGTCCACACGCCCTCGCCCCAGTTTATAAACGGTCAACGAGAGACCCGGTTTCTCTCCGATCGCAGATCGATCGGTGCGCGGACGTCAGTCGCGCTCTCCTGGCGGCGATCCGACGCCCGGTGTCGGCCGTGCGAGGACGTCGTCGGGATGCTTTCGGCGATGAAGCTCCCGGTAGGCGCGTCTAAGCACGCCGTCGAGATGGCTCTTTGCGACGCGGGGCTCGACGCGGCCGTCTTGAATCGCGTCGGCGACCGACGTCGGCGTGAGACGGTCGGCGTCGATCACCGTGTATGCGCGGCCGGCCTCGAACGGAGCGTGTGCGTCGCTTCCACCGACCAGCGGTACGTCGTGTGCGTCGGCGACGCGCTCGACCAGCGGCCGCGTCCGGGGATGTTTGCCGTTTACTTCGATCGCGTCGAACGGAACGTCCTCGAGGTCGGCCACCGTGCTGTTGCGAAACGGATGTGCGACGATCGCGGCACAATCGCGCTCGTGAGCCAGCTCGACCGTCTCGGTGGGCGTGTACTCGAGCGGTACCGTCTCCGTCGGGGGATCCGGGCCGACGACGAGCACGTGACCGTGGGTCGTCGAGACCTCGATCCCGGGGATCGTGACGACCGACGAACTGGAAAACGGCGTGTAGTAATCGTGGTTGGTCGTCGCGACGCCGTCGAGACCGCGACGGGAGACGGCCCACGCGAGCAGCCGGAAGCCGAGGGGGTCGAACCGATCGCCCAGGCTATGACAGCCATGGAAGAAGCGCGTGTGCGCGTGCAGATCGACGGCGAACATGTCGGCGTACACGGGGCCAGGGAATTTGCCTCTTGCTCTCGAAGGCGACGTATGGCCGATCGCGTCCTGGTGCTCAATCCGGTGAGCGGGAACGAAAACCACACGGAGTGGATCTCCTCGCGTGCCCGCGAACACGGATTCGACGTCCGAACGACCGACTGCGCCGGCGACGCGAGACGGCTAGCTCGAGAGGGAGCGGCGGCGAGTGCTGACCTCGTGGCCGCAGCCGGCGGCGACGGGACGGTAAACGAAGTCGTCAACGGGCTCTACGCGGGCGACGCGCTGGCGGAGACGACAGTCGCCGTCGTTCCCGCCGGAACGGGAAACAACTTCGCCGCGAACGTCGGCGTCGAGAGCGTCGACGCGGCGTTCGAGGTTATCGAAAACGGCGAGCGACGCCGGATCGATCTCGGAATCGCAACCGACCGCGCGTTCGTCAACTCCTGTGTCGGGGGCATCACCGCCGAGGCCAGCACCGCGACGACGCCGACTGGAAAACGCACGTTCGGCGTCCTCGCGTACGCCTTACAGACGCTCGAGACCGTCACTTCGTTCGACCCGCTCCCGCTCGCGGTCACGCTCGAGACGACCGCGGGCTCCGACGATCGATGGACCGGCGAGGCGATGTTCGTTCTCGTCGGAAACTGTCGGCGCTTTACGAGCGCGCGCCGGGCGCAGGCGAACGTCGAGGACGGCCTGTTCGAGGTCACCATCGTCGAGGAGGCACCGCCGACGAACCTCGTCGGCGACGCGGCGCTCGCGTGGCTGTTCGACGATCCCGACTCCAGCCACGTCATCAGGCGGCGGGTTCCGGGGCTCACCGTCGAGACGCGCCACGACGACCCCGTCGAGTACACTCTCGACGGCGAACCGCTGGAAGCCGGTCGCCTCGAGCTCGAAACGAGCGCTAACATCCTCGAGGTCGCCGTCGGCGACGGCTACCGACCGAACCCGGACGCCGGTCGGTGATCGAGTGACACGGAGTCGACACTGGTTTGTGGCTCCCCTTCGATCGTCGTGGTATGTCACTGCAGGACGATCTGCCACACGAGAACGCCGGTGAGGACGTCGTCGCAGTCGACGAAGACGACACCGAACTCGAGGTCGTCGATCGCCTCGAGGCCCACACCGGCGACGGCGTTCGCCACCGGGCGTTTACGGCGCTGGTGTTCGATCACGAGGACAACGTCTTGCTCGCACAGCGCGCCCCGGAAAAACGTCTCTGGGGGACCTACTGGGACGGCACCGTCGCCTCCCATCCCGCTCCGGACCAGCCCCAGAAAGAAGCGACCAGACAGCGTCTCCGTGAGGAACTCGGGATCACCCCCGACCAGTACGGCGATCTTCGCGTGACGGACAAGTTCGAGTACAAACGCTACTTCGAGACCGACGGCGTCGAACACGAGGTCTGTACCGTCTTACAGCTCACGCTGTCGGATCGCTCGCTCGAGCCCAACGAGGAGGAGGTCGCGGGGCTGCTGTGGGCACCGTACGAACGGCTCCACACTCGCCCCGAATGGTACCGACAGCTCAGGCTCTGTCCGTGGTTCGAGATCGCGATGCGTCGGGACGTCGAAAAGTAGCGGGAGGTAGATTTGAACTACGGTCGCAGGCAAGCTGCTCTCTAACTCAAATCTACTCGTCGGACTTTCGACGCTCACGACGCTCGTCACTCCGTTCCTCGCTGTTGTTCGCGTCGAAAAGTAGCGGGAGGTAGATTTGAACTACCGATCTGCGGGTTATGAGCCCGCCGGAATCTCCTGGCTATCCCATCCCGCTACTCACTCGTAACCCGCTTTCACAGTTAAGGGTTGTGATTCGGTTGCCCTATGGTGGTTTCTATCTCCCGTCGCGGTGGACCTTCCACGTGTAGAGGCTCTCACAGGTGTAGTTGACGACGAATCCGACGCCGATCCCGATCACGTTCGCGGCCAGATACCAGACGTCGAACCAGTAGACGAGGATCGTAAGAACGGTCAGTGTGACGATAAACCCGGCGAACCTGACAGCGTTCGAGCGCAGAAACCGCCGTCCGAGCGCCCGGGCCCCCGGGTCGCCGTAGGTTGCGAACGTCCAGCGTTCGTTGATTACGAAGATGACCACGATTCCGAGTTCCCAGGCGAGCACTTTTCCCCCGACGGGGCCGAGAATCGTAACCTCGACTAGCAGGAACAACGCGAAGGTGTCGACGGTCGCACCGACGACGCCCACGGAGGCGAACTGGCCGAGTCGCGTACTCGAGAGCAAGGCTTTGAGGCGAACCCGTACCGCCTCGGTGAACGAGTTAGCCATCGAAGACGGCCGTGTCCGACCGAGACGCTGGGCTCACGACGCTTGCGATCCGGGCCATCGGTTCGGGGTGAACGCTCCCGAGAGTAAAGGCCGTCGGTCAGATCGCGAGATCGCTGCGCTCTCTGCGGACGGTGACCTCGTCGGCGTCGACGTGGTCTACGTCGAGGAAGTGCGGAACGAAGTTTCGTTTCTCGTAGTCCTCGAACTCTGACTCGTCGCCGACGGTACACCAGAGCTGGACCTGGCTGGGGCCGTGCCACTCGCCGTTGCGGTTGATGCCGAAACAGACGACCTCCTCGTCGTCGTACTCGATGATAGCACCCTTCCGGATGCCGGGGTCCCCGTAGACGATCAGCTGTTTCATGGGTGCCGGTTCGCACGATGGGAAATTAAGGTCTTCGGAGGCACGCCCGTCTCGAACGAGTGCCGCAGCAGCTCGGACCGTCGTTATCTCGACGCCGACGTCGGGAACAACGCCCAGAGCAGGAGGACGACGATCGCCGCGACGCCGAGTCCCGCTATCGCGGCGTAGGAGACGCGAATCCCGAAGAACGCGAGCACCGTTCGGAGCTCGACGACGACGACGATGACGAGCGCGATCAGGATGAGGAGTTTCGCTCGAGAGGTACGCATCGACTGATCACGTTACGTGAGGACGGACTCGAGTGCAGCAAGCAGGCCGGTCGGTTCGAGCGCGGTGGGAATGGGATCGAACGGATCGATTCCGGGACCGAACAGGCCGCCGCCGTCGACGATGCTCGCGAGCGGCACCGTGTACGCGATGACGATGAGGACGATGGCGATAGCGGTCCACAGCTTCAGGTTGTCGAGCACGAGCGGACCGTCCTCGGGACCGGACAGCGCCGGGGGAATCGTCCCGTCGTCGAGCGGCTCGGAGTCGTGGTTGAGCGCCGTCGCAATCACGATACCGAGAAACAGGACCGTCGAGACGAACAGCAACGCCGCACCGAGTGCGAGCTGGAACTCGAGTTCGGCGACGGAGCCGACGGCGATCTCGTACTCGAAGCCGGTGTAGCGGGGTTCGGCCGTTCGGCGCGGGATGCCGATCAGGCCGCCACGGTACATCGAGTTCGTCATGAACACGATGCCGAGGAACCAGAGGACGACCTGAACGAGGCCGAGGTCTCTGCCGACGAGGCGGTTCCCGGTCACCTGCGGGATGAGCCAGTAGGAACCGGCCATGAACGTCAGCGCGACGGCGGTGCCGACCTGGGTGTGGATGTGACCCGGGACCCACAGCGTGTTGTGGACGAGGTAGTTGATGTTCATCCCGGCGTTGACGATGCCGGTGAAGCCGCCGAAGGCGAATACGAGTCCTGCGAGTGCCATCCCCGTAAAGGCGGGATCGCGCCAGGGAAGGGCGGTCAGCCAGTCGAAGTAGCCCTCGCCGCCGCGCTGGCGCGCGCCGTGTTCCATGCTCGCGACGACGGTAAACGCCGTTAACAAGCTGGGAAGCAAGAGAAACATCGTGTTCGTCATCACGATGAACTTGAAGCCTTCCGCGATACCGGGATCCAAGTACTGGTGGTGGATCCCGACCGGCGTCGACAGGAGGATAAAGAGGATGAACACGACGCGCGCGAGCGGGTCGCTGAACAGCCGGCCGCCCGAGAGCTTCGGCAGGAGAGTGTACCACAGCAGGTACGCTGGTAGCAGCCAGAAGTAGACGACCGGATGGCCGAAGTACCAAAACAGCGTCCGGGTCAGTAACGGGTTGACCGAGTCGACGATTCCCAGCGACCAGGGCAACAGGAACGCGACGATTGCCACTGCGACGCCGATCGATGCGATGTACCACATGATCATCGTCGTCAGGACCATGAACGTCGGCAGCGGGATTCGTTCGCCGGGATTGTCGGAACGCCAGGCGAGCCACGACCGGAACCAGTCCACGCCGGCGAGCCAGGTCCCGATCACGAAGACCACGAGTCCGAGATAGAAGAGTGGGTGAGCCGCAAGCGGTGCGTAGAACGTAAAGAGGACGTCGGCGTCGATGTCGGTCGCGTCGGTAAAGCCCGCGAGGATCGCAACGCCGGCCATGATCGTCCCGATCGTCATCAGCCCGTGCCACGTCCACGTGAATCGCATGTCGACCGGTCCGCGTCCCAGACTATCGGTGACCGCCCACTGGTAGACGCCGACCAGGAAGAAGATCGTGAACGTGATGACCAGGAAGACGCCGTGGCCAGTCAACACGGTGTAGTACGTACTCGAGTCGATCACTCGAAGGATGTCGGTTCGGTGTAGCGCCTGGAGGATGCCGAAGAACGCGCCGAGTGCGAGCGCGACGAACGAACTCCAGAACGACATCCGAACGATGCGTGCCTGATCCGGATACGCGTCGGCAAACGTCATTCGTCGTCCTCCTCCTCCGCTTCCTCGAACTCGTCTTCCTCGAGGACGATCACCGTCCCTTCCATGTCGTGGTGATTGATCCCACAGTACTCGTTGCAGATGACGCCGTACTCGCCGGGTTCGTCGAACTCGACGGTCATCGTGGACACTTCACCCGGAATGACCATCGTGTTCGCGTTCGTCCCGACGATGCTGAAACTGTGGATGACGTCCTCGCTCGTGACGTAGAAGGTGACCGTGCTGTCTTCTGGCACCTCGATCGGGTCCAGTCCTAACTGCTCGGAGCCGGGCGTGTAGCCGAACTGCCAGGCCCGCACGTACACTTCGTACTCGCCGTCACCGACCTCGTAGACGCCCGGTTCGGCGAACTCCTCGAACTCGTTGGGAAGTTCGTCTGGATCGTCGAGTTCGTCCGGGTCGACATTCTCCTCGTCGCCGACCATCGTGATGCCGAGCCCGACCGCACCGAACGTGACCGTTACGACGAACAGGACGATAAGTACAAGCGACGCGCCGAGCCACCACTTCTCGTAGGTGTGGATCCTCACGCCAGACCCACCACCGTTAGCTCGTTACCCAGAAACTCGACGAAGTACATGAACAACCACATCGCGATCAGCACCAGGAAATACAGTGCGATCAGCGCGAGCGTCCCGATCGGATCGAACTCCTCGTGATCGAGCCGTCGTTTGGCTCCCGGTTGATCCGGAGTGGACGTTTGACGTGGCCGATCCGAGGGAGACGTTTGATCCGGTTGACTCATGGCAGGCTCTCGACTACGCCGAGATTCTTATAGCCTAGCTAGGACCACAGTATCGATAGACGGTGACGTTGAAAAACACATTCATGTATTGTATAACAATATAATTCTATCCTTACCGTTGGACCGACCAGGTTCGACGCAGGAAAGCGGACGGCGACTATTCGGTTCGGATTTCGATAGCGCCGGCCATTTCGTTCCCGTGGGTCTCACAGAGGAACAACTCCATCTCGTCGGTCGCTTCCACGGTGAGCGTCGTCGTTTCATCTTCGTCTTCGGCGAACTCGGACGAGACGATCGCCTCGTCGTCGTCCCAGATCGCGAGGTTGTGCTCGTCGCCATCGCCGTTCGTCCAGACGAACTCGTACTCCCGCCCCTCGTAGAGAGCGAGGTCGGGGTTTTCCTGACCCTCGATGGCCGCCGGTCGCTTCCCCAGCCAGCCGTCGCTCTCGGCCTCGAGTTCGATCGTGTCGACGTCTTCCCAGCCCTCATCCCAGCCTGTTTCAGGCACGTCGGGATCGTCTGCGATGTCAGCTAAATCTTCGTCGTGTTCCTCGGAAACGTCGTTGCCGTCTCCCGTCCCCTCGGTACAGCCCGCGACGAGTGCGATCCCCGTTGCGCCGCCGACGAATCGCAGCATCGATCGCCGAGAGAATCGATCAGATCGAACCATCGCTCGGGTTTGGGAGTGGGGAGTCATAAGCAAGGGGCCAACACTTGCAACTCGTGTGGCCCGGCAAGCGTTCGCGACGCTTGGGCCCCTCTCGTGACGACGCCTGCGGCGAACCAAACGCGTTTTAAACGCCCCTCTCGTAGCCCTCGGCAAGTGAGATAACCATGCAGATGCCACGCCGGTTCAACACGTACTGTCCGCACTGTAACGAACACCACGAACACGAAGTCGAGAAGGTCCGTACCGGTCGCCAGACCGGAATGAAGTGGATCGACCGCCAGCGCAAACGCAACACGGGCATCGGGAACAGCGGCAAGTTCTCGAAGGTTCCGAGTGGCGACAAGCCGACGAAAAAGACGGACCTCAAGTACCGCTGCAGCGAGTGTGGGAAGGCCCACCTCCGTGAGGGATGGCGCGCCGGCCGACTCGAGTTCCAGGAGTGATCACGATGGCAGGAAACTTCTACACCGTCCGCTGTGGCGACTGTGAGAACGAACAGGTCGTCTTCGGCAAGGCCTCCACCGAGGTCGCCTGTGCCGTCTGTGGCACGACGCTCGCTGTTCCGACCGGTGGCAAAGCCGAGATCGACCACGAGATCGTCGAAACAGTCGAGTCACGATGAAGTACAGCGGCTGGCCCGATCCCGGCGAGCTCGTCGTCGGCAAGATCGACGAGATTGAGGACTTCGGCGTCTTCGTCGACTTAGAGGAGTACGAGGACAAGCGAGGACTGATCCACATCTCCGAAGTCGCAAGCGGCTGGATCAAAAACGTCCGCGATCACGTAAGCGAGGGCCAGATCGTCGTCTGTAAGGTCTTAGACGTCGACGAATCCTCACAGCAGATCGACCTCTCGTTGAAAGACGTCAACGACCACCAGCGATCCGAGAAGATTCAGCAGTGGAAAAACGAGCAGAAAGCGGACAACTGGATGGAGCTCGCCTTCGGCGAAGACGTCACCGGCGAGCAGTACGGCGCAATCGCGAACGAGCTGCTCGCTGAACACGGCAGTCTCTACGACGGCTTCAAACAGGCTGCGATCCACGGCGAGGACGCGCTCGAGAGAACAGATCTCGACGACGAGGAGATCGAGGCGATCGTCGACACCGCCCGAGAGAACGTCTCGGTACCGTACGTCAACGTCACCGGTTACGTCGATCTGGAAAACCCCGCAGAAAGCGGGGTCGACGGCGTCCGCGAGGCCCTGCAGGCAGCAGAGGGCAACGGGAACGTGCCCGATGAGGTCGACCTCGAGGTGAGCTACGTCGGCGCGCCGGAGTACCGCATCGAGGTGCAGGCACCGAACTACAAGACCGCCGAGTCCGAACTCGAGGCGAGCGCCGACCGTGCAGTCGCCGCCATCGAGGACCAGGGCGGCGACGGCGAGTACCACCGCGAGCGTCGGACCGACGACGAGTAAGCCGTGAAATCCGACATCCAGGTCTGTTCGGCGTGGCGTGAGGTCCACGACAGACCGGTGTACACCCTTTCTGCCAGCTGTCCCGACTGTGGAGCTGACGCCGAAAACAGCGCCCCCGCGCCGTTCGACCCGGCCGATCCACACGGCAAGTACCGACGCGCTCTTAAGCGTCGCAATCACGAATAGGGTATGGACGAACTGGAAATCGACGACGTCGCGGCGGTCGAGCTCACAGACCCCGTACTCGTCGAGGGGCTGCCGGGCGTCGGCCACGTCGGAACGCTGGCTGCAGAGCACGTCTTAGAGGAGTTCGAAGACGAGAGCACGCTCGTTCGACGGATCTACTCCCGGGAGTTCCCGCCACAGGTCTCGATCGAGGACGGCGTCGCGAGCCTGACCTGTGCCGAAATCCACGCTGTCTCACCCGAGACTGGCCGGGACCTGCTGGTTCTCACCGGCGACCACCAGGCGCAGTCGAACGACGGTCACTACCTGCTCACCGACGCCTTCCTCGACGTCGCCGACGAGTTCGGCGTCCAGGACCTCTACGCGCTCGGTGGCGTCCCGACCGGCGAGCTCATCGAGGAGTACGCCGTTCTCGGAGCTGTCAGCCACGAGTCGCTGCGCGAGGATCTCGAGGACGCCGGCGTCGAGTTCCGCGAGGACGAACCCGCAGGCGGCATCGTCGGCGTCAGCGGCCTCCTGCTCGGCTTGAGCGAGCGCCGCGGCTTCGAGGCGGCCTGTCTGATGGGCGAGACCAGCGGCTACCTCGTCGATCCCAAGAGTGCCCGGGCAGTGCTCGAAGTGCTCGAGGACGTCCTCGAGCTCGAACTCGACTACGAACAGCTCGACGAGCGAGCGGACGAGATGGAAGAAGTCGTCGGAAAGATCCAGGAGATGGAACAACAACAGCAGTCGATGGATCTGCCGAGCGACGACGATCTGCGCTACATCGGGTGACGAATCGCTCGTCGACGGCGGAGCAGGTCGTGGGACGCGTTCGTACTACCCCTCGAGCACCTCGTAGGTCACGTCGGCGTCACGGAGCGTGTCGGTGATCCGGCCAACGGCGTCGGTCGTCGCGACGACGGCCACCTCGAGGCCGTGCTCGGCGGCGTCGGTGGCGACCTCACCGACGGCGAACGTGGTCGATGGCTCGCGGTCGACGTCTCGAAGTGTGACGACCGCCTCGATGCCGGCCGCAAGCACGAGGTCGGCGTCGGCACAGCCTTCCTCGATCGCGGCCGTGTCGACGGCCCGACTGCCGCCGGCACGAACGACCGGGACCTGCCAGACCGTGACCGAACCCGGCTCGAGATCGATGACGCCCTCGAAGCTCGTGACGCCGACATCGGTGCCGGCTTCGGCGTCGGTCGTCGCGACGCCGGTCGCCGACCCTTCAGTCCCCGGGCTGGCGTGTAACAGACCGTCCTCGACGGTCAGCGAGACCGATTCGCCTTCTGTTAAGTCGGCGGTGGCGATGGCGGTGTCTTCGCCCATCGCCCCGAGGACGTCGCCGGTGACGTGGTCGGCAAAACGGCGGACGTCGTCTGCGGCCTGTAAGAGCCAGTCGACGCCCTCTTTCGTGACGCGATAACGCGAGCGCCCTTCCTTCTCGACGAGGCCGTCGTCGACGAGCGCGCGAATGTACTCGCTGACCGCCTGGCTCGTCACCCCGACCTTGTCGGCGATCTCTCCCTGACTCACTGCGGGCTGGCGCTCGGCGATCTCGACGAGAATTCGAAATCGCGTCGCGGCTCGCTTGTTGTCGAGGACGTCAACCATATCCCGTACGTATTCGGAGGTGGACAAAAAGTGACGCGGTCCGGTTCGTTCTCGAGAGCGACTGAATCGGTACCGACCGAGACGCCGCTGACAGGCACCGATAATCCGAGTGTACACGGTGGTACTCTACGCGTGATAGCAGAGTATGGGCTCGTACTGCACCCGATGAACTAACGGTACGTCCTCACAGGCGCGGGAACCGCTGTAATCGTGGCTTTCGTTGGCCGCCTCTCCGGGGACACCGGCACGAACGGAGGGGATACACCCGTGACGGCAGCTCGGCTGACAGGTTCGACGGAGACGACAACGGTAGTTCGGTCGACGAACCGGACGAGGCGTCTGTCACGTCCGGGCCTGCGTTTCTGTTACTTCGACCATATTTGCTCCCGTACGAGGGGCTAACGAAGACGAATTCGAGGCGAGGCGCTGTATAAATTCAATAACAAAACCAGCCGTTCTCCGAAAACGCGTATGGAGGTAACGTACCTTTCGTCAGCGGCACTCCTGATCGACGACGGACAAGCGCAACTCCTCTGTGATCCCTGGCTGGTGGACGGGGCGTACTACGGATCGTGGGCGCACCATCCCGACTTCGACGCCCAGCCCGAGGAGTTCACCGACGTCGACTACATCTACCTCTCGCACATCCATCCGGATCACTTCGATCCGGCCACGCTGGAACGCATGGATGCGGACATTCCCGTGTTGATTCACGACTACCGCTGGGATTATCTGCGAGAAGCGGTCGAGGATCTCGGGTACGAAGCGATCGAACTCCCACACGACGAGCGAACGCACCTGGCGGGCGATCTGCACATCAACGTTCTCGCAGCCGACGGCTGCGATCCACAGCTGTGTGGTAACTACTTCGGCTGTACGTGGTACGACGACCAGGCCGACGAACCGGGATCGACGCAGGTCGATTCGATGGCCGTCATCGACGACGGTGAGCACACCATCGTGAACACGAACGATTGTCCGTACCAGCTCGCCGAATCCGGCTGCCGAAAGATCAAACGCGATTACGGCCACATCGATCTGGTCTGTCACCAGTACAGCGCGGCCCAGTTCTATCCACAGGCCGTGACCAACTACGATCACGAGCGGAAGGTTCGCGAACGTGAACGGGTGATTCGCGAGAAGCACGAACTCGCACTCGAGTTTCTGGACATCTTCGAGCCCGATTACTACATGCCGTTCGCCGGCGAGTACCTCCTGGCCGGAAGTCTCGCACACCTGAACGAGTACACGGCGAACCCGCCACGCCAGCGCGCACTCGAGTTCTTCGAATCGCGAGTCGACCCCGACGACCACGAGTGCGTCTTCCTCAACTCGGGTGAGTACATCGATCTCGAATCCGGCGAGCGATCCGCGCCGTTCGAGCCGACCGATCCCGCTGCAGTGAAGGCGTACGTCGAGGAAGAACTCGCCACGCGGACGTTCGAGTACGAGCACGATCCGATGCCGACGCTCGCAGAACTGCAGGCGTACGTGCCGTACGCGTACGAGAACTTAGAGGACAAACGCAAGCGCATCGGCTACAGCACCGACACGACGGTACTCGTCTCGTTGCTCGACGACGAGTACCTCGAGCTAACGATGAACGGCGACGGTTACCGAGTCGTGTCGAAACCTGCGGTCTGTGAGTACGACGGTTACGTGAAAATGGAGATCGATCCGCGCCTCTTGAACCGACTGTTAGACGGGCCACACAGCGCCTACTGGGCTGACGCGAAGATCGGCTCACACCTCGGAATCAGCAAAGAACCCGACATCTACGAACGAGGGCTGTTCAACTGTCTGGGATCGTTCCACGCGGACGGACACGATGTCGAGTCTCAGGCGGTCGGACAGTCGCTGGCTGAGCGTTCTTGACTCTGCCTGTAGACGACGTTTTGTCTCGCCCGCTCCGTAATCGGTCCGGTACAGCGTCATCGTGTCGAGCTCTGGTCCCTGGAGAGTATTTGAGACGGCTACTAGCGCGTGCGTACTGGGTCCCGGCGGGGTGTGGGCAGTACATAACAATCACACTACCTAGCTGTGATTTCATCTCCCGCAATGACCCGACAGAACCCTCTTACACTGCCGGCTGTACGTCGCGTGCGATTCTCGCCGCCACGGGGTGGCAAGGATCGTCACACAGTGGCAGCAGATAGTATTACTCTTGGACCGGAAGCTGCTCTAATACGGCGCAGTAGGTCGGCCGAAATCGGGTGAGCCAGCTCGTATGAACGTCATCATCACCATCCAGCACCCTGCCCACGTCCACTTCTACCGACACGCCATCGACGAACTCGAAGCCGACGGTCACGAGGTGCACGTCTTCGCGCGCGAAAAGGACCTCGCCGTTCCCCTGCTTCGCGCCTACGACATCGACCACGAGGTACTCGTCGGGTCTCACGATTCGATATTCGACCTCGCTCTGGTGCAGTTGACCTTCGAAGCCAAGCTGCTCCGCCGAGCGCGCGCGCTCGACCCCGACGTGATGACCGCTATCGGTGGCGTTGCCGTCTCGCACGTCGCGCCGCTGGTCGGTGCTCGCAGCGTCGTCTTCATCGACAACGAGGGGGCCGCGTCTCACCGAATTACGACGCCCGTTGCGGACGTCGTTTGCACGCCCCGACGGTTCAACGACGATTACGGCGACAAACACGTCCGCTACGACGGCTACCAGGAGCTTGCGTATCTCCATCCCGACCGATTTGACCCCGATCCGGATCGGCTGCGATCGTACGGAATCGATCCCGAGAACCGGCTGTTCTTGCTTCGGTTCGGGCGATTTGGCGCTCTCCACGATGTCGGGGAGAAGGGACTGTCGTCCGATGCCAGGCGTCGTCTCGTCTCGCTGCTCGACGAGTACGGCGACGTGTACGTGACGAGCGAAACCGAACTTCCGCCGGCACTGCAACCCTACGAGCTACCGGTGCCACCGACGCTCGTCCACGAACTGTTGGCTGCAGCCGACCTGTACGCGGGCGACTCGGGCACGATGGCGACCGAGGCGGCAGTACTCGGAACGCCGGCGGTCCGCTGTCAGTCGTTCACGGCCTTCAGTAACTTCCACGAACTAGAGGAGTACGACCTTCTTCGATCGACGGACGACGACGAGGAGGCGATCGAGCTGGTGCGTGAGCTCGCGGTCGACGAGACCGTTCCAACGCAGTGGCAAAACCGTCGACAGCGGCTGTTGAACGAAAAAATCGACGTGACAGGCTTCATAACGGCTCTCCTCAGGAAAGTGGGTGAGGAGTTGCCTGTAGAATCCGAAGTGCGTACACCAACGGTTCGATAATGCTACTACTTGTCCAGCGGTGAGCGATGGTCGGTACGGGGCCGTCGATCTCGTCGTGCTTGTTGTCGGTAGGACGACAGTCCTCGAAGGCGTCAAGTTGATAGCGCGAGCGGTCGTGGGTTCGAACTGATCAATGTCGATCCTCGCCGTCGTTCCGTCGGCCGTCGGGCTGACGTCTGCCGGATTGTCCGCTCTCCTCGGTCCGGAATCGATCGGCCCGACGGCGGCGTTCGTCGGGTCCGTCTCCGCGACCGATGCGCTGGCGTGGCTCGCGATCGGTGCGTTCGTGCTCGCGCTTGCCCTCGAGTGGCGGGACGTCCCGGACCTGCCTCGCTACGTCGGCGCGGCCGCCTGGCTCGCGTTCGGCGTTTTCTGGCTGACGATGGTGCCGTACTACTACTACGACGCCCGGAGCCCGCTCCAGACGATACTGGCACTCGCTGCCCTGCCGCTGTGTGCCTACACGGGCTATCTCCTCGTGGGCGGTCGGGACTCGCTGTTCTTGCTCACCAAGGCGGTCGCGCTCATGGGGATCATCTACCTCCCAGCCGAGACGATCCCGTTTGTCCGCCAGTGGCTCATCGAGACGGTGGCGGCCCAGACTCACTGGGGGATGGAGCTGTTCGGACACAGTCCGGGGCTCAACGAGGGTGCAAACGGCTACCGGAGCCGCTTCGACTTCGACCCCGACGAGACGGTGACCGGCCGGACGACCTACATCGTGATGGCGTGTACGGGCATCGGGAGCATCTCGATTTTCGGCGGGCTGGTCGCTGCCGTGCGGGCACCGTTGCGGCGTAAACTCACGGCGTTCGTCCTCGCGGTCGGAATCATCTGGATCCTCAACCTCGCACGCAACGTCTTCATCGGGCTCGCCTCCCCGTGGGGCTGGTTCCAGTACGAGCCGCTGATCTACGTCGTCACGACGTACATGGGCGAACCAGCGAGTCGCACCTCCTTCCTCGTGGCACACAACTTCATCGCCCAGTCGCTGTCGATCGTCGCGCTGGTCGCGATCACCTACCTCGTCGTTCGCATCGTGCCCGAAGTCTTCGAGATCCTAGAGGACGTCCTGTTCGTGCTCACTGGTTCGGAGTACGACCTCGAGGCCGCCCTCAGCGGGGAACCGACGCGGGCCGACGGCGGAACGGAACCCGATCGATGACGACGATCGACGTCGACGTCCCGTTTTCCGTCGCGAACAGGGCCGTCTACGTCCCCGACGCCGACGCGCTCGTCGTCGCCGACGCCCACCTCGGACGGGCAGCGGCGTCGGCCGTCGACGCGCCCATCGCGGACGGGTCGGACGTTCTCGCCCGCCTCGAGGACGCACTCGAGCGGTTCGATCCGGCGACGGTCGTCGTCGCGGGCGACCTGTTGCACTCGTTTTCGCGGGTTCCACGTGGCGTCTCCGAATCGGTCGCGGATCTCGAGGCGGCCGTCTCCCGGACCGGTGCGTCCCTCGTCGTCACGCCCGGTAACCACGATACGATGCTCGAGGACGTCTACGACGGGGAGACGACCGCCGACTATCGTCTCTCCGACGACGAGACGGTCGTCACCCACGGCCACGAACGTCCCGACCTCGAAGCGAGGCGGTACGTGATCGGTCACGTCCACCCGGCGCTGTCGATCGACGGTCGGAAACGGCCCTGTCTGCTGTACGGACCCGACACCTACGAGGGAGCCGACGTGGTCGTCGTGCCGGCTATCACCCGACTCGCCTCCGGGATGACGGTAAATACCGTCTCGGGTCGGGATATCCACTCGCCGCTCGTGACCGCGATCGATGATTTTCACCCCGTGGTTCGGGATCCCGACAGCGAAGAGTCGCTGTGGTTTCCACCGCTTGGCGCGTGTCGACACCTGCTCTGACTGGGAAGCCTGATTATCCTCCAGCCCAGTAACTCTCGTATGAGCGAAGATTACGACGTAGTGATCGCGGGTGCCGGCCCCGCCGGGGCACAGTGTGCTCGCGACCTCGCGTCACGGGGCTACGACGTCGTCGTCCTCGAGACCGAACCGGAAGAGCAGTTCCCGCGCACGAGCAACAAGTCCACCGCGGGGACGTTCCCCTCGATGATGACCGCGTTCGGGATCCCCGACGATGTCGTCATGAACTACACCGACAGCGTCGTTCTCGAGTCGCCGAACGACCACTTCGTACAGGAACAGGCCGGTGCCGTTCTCGAGTTCGCCGACTTCAAGTGGTTCCTCGTCGACGACGGCCGCGAACACGGTGCCGAGTACCGCTTCGACGCCCGCGTCACTGCCCCCATCATGGAAAACGGCGAGATCGTCGGCGTCGAGTACAACGGCAGCGAGGAGGTCTACGGGAAGATCGTCGTCGACGCGACCGGTCCGAGTGCGCCGCTTGCAAAGGCACTCGGCGTAAGCGATCTGAAACGCGAGAACCACGCCATCGGGATCGAGTACGAACTCGAGGGCGTCGACGTCTCCCATCCCGGCTTCGCCGACCTCACCGACGCGATGATGCTTCGACTGGATCACAACCTCGCACCCGGAGGCTACTCCTGGATCTTCCACACGGGCGAGGACACCGCGAAGGTCGGGCTCTGTTACATCCAAAACGACATCCACGAACGCAACGCCCGCGAGGGGTTCACGATCGACGACTACCTCGAGTTCTGGATGGAGACCGACCCCCGGCTCCACGGTGCAGAGCGAATCGAAGGCATCCAGCACCGGGGTTCGGCACACATCCAGCCGCCCGGCTCGTTGAGCACGGACAACTTCGTGGCCATCGGCGATACGGTTCCGACGATCGATCCGCTCTGGGGTGAGGGTATCCACAAGGGGATGAAGTCAGCCCGTGCCGCAGCGTCGACGGTCGACGCCTGTCTCGACAACGGCGTCGCCGACACCTCCGCCGAACAGATGGCGCTGTACGATAAACTGTGGCACCGCGACGTCGCCCCGCGGATGGATTCGCGACTGCTGATGACCCATCTCCTCTATCTCGCGCCGAACGAGCGCTACGATACGCTGATGGCCGACCTGCGACGCCTCGACGAGAACACCCTGGCGAAGGCAAACCGGGGGAACAAGGCCGCGATCGCACGGCTGTTGCACCTCGGGGACCTTCCGTTGCTCGCCGAACTCGCCCAGACCCGACACGCACCCGGCCTGGGCGACGTGTTGAAACGCGGCGTCGACGAGACAGCGAACGCGGTGCCGACTCCGTCGTGGTTCCGCTAAGCGACCCGGTCATACTGCTAGACAACAGTCAGTGAACGCCCGATCACACTCGAGACGCCGTCGCGGAACGTGGCGGGCATCGAGACGCGATCGGTGTCTGCCGTGTTGGCAGGCGGTATCACGAGCCCTCTTCGAGACAGTTCCGAACCCACTCGTAGTGTTCTCGCAGGCGTTTCTCGCCGTCGTCGGTCAGCACGTAGACGTCGTGGACGCCCTCGGTCCGTTTCTCGACGAGTCCCGCTTCGACCAGCGCCGACAGCGAGTCGTAGAACGATCGGGGCTCGAGGCGTGTCTCGTACCGCGACTCGAGTTGCGACTTCAGTTGCTGTCCGCGGAGTTCGCCGGCGCTGGCGAGTACGACACAGAGGTCGCGTCGTCGTCCGCTCTGGAGCCACTGCATGCGGTGGCGTTCGCAGGGGGAGCGCTCGAGCGTTACGGTTCGGTCGACGCGTGTTCGTCGGCCGACCCGATGAGGCGGTCGACGACCGCGACGGCAAGCGCCCACGTGAGTCCGCCGACGAACGCGAGGACGCCGATCGCCGGAACGCCGAACTCGACGGCCGCACCGGTTCCTCCTCGGATGAGGTCGTGACGGAACAGAAACCGGTACCACGGACCGTCGGGCTCGCCGACGACGATCGTTCCGGAGCCGGCGGCGATCGACGTGACGACTGCCGCGAAAAGCGTCGCGACCGTGAGGGTGAGCGTGCCAGCCGCGCCCACGAGCACCGTCGCGAGCACGTCATCGAACGGGACCTCGGCCGGGGATCGGCTCGAGGGCCGGCCGTAGACCCCCAGCCCGCTCCCGTCCGGGAGACCGGTGACGCGGACGTCCGCAGGGTAGCGAGCGAGGCTTGCGGCCACCCGGAAGTCGCCGACCGATCCCGCGGCGTTGGCTGCGAGCGGAACGATCAAAAGCGGCGACTCGAGGACCGCGAGCGCCCCGACGCCGGCGACCGTGATGACGACGAACGGGGCGAGTGCGGCGACGAGCAGCTGGTTTCTGGTGTAGACGGCCTCGCTGCTCGCGTAGGCGCGGGGGTGGAGAAAGGCGGGAGCGCCGAGACCGACGCCGTAGGTGGGGTCGCCGCCGTAGCGGACCAGACACAGGCCGTGGAGCAACTCGTGAGGGACGACGACGAACACGAGCAAGAAGACGAGAAGGCCGGTTCCAGCGAGAACCGCACGTGGCGACGACGCGGTGATCACGATCGGCTCGAGTCCGGCTCCCGTGATCCGTTCGAAGACGGCCCCGAATCCGAAGCAGAACGCGACGAACGCCGCGATCGAGACGACGAGCCACCGCCTCGTGGCTGCGGCCGTGGGGTCGATCGAGCCGACCAGCTCGAGGTCGTTCGCACTCGTTCGGATCGACGACGTCACGACATCGACTCGAGATACCAGGGAAAAAGCCGTATCGATGTGATCCGGAACCGATAGCTTGGCGTTCGTTCGTCACCCAGCTCGAGACATGAGCGATGTGGACGCAGCGACCACCGCCGAGACGGGAGACGTCACCGCACGCTACACCGAGACCGAGACGGAACGGCTCCTCGCGTTCGAACGCGACGGTCGAACCGCGGCAATCGCCCAGAACGTCGACGGCTACGCGATGTTGAAAGTTCGCCCGACGGCCGACGGCGACGAACTCGAGCGCTACTACGGGTTCGAGATGGCACTCGACCACGCGGCCGAGTTGCTCGAGGTTTCGCCGGCGTCGCTTCCGGTGCCGGACGCAGCCGAGGACATGGGGATGTGAGATCGTATCGATCAGCCGGGGTGGTCGCCTGGTTCGAATCTCGAAGCGCCTAAGTGGGATGGCTCGAACCATCCAGTAGAATAGCCGTGGCATCGGACACCCTCCCGCGACCGATCGGGACGCGAACGCGGTTCTCCGGACTGCTTGCAGCGACCGCGCTCGGGATCTACCTGTTGCTCGTCGTGGGCGCGACCACGTCGTTGACCGGTGCCGGATCGGCCTGTTCGACCTGGCCGCTCTGTCACACGCCGACCGACCCCCTGAGCCAGACCGAACTCGCCATCGCCTGGGGACACCGACTCGCCGCCGTCCTCGTCGGGCTGTTGGTCGTCGCCTCGACGGTCGCCGCCTGGGCCGGTGACGTCACCGCCCGGGTCCGGTACGCGCTCGCTGCCGGCGTTGCCCTCTACGGCGTCCAGGTCGGCGTCGGCGCGGTGACTGCGACGATGGGGCCTGCGGCGATCGCTCCCGGCCTCCACCTGACGCTCGGACTCGTCGTCTTCACGGTCGTCGTCCTCGCACTCGCGTGGGACCTCGAGGCGACGACCGGTGGCAACGACGACGCGATCGAGCCGGCCCCCGAACCGGCTCCCCTCGAGGACGAGCCCGCTCCTCCACGCGAACTTCCCTCGAGTCCGCTCGCCCGGACGAAGCTGACGGCGGCAGCCTACTTCGAGATGATGAAACCCCGGCTGATGTGGCTGCTCTGTCTCGTCGCCGCCGCCGGGATGGCACTCGCAGCCGGGCCCGCACTCGATCTCTACACCGTCGTCGCGACGCTCGGCGGCGGCGTGCTCGCGATCGGTGCCTCGGGAACGTTCAACAACGTCCTAGAGCGCGACATCGATCGACGGATGTCCCGGACCGAGGATCGGCCGCTCGCGACCGACCTGGTTCCCGTCCGCAACGCCGTGTTGTTCGGCCTGTTCCTGACGGGGGCGTCGGTCTCCGTTTTCCTGACGATCAACGCCCTGGCCGCGGCGCTTGGACTGGCTGCAATCCTGTTCTACAGCGTCGTCTACACGCTGTTGCTCAAGCCGCATACGGTCCAGAACACGGTCATCGGCGGCGCGGCCGGCGCGTTGCCCGCGTTGATCGGCTGGGCGGCGGTGACGAACGAGATCGGCATCCCGGCGCTCGCACTGGCCGGACTCATCTTCCTGTGGACGCCGGCGCACTTTTACAACCTCGCGCTCGCCTACCGCGAGGACTACGCCCGCGGCGGCTTCCCGATGATGCCCGTCGTCCGCGGCGAGACGACCACGCGAAAGCACATCGTCTACTACATCGCTGCGACGCTCGCCGGAGCCATCGGCCTCGCCTGGGTCACCGACCTCGGCGTGCTGTACGCCGCGACCGTCGTCGTCTTCGGTGGCGTCTTCCTCTGGGCCGCCGTTCGGTTGCATTTCGAGCAGACCGAAGCCGCCGCATTCCGGGCGTTTCACGCCTCTAACGCCTTCCTCGGGACCGTCCTCGTCGCGATCTTCGTCGACGCGATGGTACTCTGAATGTCGACACTCGATCACGTCGACGTCTCGCGGCCGAGTCCGTTCTCGATACTCGTCTGGAGTGCCGTCGTCGCGCTCGAGGTCGCACTCGTCGGGATCTACGTCACGGTTGCGAACGTCGACGTCGGCCTCTTTCATCTCTACCCGTTCGTCTGGATCAACGTCGGCGTCTGGGCCGTGGCGCGGACGACGCCGACCGGCGGGACCCGTCGCCAGAAGTCGATCGCCGGGGCGGTCGCCGTCGGCTACTTTCTCGTCCTGGCCGCCGTCGGCGGGCTGTTCGCGACGAGTCTGTTCACGAGCGACTGGCACGCGCACGGGCTCCGCCTCGAGGCGACGCTTCCCCCGGGTTACGGGCCCGCACTCTTTTACAGCGGCTCGTGGCTACTCGTCTCCCTGGTTCCGTATCAGCTCGTAGGCTATCTCTCGCTTGCTTACCTGGTCTACGTGACGGTGCTCGACGCCGCCAGGTCCGCCGCCGGCGGCGTCGTCGGGCTGTTCGCCTGCGTGAGCTGTGCCTGGCCGATTCTCGCCTCGCTGACGACCGGTACGGCCGGTGCCGGGACCGCCGTCGCGACGGCGGTGTACGCCCAGGCTTACGAACTCTCGACGGTCGCCTTCGTCCTCACCGTCGCGTTGCTCTACTGGCGACCGCTCGCGCGCTGATCGGTCGTCCGCGCCTCGTGGATGCGGTCGTACTGTTCACGGGAGAACTCGAGGTCGGTCGCACCGACGTTCTCTTCGAACTGAGATTTCGTTCGCGCGCCGATGATCGGTACGCACGTGAACTGGGCCTGGTGGTACATCAACCAGCGTAGCGACACCTGCGCCGGCGTCGCGTCGAGTTCGTCGGCGACCGACTCGACCGCCTCGAGGACGTCCCAGGCCCGGCCGGTCGTGTAGTGCTCGCCGAACGTCTCGGTGAGACTCGCCCGGGTGCCGTCCGGTGCCTCGACGGAGCCGTCCGGACCGCGCTCGTACTTGCCGGTGAGAAAGCCACCCGCAAGCGGCGAGTACGGACAGACCGCGAGCTCCTGGTCGGCACAGACCTCGAGGTAGTCGCCGACGGCGTCGTACTGGACCGCGTTGACCATCGGCTGGGTCACCTCGAAGCGCTCGAGTCCCTCGACGTCGCTCGTCCACAGCGCCTTTGCCAGCTGCCAGGCGGCCATACTCGAGGCACCCAGATAGTGGACTTTCCCCTCGTGGACGAGATCATCGAGAACCGAAAGCGTCTCACGGATCGGCGTCGACTCGTCCCAGCGGTGAATGTAGTAGATGTCGAGGTAGTCCGTCCCGAGTCGCTCGAGGGTGCCCTCGATCTGGGCGCGGATGTGCTTTCTGCTCAGACCGGAGTCGTTGGGTCCGGGTTCGCCCCAGCCGTCGAAGGGAAAGTACACCTTCGAGGCGATGACGAACTCCTCGCGGTCGTGGTCTGTGAGCCACTCGCCGATCCACGTCTCTGCGGTGCCGTCCGGATCGCCGTAGCCGTTTGCCGTATCGATGAAGTTGATCCCGCGGTCCCGGCTGGCCTCGAGCAGTTCGTGGGCCTGTTCGCGATCGGTCTCGACGACGTCGCCGTGTCGTTTCCCGAACCGCCAGGTTCCGAGGCCGAGTCTCGAGACTGTCATACCGGTGTTCCCGAGCGTGACGTACTCCATGGATGGCGTTCGAAGGCGACCGACAAAACGCTGAGGGGCGTGGCTGCCGGCTCGGCTGGGCCGAGCAAACCAAAACCCAAGACGGTCGCGACCGTCGATCCGTCCGATGGCGACGTACGATCTCTCGCATCCGCTCGCAGATGGGACGCCGGTCTATCCGGGCGATCCGCCGGTCGAAGTCGAACCGGCTGCGACCGTCGGCGACGATGGCTACCGCGTCACTTCCCTCTCGCTTGGAACTCACGCCGGCACGCACGTCGACGCACCCGCCCATCTGCTCGCAGATGGACCCGGCCTCGAGTCCTACCCGCTCGAGACGTTCCGGTTTGGGGCTCGTCGGATCGACCTCCGACCGCTCGCGGCCCGCGAGCCGATCGACGCCGGTCGACTGCGGGACGTCACGCCGTCGACCGTCACGGCGGCCGACCTGCTCGTCGTCCAGACCGGCTGGGACGAGACCTGGGGGACCGATCGCTACCTCGAGCACCCCTACCTCACTGCGGACGCCGCCGAGGTACTTCTCGAGTGGGACGTCCACGTCGGGATCGACACCCCGAACGTGGACCCGACGCCGACGGCAAACGCCGAAGCGGACGAGCCGGACGGTTTCCCGGTCCATCGTGCCCTCTTCGCGGACGACCGGCTGCTCCTCGAGAACCTCCGGGGGCTCGCGGCGGTTCCCGACACCTTCGAACTACACGCGTATCCGCTCGCGCTCGCAGCCGGTGACGCCGCGCCGGTTCGGGCGGTTGCAGTTCGCGAGTGATGGCGCCCTCGGACGTGAGTCGGTGCGAGAGCCGTCGATCCGGAACGTTTTCCTCGCCGCGACCGAACCGGGGCACAATGACGCCGCTTGCACTGTTTGCCGTCCTCGTGGCCATCACGGTCATCGTCGGCCTCACCGCGTTCGTTTACTGGGACGCCCAGCGGCTCGGTCTCGGCAGGCCGGCGTTCTGGGCGACGCTCGCCGGCGGGACCTGTGCGGTCGCACTCGTCACCGCACTGGCCGTCCCGACCGTGCCACGACCGGGGCTGCTCGTGGTCGCGCTCGCCGGGCCGGCGGTGTACCTGTTCGAACGCGACGACGCGAAACACGGCGACGAGCCGGCCGATCCCCACACGCTGCCGACGTCCTCGAGTTCGCGTTCAAGCTCGAACTCGGACTCGGACTCGAGCGAGGACGACTCGGCTGGCCCGCGTACGCTTCCTGGAACGGGCGACGACACCGACGAGGAAGACGTCAGCCGGTAGCCCGGACGCTACGTCGACGTCGTCACCTTCTCGGCGAAGCTCTCGCGCACTTTTTCGACCTTCGGCTGTGCGTGCATCCGACAGTACGCATCGCGAGGATTCTTCTCGAAGTAGTTCTGGTGGTACTCCTCCGCTCGCCAGAACTCCTCGAGGGGCTGCAGTTCGGTCACGATCTCGTCGTCGTACCCGCCGTCTTCCTCGAGCGCCTCGATGTACGCCTGCGCCAGCTCCCGTTGCTCGTCGTCGTGATAGAGGACGATCGAACGATACTGCGTCCCGACGTCCGGCCCCTGTCGGTTCAGCTGTGTCGGATCGTGAACCGCGAAGAACACCTCGAGCAACTCGTCGTATCCGATCTCCGCCGGCGCGTACTCCACCTGGACCACTTCGGCGTGTCCGGTCGTGCCCGAACACACCTCGCGGTAGGTTGGGTCGTCGACGTGACCACCCGCGTACCCCGACGTAACCGACTCCACACCGTCGAGTTCCGTGAACGGGGCTTCGATACACCAGAAACAGCCGCCGCCGAACGTCGCGATCTCCGTCATGCGTTACACTTACGCGGCGACGTGTATGTACCTGACTCGCTGTGGTCGTGACGTTCGATTTTATCGGCAGTTCGGAAATCGTCCTCCTCGATGGGTACGGCACCGATTCGCTGCATCGGCGAACCCGATCCGATCCGACGTTCACTTACACGAGCAGCGTCGTATCAGCTGCCAGTCGGCCGACGATGAACGCAAGCGCCGCGAGAAACATGCCGTACTTGAGTCGATTCTGGGCTGTCGTCGGATCCTCGAAGCTCTCGTAGGTGGCATACAACATGAGCGCGACGGCCGGAACGACGACGATCAGGTACGCGACGCCGAAGTCGCCACGGAGATACGGCACCGGACTCGCAAGCACCGCGAGGACCAGCGCCGTGGCCCCGACCAGCAACGCCTTCCGCTCACCGATCGCAATCGGCAAGGTGTTGAGCCCCTCCTCGCGGTCTCCCTCGAGGTCTTCGACGTCTTTGACGATCTCACGCGTGACCGTCGACAGCGCAGCAAGCAGAAATAACACGCCTGCAGCCCCGACGTCGCCGACCGCCGCACCGCCGAACAGGAACGTACTACCACCGAGGTAGGCGACGACGACGTTGCCCACGCCCGGCAACCCCTTGAACAGTTCCGTGTACGCGAGCAACGCGAGCAGGTTCACGGCCGCGATAGCGATCGCAAGCGGCGGTAACGTAAGCGCAAGCACGACTGCAAGCACAAAGCAGATGAGACTGAATGCGAGCGCGCCACGCGGACTGACTGCACCCCGCGGAATCGCCCGCTCGGGCCGGTTGATACGGTCGATCTCGCGATCGAAGTAGTCGTTGATCGCGTTTCCCGCACTCGTCGCGAGCACCGTCGCCCCGACCGCTGCGGTCGTCTCGAGAGGCGCTCCCGTGACCCCGCCGGCGATGTAGGCGCCGATGAACGTCAACACGCCGGCTGCGATCGAATTCACCGGCCGCGTCAACTCGAGTAATCCGCGTACGGTATCCCCCAGCGCCATGCACTGGTGTGACGATTGCCGGGGTATAAACAGTACGATACGTCGGCTCCGTGGGGATGTGTGGCGTTTCAGTCTAGCGCCGACCGGCCAGTCTCACCGGCTAGCACGTAGAGACAGGAACACAGTCACTACCGCCACTTCTCGAGGTCACAGAGCACGTCGTTATCGACCGAGAACCACTGGGTCAGTCGCTCCTCGCCAGTCGCTTCGACCGGGACGAGGGTATACCACTCGTCGTCGTCAGCGAGTAACTCGAGCGGTTCTGCGGAGGTCGGCTCGTCGTCAGCCCGACCGACGGGTGTGTCGTTCACGGTCATGGCTCGCGTTGAGGTTGGTGTTCACACCCTAAGTTCCCTTGCGTTGATTTTCACTGCCCTGGAATCAGCGTTACCGATAGTTGTGAAAAGACCGCGTGACGGCGCAATGGTATCGACGCCCGCACCGCCGCAAAACCGAGGAACTTATACGGAACCGACGGATACGATGACTCGAGGGCGCTTAGCTCAGTCTGGACAGAGTACTTGGCTTCGGACCAAGCTGCCGCGGGTTCAAATCCTGCAGCGCCCATCATTCTGCATGACGGGCAACATTTGGCAGACGGCAGTACAACTCTTATAAGTGATGGCTCTGGTGAATCGCTAGACAGCGTCGACTATCGATGAGATATCACGCCGCTCGAGACGTTACTCTGGAACAATTGTGACTGTAATCTCGAGTGCTTTGTTGAATAGCTGCTGAACGATGGTTAGAGTGGCTCACAGAGCTTTTCTATGTTGATGATGGCGAACATGAGGACAATTTCACGGAACTGTCGATACCAGCCCAGCGCTCGCACGGCATCGCCGAGCGAGCGCTTCGTTGTCGAGTACGACGTTTCGGCCATCCAGCGCTGAGCGTAGCCTTTTGTCCGGATAAGCGTGTTGTTCCCTGTCGTGAGTGGTTTCGATCCACGCTGTAAGATCAGTGGTTCGACACCGAGGGCGTAGAACTCGTATTTGGTGTGCCAGTTGTGGAAGGCTTTGTCAGCAGCGACGGAAAGCAGGTCGTCCGCGTTCCGGCGGACGACCTGCGGCCCTGTCTTCGTATCGTGTTTCCACCGGGCTGAGATATGAACGTCAAGAACTGCAAGAGACTCTACATCGGTTAATGTGGTCACTTTCAGCGTCTGCACGCTATTCCCGGATCGCTGACGGTAATACGATGATGCAGCGTGTCGGTCGAAGAACGTACTGTCGAGAGCGACGTGTCCAGACTGCGGGTGTTGCTGCGCTGAAACGCGCAGCAACGCCCGCCACACCCACATTTTCAGCCGATCGAACGACTTGTAGATCGTGCTGTAATCCGGCAACTCGTCCTGATCGAGGCCAAGTACGTCACGAACCTCAGACATGTACTTCAGCCGGTTCGGCGTTTCACGGTAGCTATGGCCCTCTTCGAGCCGAAAACAGTGCAAAACGACATGTACCCAGCGGGCGAACCCGCCGCTGGCGGGCTCGCCCGCGTGCTTCCCCAACGCTTGTTTGGCTAGGTCTCGACACTGCTCAACGAAGTCGAGGATATCGATTTCCATACCAACCTCGATTTCCTCGACTTCATCCTTCTAACCCGTGATATCAGCTGATTAGATCGCTCTTCAACAGAGCAATCTCGAGGTATCTGGCGTTGGCTAATCGATTTGACGGGCTCGCAAAGACAGTGAGACACTATAACCCGACGTGTTTAGCGATTCATCAGAGCCGTCTATTTGGCTGTTTTCTCACTCGTGTTTTGATGAATGAAATTAACAACCATATTTGTTTCACACCCATCTGGGATGGGCTTTAAGCAGATGTCTGAAATGGTAATGTTATGAGGAGTCGATTAGATGACACAGAATGAGAACTCATCAAAAACTGTGAAGAGGATTGGTGTAATAATTGTACTTTCAATTATTTTTCTCATTCTTGTTTACTTGACTGTAATCGCTGGACTTGATCCTGGTCCAGAAGTAGTGATTATTGGTCTCGTCCCAGTACTTATTACCCTACTAATTTCAGAGATTATTGTGCTCACGGAAATTCAAACTCCTAAAGGATATAAATTGCTTTTTGATATTCTTGGAAGTAGTGAATCAGAAGAGTTGATACTAAAGGGAGAAATGGCAGCCGAAGAAGATATCTTGAGATTTGATGATATGGAGAGAAATATCAAAAAATAAGTGAGCAAATACAAGATCAGGAAACAACTATACTTTCAATTGACATTAATGAAGATCATAAACCAATGCAAATAAAAACATACCTGAAGGCATTAACAGAAGATAGAAACGAAACTATTCAATATATCTTATTCACAAGAGGTGAAGAATTTGCGGGTTTGCTTGAAATCAGTACTGCCTTCCGTAACGGAACGATAAATCAGATTACTGATAGAGTTGATGATTTAGAAAGTGATAAATACTCTATGTGGGAATTCTTAGACAAGGAGGATATATTAGAATCGCCTGGTGTTGTTACTACTACCGTTCCTATCAAAAATATAAAAATTATAAATGTTATTGAAATGATGCAAGATGAAGATACTGATTATTTGCCAGTAGTCGGGAAGCATCAAGAGTTTCACGGAGTAATAACGCACAATCAGATAGTCCGCGATATTTTACTTCGGGAGGAAGAAAACATCAACGGATAGAACTGATGAATCACTAGGCGGCGGCGATTTATACGCTGAACAGGCGCAATACCACGGCCTTCAGGCCGTGGATACGCGCCGTCACTCAGTGCCACGTTCCACCATCAAGAGCATAGCCGAGTTTCCAACCCTAACGTTCAACTCACAGGAATCCCTATACATCGGTAAGGTCAGGTCGGAACGGAGCGGATTCCGAACGACCGTCGGAGGCGGCCTGTCCGCCCACGTAACGAGACAATATCCGAAAGACAGGCGGTGAACGCCGCATTCCAGAAGAGTGCGGTCACGTGCCTCCTGTTTCAGCAAGCCCATGATACCTCCGAGTCTTCTGACGCTGGCTCGGCGTTCGCCGGGCAAAAACAACCACGAACGCCGACGACGCCGAGGATAGGAGTAACGGCCATTTGGCATGGCCAGTCAGCCACCGGCACGATGGCTGGGTTAAACGGATTCCCGTAAAGTGACGGAGTCATGGTTGCGAACCTGAAACTCCCACCGCTCGGGATTCCTCCGCGTTTACGCGGAGGAGGATGTCAATGTGGGAGATCATGTCGCTCGAGGCGTCCGTCTGGAATGATCGTGACCGTAAGCTCGAGGAATCCGCCGGTGACGAACCGATTGGCCGATCTCAGGAAGACTGCAAGACACTACAATCCCACGTAGTGTAGCGATTCACCAGAGCCGTCCGGGGTTCACCGACGGACACCAGCGCGATCGTGGCTGCCGACGAGCACGACCCGTCCTGCCCAAGTCCGAGCAGAACATCGACAGCGTGTCTCGTGACGAGGACGAACTTCTCACTGGGTCACCAAACCCTCGAGGCTTCGAGCTGCATCCGCAGAGATGATGATGTCTCTCTCACCGAGCCGGACCGGACCACCGGCGACGTCCTCGATGAGGTCGGCCAGCGACGTCAGGTACTCCCGGTTGCGTTCCTCGCGAACCGTCAGTGTATCTTTCCCCTCGCGTTCGATCGCACGGTTCTCGAGATACGCATGCACGAACCGTTCTCGCGTCTCGTCCGGTGCGCCCTCGAGGTAGTCAGGAAGTGCCAGCCGTTTCCGGTTTTCGGACCGACGGGCGTGCCGAGTGCCGCCAGCGTACGCCCCAGGACTGGGCTGTCGTCGGTCGGTCGAATCTCGTCGGCACGGCCGTCACGATCGTCGACGGTCCAGTAGTCGACCCCGACCAGCTCGAGCGCGTCGGTTACGTGCGCTTGCTCGCCGTGTTGGGTGAGTGCGAACGACGGCTGGTAGTACTGTTCGGCGATCGATCCTCCGGAGAAGACGTTTGCGATGAGTGCATTCAGTTCCGAAAACGTCTCGTCACCGAACTCGGCGTGGAGCCAGCCGTATTCACGCGCGGTATCGATCGCCCGGACGGCGTCAGGTGCACCGCCATCGAGACACGTCCGGATACGTCCACGCGGGGGTTCGAAGACGGATACAACGACGTCCTTCGCAGTACGCTGACGCTGTGTAAGACGGCACTGCCGGCGCTTCGCGACGGTGGCGGTACGATCACCCACCTCGCCGCCGCCTCGGCCGCCGAACCGACGCCCCGTGGCGCTATCGGGAACGTGTTTCGTCCGGGGATCTACGGGCTCTCGAAACTGCTTGCCAACGAGGAAGGTGAACGCGGCGTCAGGTCCAACTGCGTCGCCCCTCGCGGAGTGCTCTCCGATCGGATCGAATCGAAGATCACTGCCCGTGCCGAACGCGAGGGGATAAGCGAGGCGGCGGTCCGCGAGCTGCGCGTCGAGGAGCTGTCGGTTTCCGAGCTGGGAACGATCGAAGAGTTCGGTGACGCGGTCGTATTTATCTCCTCGCCGGCGGCGTCGTACATCACGGGGGCGGTACTCCCCGTCGACGGCGGATGGAGCAAGCGCGTGATGTGACGGGCCGCCCGCCCGAGCGTGAGCGTGAGCGCAAGCGTGGACGCGAAGCCAGACGCGTCGTGAGTGTCGTGTCGACGAGCGTGTGACAGTCTGCCGTGAGTATTTGTACGAGGGAATCGTACGACCGGTTATGGAAATCCGCGAGGCTACCCTCGAGGACGCCGACCGAATTCGGGCGATCGCTCACGACTCGCTTCGCTCGTCGTACACCGATTTCCTGCCGTCGGAGACGATCGATGAGGCGGTCGCCCAGTGGTACGACGACGACGCGCTCGCCGACGAGATCGACGACGAGAACGCGCTCGTACTCGTCGTCGAAGATGACGGCGACGTCGTCGCGTTCTCACAGACCGAACTCGTCGGCGACGGCCACACTACCGGGCGGATCCTCTGGTTGCACGTCGATCCGGATCGTCGCGGCGACGGGGTCGGCGTTCGCCTTTTGGCCCGGACCCGCGAGGAGCTGCTCGAGGAGGGAGCCGCGGAGATACACGGCGTCGTCCTGGAAAAAAACGAACTTGGGAACGAGTTTTACGCCACACACGGCTTCGAACGCGCCGGAACGCGCGAGATCGAAGTCGGCGAGGAGCGGTACACGGAGAACGTCTACGTCGGGAGCGACCTCGAGCGAACCGGCGAGTGGCGTGCGCTCGAGACGGTCGACGCCAACGGCGAACGGCTGTACGTCAGCTACGGCGAGCCCGCACGCGGATCGCACGCGCCGTTTTATACGGCCTACGAGGACGAGGACGGCACCGAACGGTACGGCTGGTTCTGTGGCAACTGCGATTCGTTCGACACCGCGATGGACGCGATGGGCCGAGTCGAGTGCAACGACTGCGGGAACAGGCGGAAGGCGACGCGGTGGGACGCGTCGTATCTGTAAGCCCGACGTTACGCCCGCTCGAGACGACGCCGGGGTTCGACGCCGGTCGCGAACGGTCGATTGCGACGTGGTATCGTAGAACGATATCAGAAACACTGACAACGCTTTTCCGGTGGGCAGGAGTTATTCGCGTATGCCCACCGACCGCGCCGTCCGTGCCGGGGTTTTGAGTCTGCATACGAGCAAGGAATCGAAGGCGATCTGTAACGCGATCGAGGAGCTGGGACATCACCCCGAGTGGCTCCGGACCGAAAACACCACGATACGGGTCAAGAAAGGAAGCGTCGAACTCGAGCCGGCAGTCGACGTGATCGCCAATCGGATGTTGCTCTCGAACACCGAACAGCCCTGTGAGGAACTCGGGCTGGCGAATACCCTCTCACAGCTCGTCCCGACGCTGAACGAGCCGTCGGCGACGCTTTCGGCGACGCACAAGCTCTCGACGGCCGCGACGCTTGCAGCACACGACGTCCGCGTCCCCGACGTCTTTCTCGCACTCGCGTCGGACCGGCTCAACGCGGCCCGCGAGGAGTTCGGCGAGGAGGCAGTCTACAAGACCGCGATCGGTACCCACGGCGGCGGCACCTGGAAGGTCGGTCCCCAGGACCCGATCAACGCGAAGGTCGGCAACCGGTACGCCTTCCTGCAGGAGCTGATCGACCACGACGAAAAGCGCCATCGCGACGTTCGCGTCTACGTCGTCGGTGGTGAGGTCGTCGCCGCGATGTATCGGTACGCTCCCGACAACGACTGGCGGACCAACGTCGCACTCGGCGGTAACGTCGAGGACGCGACCGACGACATTCCGGAGGAAGTCCGAGAGATGGCCCGCCGATCGACCGATGCGATCGGCTTAGACTACGCCGGCGTGGACCTCGTCGAGGGCGAAAGCGGCTGGTTCGTTCTCGAGGTCAACCCCACGGCCGGGTTCAAGGGACTGTACGAGGCGACCGGCATCAGCCCGGCCCCCTACATCGCGAAACTCGCGATCGAGCACGCTGGTGGCGAGGTCGACGACGACCGCGTCCCGGAACTCGCCCGCACGCTCGACGACTCGACGCCGTCTGTGATGCCATCGGGCCTTCCGGTCGAAGACGGAGAGCCAGCGACGATCGGGTACACCGAAGAAGTCGTCCTGTCGGGAACCAGTGGTACGGAAGGCGTCGTCGCGAAGGCAGACACCGGTGCCTCCCGGACGAGCATCGACACCCGCCTCGCCGCGGACATCGGCGCGGGACCGATCAAGTCCATTACGCGCGTCAAATCCGGCACCACCAAGACGACGAAGAGTCGCCCTGTCGTCGACGTCGTCGTCGGCGTCGGGGGCAACCAACACACCGTCACCGCGAGCGTCGAGGATCGGGAACATATGGACTATCCCGTCATCCTCGGGCGGGACATCTTAGAGCATTACCGGGTCGACGTCGGCAAGCGAGTCGACCGCGACGTCCCCGATAGCCCCGAAGAAGAAGAACGCCTCGAGTAACACTCGAGATCGACAGCGATGCCCGTGCGGTCCTGACTCCGAGAATTCCGCCGACGGCCGCATCGATCGTTCCGTCTACCACCGTACTTACGGCGTACGCAGTTTTGCCAGGATTTCGAAATGCGTTACGGAGTCGTGATCGAAGATGGCGATGATGAACACGCTGGCGGTGACGCGAAGACTCACAGCTGCCTCAGATCGACTCGATGACTTCCTCGAGGACGCCCGCGTCGACGAAGATGACGACGTGATCGCCGGGTTCGATGACGGTCGTCCCCCGCGGCGTCACGAGGTCGCCGCCGCGGGAGATGGCACCGATGACGACACGCTCGGGCAGGTCGGCGGTCGCCTCGGCGATCTCCCGGCCCGCGAGGACGCTGTTGTCGGTGACCTCGATCTCGAGGACCTCCGCGCGGTCGTGCTCAAGCATGGCGACTTTCTCCGTGTGATCGGCGCGGGTAAAGCGGACGATCTCCTCGGCAGTCTCCTCGCGGGGATTGATCGCGACGTCGATGCCGACGGTCTCGAACAGCTCGGCGTACTCGAGGTTCTCGATGACGGCGACGGTGCGATCGACGCCGAGTCGGCGAGCCAGAAGCGAGACGAGCAGGTTCTTCTCGTCGCCGTCTAAGGCGGCGACGACGAGGTCTGCCTCGCCGACGTGTTCGCGCTCTAAGAACCCGGCGTCGGTGGCGTCGTTTTCCATCACCATCGTTTTTCGAAGCGACTCGGCGACTTCGCGGGCACGGTCGGGGTCCTGTTCGATCATGCGAGGTCGGTAGCCGTGCTCTTCGAACTCGCGGGCGACCTGGTAGCCGATCTCGCTGGCTCCGATGATGACGACCTCGTCCGTTCCCTCGCCTTTCGGTTCGGCGACGTCGGTGGCGAACCCGCTGACGGAGCTTGGACTTCCGATGACGACGATTCTGTCGCCGGGACTGATCGTGGTGTCACCACGGGCGACGATCATTTCCTCGCCACGGAAGATGCCGGCGAAGGTAAGCGAGTCGTATCTGTCGGCCTCGCGGACAGTCTGGTCGGCGATCGGGCTGTCCGGGCCGATCTCGAACTCCGCCATCCGCACGAGGCCGCCGGCGAACATGTCGACGTCCTGGGCGGCCGGCAGCCCCGAGATCCGAAAGATTGCCTGGGCAGTCAACAGGTCCGTACAGACCATGAAATCGACGCCGAATGCCCCCTGCGACCCCTCCCAGGTCTCGAGCAGCGTTCGTCGCCGAACGCGGGCGATGGTGAACGCCTCGCTGCCGGTCTTTGCTGCCCCACAGATGACGACGTTCGTCTCGTCGTCGTCGGTACAGGCGATTACGAGTTCGGCGTCCTCGATACGGGCTTCCCGCAGCGTCTCGAGTTCGGTGCCGTCGCCTTCGATCGCGAGCACGTCGAGTGAGTAGGTGAGTTCCTCGACGGTCTCGGCGTCCCGATCGACGACGACGACGTCGTGAGAGCCCTCGAGGTTCGCGGCGATCGACCGGCCGACCTCACCGGCGCCGACGACGACTACGCGCATCGACCCCCCGTCCAGGACATGGTTGATTCGAATGTTTGCGACCGTCGAGAAGTGTGTTACGGTTCGACACCCGTCGGTTCGTTGAGTGGCCGATCGGTCACCGTGATCGGTCGGTCGACGGGTCTTAGGCCAATATTCAAGTCCGCGTACCTGAACTATTCGATACCGTGAACGCGATCGCCGTACGAACGCTCGAGTGCAGTGGGGTGACCGATCCGTGAGCGACAGACGAGAGATCACCGTCGGGGAGAACGACGACGGCGAGCCGGTGGCGCTGCCTGTCATCCGGTTGCTGACGGGTCGTGGCTTCGTGACCGGAAAGTCGGGGTCCGGAAAGTCGAACACCGCCTCCGTCGTCGCCGAAGAACTCTTAGAAGCCGGCTACCCCCTGCTCGTCGTCGACACCGACGGCGAGTACTACGGGCTCAAAGAGGAGTACGAGATGTTACACGCGGGAGCCGACGAGGAGTGTGACATCCAGATCGGCCCCGAACACGCAGACCGGATCGCGACGATCGCCCTAGAGGAGAACGTCCCCGTTATTCTCGACGTCTCGGGCTACCTCGAGGAGGGGGTCGCAAACGAACTCCTACGTGAGACCGCCCGCCAGCTGTTCGTCAAGGAGAAAAAGCTCAAAAAGCCGTTTCTCCTGGTCGTCGAGGAGGTCCACGAGTACATTCCGGAAGGTGGCGGCGTCGGCGAGACCGGTCGGATGCTGATCAAGATCGGCAAACGCGGACGCAAACACGGGCTGGGGATCGTCGGAATCAGCCAGCGCCCGGCCGACGTCAAGAAAGACTTCATCACCCAGGCGAACTGGCTCGTCTGGCACCGGCTGACCTGGGACAACGACACGAACGTCGTCGGCCGGATCATCGACTCGGAGTACGCCGAGCGCGTCTCCGAACTCGGAGACGGCGAGGCCTTTCTCCAGACCGACTGGACCGACGGCGGCGTCCGCAAGATCCAGTTCCGGCGCAAGCGGACCTTCGACGCCGGCGCGACGCCGGGGCTAGAAGACGTCGACCGGCCCGACCTCAAGTCCGTCTCCGACACCCTCGTCGACGACCTGCAATCGATCAGCGAGCGCCAGCAACGCGAACGGAGCCGAATCGAAGAGCTCGAGGCCGAACTCGACGAACGCGAGCGACGGATCGACGACCTCGAGGACGAACTCGCCGCTGCACGGGACGTCTCGGCGGCCGCCGAACGGATGGCCGACGCGCTGGCCCAGCCCGAGACGGTCCAGTCCCAGCTGCCGGACTCGAGCGACGAACTGCGTCGGCTTCACGAGGAGGCCGTCTCCCTCGAGGACGCCTGCGAGGAACTCGAGGCCGAACTCGACGCGCGCGAGGCCGAACTGGCTGCCCTCGAGCGCGAACGCGAGGAACTCGCCGACAAACTGGCCGACCGGGAAGACGAACTCGAGGCTCGAAGCCAGCGCATCGACGCCCTCGAGCGCGAGAACGAACGGCTGCGGGCGCGGCTTCGCACTCTCGAAGACGAAGGCGAGGGCGAGGACGAGGGTGAGGGCGTGAGCACGGAAACGGACGCCGACGACGCGGCGGTGAGAAACGAAAGCGACGAGGAGATCGTCCACGGCGACGGCGATCCGATCGAGTTCGGCTATACGACCGTCAGCGACGACACCGAAAAGGACGACGCCACAGACAGTGACGAGCCATCCCGACTCGAGGAGGTGCTCGAGACGCCGGGGGTCCGCAACCACCTCGAGCGGGCGTGTGCGAACTCGCGATGCTCCGAGGAGACGGCACAGCGGGTCGTCTCGACGCTCGCGCGCGAGGGTCCGTTACGGACGGAGGCGATCGCGACACGCGTCGATCGGTCGCCGGTCGCCGTCCAGAGCCTGCTGTCGGAACTGCGAACGGAGTCGATCCTCGATCGGACCGCAGAGCGGATGTACGCGCTCGACGACGACGTCGTGGCGTCGCTCGCAACCGATCCGACGGATCCGTAACGACGTCGAGTCCGAGACGAACTCAGGCGTCTTTCGCGCCGTCGACCGTCTCGGCAATCGCCTCGATGCCCTCGTCGTAGGCGAGGTTGCCGACGACGACGACGTCGGCGTGACGGCCCATCTCGTACGCCGAGTCGTAGTTGGAAACGCCGCCGCCGTAGAAAAGCGCCGACTCCTCGGTCGCCTCGCTTGCGGCCCTGACAATTTCGGGATCGCCGTAGGTGCCCGAGTACTCGATGTAGACAATCTCCTGGCCGAACATGCGCTCGGCGACCGTCGCATAGGACGCGACGTCGTCGGCCGACAGCTCGCAGTCGGCCTCGGTCAGCGTCGCGACGTCGGCCTCGGGGTTCATCACGATGTAGGCCTCGGTCGTCGTCCGTTCCCAGTCGACGTCGTCGTCGATCCGGACCCACTCCTTGTGAGCGCCGGTGATCCAGAACGGCGAGCCGGCGTTGAACACCGTTGGAATGAGATACCCCTCGAGCGCGTCGTCCTCGACGACGACGGAGGGGTTCGACGGTTCCTGGTACAGCGGTACGTCGTGTTCTGCACAGGCCGCGATCACTGCGGACATGTTCTCCTCGGTCATGCCGGTCGTGCCGCCGACCTCGATGGCGTCGGTCCCGGTCGCACAGATGTCGCCGTAGGTGACGCCGTCGGGAAGCTCCTTCTCGGGATCGAGTTTGAGAACGTGGTCCCAGTCGTCCCAGGGCGCAGTCATACCGCTCCGTTTCCCGGTAACCGTCAAAAACCCTGCGAAACGGGGGTGAGTGGGGCAAACGGGTCAGGCGGATGGCTCCGGTCCGGCCGTCTCCTCGCCTGCAGACACCGCCTCGAGGCCGTCCCCCTCCGTCTCGAGCGTCGCCGCGATCCGATCCGCACTCCGTCGCGCGCCGGCGACGTTGCCCGCGAGCGGGCCGACCGTCCCCGCCGCGAGCGCCCCGGTGACGAACAGTCGTGACCGGCCGCCGTCGATCCGCCGCCAGGCGAGCGTCTCGTCCTCGAGGACCGCCATTCCGCGATAGCCTCGCTCGAGGTCGAGGTTCCGGGCGACCCGCTCGACGAAGGGATGTTCGAAGACGGGGGCGAAGCCGGTCGCGAGGACGACCCGGTCGGCGACGAGACAGCCGCCGTCGGCCAGTAGCAGCCGGACCGTGCCGTCGACCGTGCGTGCAGACCCGATGTCCCCGCGACGGACCGCGAGGTCGCCACGGTCGACGGCCGCCTCGAGCCTGTCGTGGAGATATGGGGGAACGGTGGCGTCGTTGCGCGCCGCTCCGACGGTCTCGTAACGGGCTCGCGAGCCCGATGGGTGGCGATGGAGGTGGGACTCGATGTGGTTCCAGTTGATCCAGCGCGGGTCCGCCTCGGTGACCGCACGCTCGACGGGATGTCGGGAGAGCACCGTCACGGCCTCTCGCTCTGCCAGGCAGGTCGCGAGCTGACAGGCGGTGATCCCGCCGCCGACGACGACTGTCTCGTCGACGCGGGCGTCGGGATCGAACTCGTCCCAGACGTGGGTGACGCCGTCGACGCCCTCGGCCCAGTCGGGTCGGCGATACCGACCGCCGTGGCCGATCGCGAGCACGGCGTGACGCGTACGGATCGGGCCGTCGCTCGTCTCGAGGACGAGCCCGTCGTCACGGTCGCTCGCGGTCGGGCGGATCGTCTCGACGCTCGCCTGTCGGTGCAACGCGGCGAGGTCGTTGCCGTCGATCACGTAGTCCGCGTAGTCCAGAAACAGCGACAGCGACGGCCGACGCGGGTAGCCGGGCGTCGGCAGGAGCTCGTCGGTACGGCCGCGTGCCTCGGCGAAGTCCTCGAGGCCGAACGGCTCGGTGCCGACGTGGTGGACGAACGTCGAGCGGAGTTCGGTCATCTCACAGGCGCGTGCCTTCCGGCGGAACGAGTCGAGCAGCCGCTCGTGTGGGTCGACGATCGTAACCGCCTCACGATCGAGACCGGCGTCCTCGAGCAGTCGCTGGAGCAGGTACGTGCCGTGGATGCCACCGCCGACGATCACACACTCGAGTGGCCCGGAGCGGGAAGCGTAAGACATGGGTGTCGTGGTCGCGGGTCGGTTACCAGTACTGGCGCACAGTATAATAATATTGCCTTCTATTATAGCAAGAGTTATTAGCTGAAAGAGTATGTTATTAACCATGGTCGACGACTCGATCCCCGTCACTGTACTCAGCGGCACGCTCGGCGCCGGCAAGACGACCGTGCTCAACCACGTCCTCCGTGAGAGCGACGAGCGCGACCTCGCGGTGCTCGTCAACGACATGGGCGAGGTCAACGTCGACGCCGACCTCGTCGCCGAGTCCTCGGACATCTCCGAGGAGGAAGAAGAGCTCGTCGAGCTCTCGAACGGCTGTATCTGCTGTGAGCTGCGTGGCGACTTGCTCGACGCCGTCGGCGCACTCACCAGCGAGCGGGAGTTCGACGCCCTGGTCGTCGAGTCCACGGGCGTGGCCGAACCGCTGCCGGTCGCCCAGACGCTGACGATGGGCTTCGACCAGTCCGACCTGGATCCCACCGAGTTCTACGAGGAGACCGGCATCGAACCCCTCGAGCGCTGTCACCTCGACACGACCGTCACCGTCGTCGACGCCCACCAGTTCCACGAGGCGATGGAATCCGAGGAGATCCTCGACGACGACGGGACGAAAAAACACCTCGGCGACCTGCTGGTCGAACAGGTCGAGTTCTGTGACGTCCTCTTGCTCAACAAGTGTGACCTCGTCGACGAGGAGACGCTCGCCGAGATCGAGGAGACGCTCGAGGCACTCCAGCCCCGCGCGGAGATCGTCCGGACCGAACACGGCGCGGTCGATCCCGACGCGCTCGTCGACACGGGCCGGTTCGACTTCGAGGACGCCCGGACGTCGGCGGGCTGGATCCAGGAGCTGCAAGAGCCCCACGAGTCCGCCGAGGAGGAACACGGCGTCACCTCCGTCGTCTTCGAGGCCCGTGGGCCGTTCCATCCCGAACGGTTCGCCGACTACCTCGATTCGTTCCCGGAGACCGTCGTCCGTGCGAAAGGACACTTCTGGATCGCCGGCCGCGGGGACGAGGCGCTCACGGTCAACGTCGCCGGCAGGTCGATCCGGGTCGGTCCCGGCGGCACGTGGGTCGCTGCGCTCCCGCCCGAGGAGCAACAGGCCCAGCTCGAGGCCAACCCCGAACTCGAGGCGAGCTGGGACGAGGAGGTCGGCGACCGCAACGTCATGCTCGTCGTCATCGGGACCGAGATGGACCACGACGCGATCCGGGCCGACCTCGAGTCCTGTCTGCTCACCGCGGACGAACTCGAAGAGGACTGGTCGACCTACGAGGACCGGTTCCCGACGTTCGACTACGAGGAAGCCGAGGAGGAGGGAGACAACGCCGACGCCGACGCCCAAGAAGAGGTCGGGCTCGCGGACTGAGCGTGAGCGAACGACAGCCACGAGGCGACGACGAGGACGCGACGCCGGCGGCCGATCGGACGCCGATCGCCTGCACTGCCGTCGTCAAACGTTACGACGACGAGCCCGACGTCTGTACGATCTACGACGGCGGCGGGACGACGCCGTTGCGAACGACCTGGCTCTCCGCCAAAGAGGGATCGTTCGTCGACCTCGAGGACGCCCGCTAATCCCTATCCAAGACATGTCGAAGGTATTCCAGACTGCGGTTCGATCGAACGTACGGCGGGAGAAACGATACGCGGCCATCGACCGACTCGCAGGCGAGGGCGATCGCACGAGCCTCGAGGTGCTCGTCCGAACGGGCGGCCTCCACGGGGAGTTTCGCCGGTACGCTCTCGACGCACTCGGTGACTGTAATGCGAGCGACGCCCTCGCCGACCTGGCCGGGGAGACGGCACTCGAGCCCTCCCTTCGCCGTCGAGCCGACGAACTCGAGTAGTCGGCTCTCGCATCTACCAGAACTCGACGGCCAGTTAATAACTTGTACGAGGAGAAGCCCCAATTTTCCTAGCAAGGCTTTTTACGTGAAACCGTTTGAGTTGTGAACGACATGGCGTACACCTGTTCCACCTGTGACGAGCAGTTCAGTTCGGCAGCCGGCGTCACCCAGCACGTCGCGTTGCACCACGACACCTGTGCGGTCTGTGACGAGAACTTCGACGACACGAAGTCGCTCCGTGAGCACGTCCACGCCGAGCACTGATACCGACTCACAGCCAGCAGTACGACCGACCCCGCCGAGGGGGATTTGGTTCTCGAGATCGTAGTCGGCGACGTGCTCGAGCAACGCCTGCGCGACGCCGTCGAGACGTACAACCGGTACCGGGAGCCGATGGCACGTGCGACCGTCCTCGAGCGCTCGGGCCGTCGGTTCCGAGTCGAGTTCGAGGGACCGTTCTGTACGACCTGCTGTCGTGACGACTACGTCGACGACTTGCGCTATGAACTCGACGAACACGGCGTTTCAGCCGACGCGGTGACGATCGAAGAGGTCGAGCGGGTCGGCCTCGAGACGTACGAGGCGACGATGACGGTCGCGGAGCCGGCGGTCAGTGAGTGATGATGAGTACGTACGCGTCAGCACGAGCGAGCGACGACCGGAGACGGAGATAGCAGGGCTTTTAGCCGACCCCGGCTTGAGAGGCGAGTGATGCCCCGAACGTCGCTCGAGCGGAGGTGGTGTCGATGACGACCGATCTCACCGAGATCACGGTCATTGGAGACGACGACACCGGACTGATCGCCCAGGTGACGAGCCTCCTCTTCGAGCGCGGAATCAACATCGAAGATCTCGACCAGGCGGTCCGCGACGGCGTCTTCCGGATGTATCTCGCCGTCGACACCGCCGAGATGGTCTGTACCGAAGGAAAGCTACGTGCCGACCTCCACGACCTCGGCGACGACCTCGGACTCGACGTCCAGGTCCGGTTTCCGGCCGACCGCGACCACCAGCAGATCGCCGTCCTCGTCACGAAAGAGAGCCACTGCCTCGAGGCGTTGTTCGAGGCCTGGACCAACGACGACCTCGGCGCGGACATCGGCGTCGTCATCGGAAACCACGACGACCTCCAGCCGCTTGCCGAACACTACGACGTTCCCTTCCACGACGTCGGCGACGAGAACGGCCTTCCCGACGAGGACGAGTTGCTCGATTTGCTCGGCGAGTACGAGGTCGACCTGATCGTGCTCGCACGGTACATGCGTATTTTGAGCCCGAACGTGGTCTTTCGCTACGAGGATCGCATCATCAACGTCCACCCCTCCCTGTTACCCGCCTTCCCCGGCGCGGAAGCCTACCGGCAGGCCCTAGAGGAGGGGGTTCGCGTCGCCGGCGTCACCGCCCACTACGTCACCACGGACTTAGATCAGGGTCCGATCATCACCCAGCGCGCCTTCGACGTCCCCGACGACGCCGACCTAGCAGAGATGAAACGCCGCGGCCAGCCACTCGAGGCCACTGCCCTGCTCGAGGCCGTTCGTCTGCACTTGAACGGCGACGTCTCGGTCCATCGGGGTCGGACGACAGTCCGGGAAAACGGCACGAAGTACCAGCTCGGCCTGCCCGACGAGGTCGACGAGATGACGCCGGATCGGCCGGTCGACGGCATTGGGGACGTCGTGGCGAGAGCGGACGACGACTGATTCTGTCCGCTCGAGGATGCCCGCCAGCACGCTTTATAGTCGGTGGTGACGTACGTTGGTATGGTATGTCACAACAAGAAATAGAGCAAGAGCTCTTCGTCGACCAGTACACGCTCGGGCTCGTCGGTCCCGACCAGGAGTGGGCCGGCACCGTCGCCGACGGCGGGACGATCACCACGTACACGCCGCCGGCGTGTTGGGGGCCGATGATCACGCCGGAGTTTCGCGGCGGCCACGAGGTGACCCGACCGATCCGCGTCGAGAACGCCGAGGTCGGTGACGCGGTCGCGTTGCGGATCCGGGAGGTCGAGGTAACGAGCATGGCGACGAGTACGGGGACGATGGCCGAACGCGAGGAGGCCTTCGGCGACGACCCGTTCGTCGACCACCGCTGTCCGGAGTGTGGCACCGAGTGGCCCGACTCGGTCGTCGAGGGCACTGGCGAAGACGCGATCCGGTGTGCCGACTGCGGCGCGAACGCCTCCTCCTTCGGCTTCGAGTACGGCTTCACCGTCGCTTTCGACGACGATCACACCGTCGGCCTCACGATGGACGACGAAGCCGCCCACGAGCTCGCGACAGACGCCGAGGAGGTGATGGACATCCCCGAGAACTCCCGTCAGCACCCCATCGTCCTCTACGAACCCGACGAGATGCCGGGCACCCTCGGTCGACTCCGCCCGTTCATCGGAAACGTCGGCACGACGCCGCCGGTCGAGCTGCCCGACTCCCACAACGCTGGCGACTTCGGCCAGTTCCTCATCGGCGCGGAACACGACTGGGGGCTCGCGGACGAGGACGAACTCGCACAGCGCACCGACGGCCACATGGACGTCTCGGAGGTCCGCGCGGGCGCGACGCTGCTCTGTCCCGTCAAAGTCGACGGTGCAGGCGTCTACGTCGGCGACCTCCACGCCAACCAGGGCGACGGCGAACTCGCCCTGCACACGACCGACGTCAGCGGCACCGTCGAGATGGACGTCGAGGTGATCGAGGGCCTGGAGCTCGACGGTCCGATCCTCCTGCCCAACGAGGCGGACCTGCCACACATCAGCGCCCCCTACAGCGACGACGAACTCGAGACCGGCCGGGAACTCGCCGACGTCCACGACGTGGGCCTCGAAGAAGAGATGGGTCCAATCCAGGTCATCGGTACCGGCGCGACGATAAACGACGCGACCGACAACGCCTTCGAGCGTGCAGGCGCGTTACTCGAGATGAGCGAAGGCGAGGTCCGGGCGCGGTGTACGTTCACCGGCGGCGTCCAGATCGGCCGACTCCCCGGCGTCGTCCAGCTCGACGTGCTCGCGCCGATGGACGTCCTCGAAGAGCGTGGCATCGCCCACCTCGTGGCCGAACAGTACAACCTATAATCCGCCCTGGACGGCCGGAAACAGCGCTAGCTCGGCGTTTTCGGGACAGGGCGTCTCGAGGTCGACACGTTCGCCCTCGAGAGCGACCCGAACGCTCGGTCGCAACTCGTCGCCGTCGTAAAGCTGAGACCGCGCACGCGGGTAGACGTCGACGAACGCCTCGATCGCGTCGGCGACGGTCTCGCCCTCGAACGCGAGAGAGACGGTCTTCTCGCCGGTCGCGCTTCGCAGCGGGCCGTAGACCGTGATATCCATGCGTACGCAACTCCACGGCTCCGGCGTAGAAAAACGATCGTCCCGTCTCGACGCGAGACGAGTGACACCGAACCTACCCACTGACGTGCACACTCATGCAGTGGCGTCAACCGCACGGAAGGGCTCACTCGTAGTATGGGCCCGTTCGACGAAACCGATGCAGACCGATCCGTACGCAAATACTGTCTCGAGTGCGGGTGGTCGGTGAGCTTAGACGATGCAGACAGTATCGAGGACGTCTCGCGTCGAACGCTCGAGCACTTCGTCGAGACGGGTCACACGATCGAGTCGACGAGCTGTCACCCGTTGCCGTTCGAGCGGGGACAGGGCCAGAGCCAGGGGCAAGAACAGGAGTGACCGAAGCCCTACCGTCTACAGCCGTCGGACCGAACCGATCGCACTCGAAAGCGGCGGGGCGTCGAACAGCTCTATGCCGGTGTAGGCGTTGGCCCCGGCGCAGTACATGCCTCGAGCCGTCTTGAGGACCCCCTCATCGAGCGGTTCGGGCTCGACCGCACAGCGGGACTTCCAGTCTGCGACGTCGCGTTCTTTCGCCTCCGTTTTCGCCGCCTGGACGGCCTCGACCCACTCGGGCTGGGTGCGCTTGTGGTACTGGCGAAGCACCTCCTTCGAGAGCTGGGTCCCCTCGTAGCTGAAGCGGTTCTCGTCGAACGTGCCGACGACGTCGGCGACCTGGATCTCGCCATCGTAGTACAGACACTCGATCTTGCCGTCTTCGTGGACCAACCCCGCCGACTCGGCCTGGTCGGTGACGATCTGGTTTACCTCGCGGGCGACCGACTCGAGGTCGTCGATGCTCGCCGTGCCGGCGATGGAATCTGCCTCCTCGCGGTCGAGGTAGCGGTCGCTCTCCTCGTACTTCGTCGAGAACTCGACGATCGGCTCCGCGAGGTCGACGGCCTCCTCGGGCCACTCCTCGAACGCGAGGCCGTGGTCGGCGGGCTCGGATCGACGACGCAGACTCGAGCCCACGGGGACACGGTTGCGAAAGACGATCTCGAGGGGGACGAGGTAGTTCTCTCCCGCGTCGGCGTGGTAGGAATCGTAGTCGTACTCCCGGCCCTCGTGTGGCAGCTCGGGAACCCGGGTGAGATCGATCGCCATCTCCCAGGGCGGGCTGGTCGCCTCCTCGAGTGCGACGACCTCGCCGTCGTCGACAACACCGCGGTAGTGAGTGGGGACGTCAGCGTCCTCGAGCAGCTCGAAGTTGAACGCGCCCATGGTACAGAGACTCTCGCCTTTCTGGGGGATCGTATCGGGCATCTTCCCCCAGTCGAACACCGAGTAAGCGTCGGTGAACACGAACGATCCCCGGCCGAGGGCGTCGGCCGTCGCCTCCTCCTCGATGCGAAACTCCTTGACACTCGTCATCGACACCACCCCGGGTCGGTGCGGCCGCCGCGTTCCATATCCCTATTGCCGGTGCGGTCGGTCAAGAAGGTTTCAGTATTCGGTCGGACTCACAGTCACTCCTCCGCTTCCATCCACCGGACCGTCTCGTCTAGGACGTCGCCGAGTTCGCGTGCTTCCTCGAGCGTGAGGTCGACGTCGACGTACCCGCGTGCGTGATCGCCGGCCATCACGTCGACGGTCATCACGAGACGGGTGTCCTCGTCCGGTCGGACCGAGACGTCGACGCGATCCGGGTACTCCCGCGGCGGGCCGATCTCCTGGCCCGTCTCGCCGCGACTCACGCCGACGGTCGCCCGGTCGGTCAGTTCGAGGTCGATCGAATCGGTCGGATCCTCGTCGGGGACGTCGGGGGCGTCGACAGGGTGCGTCGCCGAATCGTCGTCTCCCATACGTGGGTCGTCTCGAGGCGCATCCTTAGCTATTGTCCCGCGACACAACAACCGTTAACGTGTTGCCCAGTGGTGTTCGTCTCATGGAACGGTACGACCTCGTCTACAGACTCTACGACGAGTTCGATACGAAGACGGTTCGGGAGTACCAGGAGTTCGTCGACCTCTTTCCGGCCGTCGACTCCCGAGTCGCATTAGAGCACTGGCAGAGCGCAAACGAAGAACTCGAGCGACGCAAAGACGAGATCAGAGGCGAGTTCGCGACGGGCGAGACGCTCGCGGAGGTCGCCGCACGCGCCACTCGCGATCAGGCGTTTACCGCGCTCGACCTCGAGTCGAAGTACGGCCGGGCGGTGAACGTTCTCGTGTTGGACGTCGACGAGACGCTCCGTTCGGCGGGTGGCACCGACAACGAGATTCCCCGGGAGACGCTGCACGTGCTCACCGAATTTCACGAGGCTGGCGTCCCGATCGTCATCTGTACCGGCCAGACCCTGGAGAACGTCAAGGGATTTGCGATCCAGGGACTGGGCAGCGAGATCGTCCACTCCGGGAAGCTGTCGATCGTCTACGAGGCCGGGACGGGTGTGTTCACGCCGGGCCACGGCGCGGACACGAAACAGCTCCTCTACGAAGAGCTGGCGACCGAGATCCGCGACGTCTTCGATACGGTTCGATCCCGGGTTCTGCCCGAAGCTCCCGAAGATATCCGGCGCGGCTGTCACCTGCAGGGCAACGAGTTCAACGTCACCCTGAAGCCGAACTTCGAAACCGGCTCGAGTCGGGCGCGCGAGATCATCGACGAGGCGCTCGTCTACGTACTCGAGTTGCTCGCCGACGCCGTCGTCGGCGTGACCGACGTCGACGTCGACGACGCGAGCGCGTGGACCCGCACCTTCTACGCCGATCAGGATCCCGAGATCCGGAGCGTGCTGGAAGGTGAAGGCGTCCACCCGGACGTCTCGCCCGCCGACGTCCCCGGCGAACTCGCCGACGTCCTCGAGCGGATCGACGTCGCTTACTACGAGGCCGACGCCGCCGAGATCGGCAGCCTCGAGCTGAACAAGGTCGTCGGCGTCGAGCGAGCACTCGAGGTGTTGGGCGTCGAGGATCCGTTCGCGCTCGTGATGGGCGACTCGAAAAGCGACCTGCGCGTGATGCGGTGGGCCGACGAGCACGACGCCGGCATCGCCGCCGCGCCGGAACACGCCTCCCGGGAGACGCTGGATCACGTCCTTCACACCGACGAGCTCGTCTTCGATCGCGGGAAAAGCGTCGACGTGTTGCGGACGGTCTACGCGCTCAACCGACTCGCACGGCTCGGGTAGGGACATCGTTTCGGACGGCCGATCTATCCCCGGAGCGCTCGAGCGCACCGAGTTACCGCGTCGCCCTCGTGCGGCCGGTTTAAACCGCTGGAGTACACAAGCCCGCAGGTCAACGGCGTCAGGACTGTACGGTAGTACAGCACACGCCGACGAACGACGGGGCGATGATTTTTCGCGACGCCCTGGCAGTCGATCCGGTGGCCTATCGAACTGAACTGATACCATGATCCAGTCACCCCTATTCGCCACGATCGAGAGCCGGATCGCTCGCGAACCGACTCCCGTCGTATCGGGAGGTGAGTCCGGATGACGACGGTCACCGAAATCACCGTCTCGGCGGCGAACGTCGCACTCGAGGAGACGTTCGATGCGCTGTCGGGACTCGAGATCCGCGTCGAGAGCGTCGTCGGCGAGCAATCGTCCCAGGCCATGCCACTCGTCTGGGTCGGCGGCGTCGACCGCGACGACCTCGAGGACACGCTGGCGTCCGACCCGTCGGTCGATGCGTTCATGCATCTGCTCGCCGACGAGGAGGGAACGTTCCTCTACCGGCTGGAGTACGCGGACGCCGTCGCCGACCGCTGTCGTGTGATCTTCGACCACGGCGGGACGATCCTCGACGCCCACGGTTCGACGGGTCGCTGGACGCTCCGGCTGTTGTTCCCCGACCGGGACTCACTCTCAGACGCCATCGGCGAGTTCGAGGATCGAGGCGTCAGGATCGACGTCAAGCGGATGGTCGAAGCGGGCCGTGACGCCGACCTCGAGGTGACCGCCGCCCTGACCGAAGCACAGGAGGAAGCGATCACGGAGGCGTACCGTCACGGCTACTACGACGTTCCCCGACGCATCTCGCTCGAGGACCTCGCGGCCGAACTCGACATCTCCCACCAGGCGCTGTCCGAACGGCTCCGGCGGGCGAACAAGGTTCTCGCCAGCGAACAGGTAGACGAATCGACGGCGGAAGCAGTATCCGATTGATCGTCGTTCTCGCCTGCCGTCGTCGATCTATCGGAGCACTCTTGGGGCGGCCGCGGCGTACGAACCGTCATGACCGACATCACGCTGTATGACCTTCCGGGCTGTCCGTTCTGTCTGAAAGTGAAACGAACGCTCGACGACCTCGACCTGGAGTACGACGTTGTCGAAGTCCCACGGAGTCACGCCCAGCGTACCGAGGTCGAGTCGGTGAGCGGCCAGACCGGCGTCCCCGTCATCGTCGACGAGGCCCACGGCGTCGAAGGGATGGCCGAAAGCGACGACATCGTCGCTTACCTCGAGGAGACCTACGGCTCCAGAAACGAACGCTGAACCCGACTCGGGCGGTCGGACCGGGAGCTATAGTAGGCGTTAGAAGTAATTGCTCACTTCTGGAAGCGAGAGTTGATCAATAGCGGTATCAATCGCTGTTGTGAGCTCGTTGAGTGAGTCAAAGAAGCGATTGCTGAGTGCTGCTTGGAGTTGTCTCCAGCACTCTTCGACCGGATTTAGCTCAGGTGAATACGCTGGCAACGTCACGAAGGCGAGGTCGTCACGGGCCGCCAGGTCCGTGACGGCCGACGCCCGAAAATATGGCGCTCCATCCAACACAATAATCAAGTCATCTTCGAACTCTTGGCATAACGCAAGAATGAAATGTTTTGCGTGATCGGCGGTAACGTACTCTTCAAATCGAGAGAAAAAGCGATCACCGTCCTCGGTGATCGCGCCTAAGAGACACGTCCAGTCGCGTTGTCCGGACAATTCAACAGACGGTCGCGTGCCGCGAGGAAACCACGCGGCACGCGGCTCAACTTGGACGGATTTCTTGGTTTGATCGATACAGACTACTGTGGCGTCCATTTCCCGCCGCTTTTTTTGAGTTCCTCGCGGAACGTTTCTTGGTCCTCAGCATCTGATTCGGCGGCTGTACGGCGTGGTTTTTGGAAGCTCAATCCCGCTTCTTTGAGCAACCGCCGGCAGCTTGGGATTGAGTACTCGACATCGTAGGTCTCGGCGAGATGCTGCTGGACAAGCGCCGGCGTCCACGCCGGCGCGTCAAAGCCAACTTCTTCAGGAGACCTGTGGACTGTTTCTTCGAACTCTTGTTGCTCTTTTTCTGAGAGTTTTCGCTTTCTTCCAGACCGATGAGCATCAGTAACGGCCTGCTCAAGCGACTCGTCAGTGTCGAGTCGCTTGAGCCAACTATAGATTGTTCGCCGGCCGGTGTTATGCCACTCGGCTAGTTCGGTCTGCGTAACGCCGTTTTTGTACGCAATTGCCGCTAACAGCCGTTGTGTCGGCTTCCTTCCCTCGACGTTGTCGAGTGCGTCGTGAAGTTCTTCGACGGAGATATCGTCGAGATGATCCATTAGAAGTAGCAACAATCTATGGGCGGAAAATTCTAACGGTTACTATAGAATCAGACCGCTTCCTCGCGTTCGGCGCGTTCTCGGATGATCTTTCGAAGTTCGTCGGCGTCGTGGAACGTCGAGAGTTCGTCACGTTCGACGAGGGCGGTCCCCTCGACGGACTCGCGGCTAGCCCGGTCGACGACGTAGACCGAGCGGGTGCGGGCGACGTGACCGATCGAACTCATGATCCGGGCACGTTTCTCGGCGGCTTTGGTAAACTCCGAGTGACCGGTGAGGACGACGTCGTTCCCGTCGTCTTCCTCCCTGCTGACGGCCTTGAACGGCGATCGAACCGTCGGATGGACCCGGAAGCCGGCCCGGGTCAAGACGGCGACGACCTCCTCGTCGTCGGGGTCGGCCTCGGGGTCGTCGGGGGTCGAATCGGTTTCGTGGACGTCCTCGGCCCCTTCGAGGACGTCGACGGGGTTGGTCAGTGGTGCGTCGAACAGCTCCTCAAGCGCCATCGCAACCTCGATGGAGGCGTTCATCCCGTCTTCGTACTTCGAGACCGTCCGTCTGGAGACGCCGAGTTCGTTCGCGAGTTGACCGAGACTCCAGTCGCGCTGTTCACGCTCGTCGGAGAGTAAGTCGCCGTCGATGTTGACGTACAGGCCACCGGGTGCGGCATAGATAAGCGGCGGCACCTCCTCGACGAACAGGTTGTACGCGGTGTCGGGGCTCAAGACCGGGACGCCGTGACGGAAGTACACCACGTCGGGTTTCAGGTCCTCGTCGCGGCTTCGCAGCCCGATCACGAGCGGCGTCGCCTCGAGGTAGGTACCGAGCCGGCGCATCTCGTGACCGGTCGCCTCGTTGAACGCGTCGATGTTTCCGAGAATCTTCACGAGCACGAGGTCCTTGCCACGACGGGCTGCGACGTCGAAACTCTTCGGACGAATCGCACACCGGTCGCTCACCGTAAAGCCCGCATCCTCGAGCATCGCGGTGACGTTGCCGACCAGTGCGGACCGGGACATAGCGTGAGATAGCGATTCCTCGTATAATAACTTTTCCCTGCCGGAACAGCCGCCGTCTGGCGGTTCGGGTTCTCGCTCGAGGTACGCTTATATACTAGTTCACGAAATCCGGTGACGGAACGGACCCGAAAGGCGTTACCCGCTCGCCCGACAACGTCGGGCAATGACCGTCGTCGCTCTCGACGACACCGACTCCCGGGAACGTGGGATGTGTACGACCTACGTCGCCGTGCGGATCGCCGACCGCCTCCCCGACGTCGAGCGACTGCTGCTCGTCCGGCTCAACCCCGCCGTCCCGTACAAGACGCGGGGCAACGCCGCGCTCGCGATCCACGCCGACTGCGACCCCGAACGGGCGGTCTCGATCGCCCGTGAGGAACTCGAAGAACTCGCCGAGATCACAGACGACAGGACGAATCCGGGGCTGGTCGTCGCCGGGCACGATCCAGGTGACGTTCCCGACGACGTCCGCGAGTTCGCCGGAACGGCCGTCCGCGACCACCTCGAGATCGACGACGCGACGACCCTGATCGAACGCCACAGCTACCGGACGTGGTACGCGGGCGACGGTCGCGGTCGGATCGGCGCGCTGGCCGCGATCGGTGCCTGGCGGGCGTTCGAGGACTGGACTTACGAGTGTCTCTCCTATCGCGAGCCGGATCGCTGGGGCAGCCCCCGGGACGTCGACGGCGAGAGCGTGTTCGCCGCCGCCGACTGGGGCTACCCCGTGGTCTGGGACACCGTCGACCGCGGCGAGAACGACCCCGTCTGCGTTCCGCACACGCCCGGTCCGATCCTCCACGGTATCCGCGGCGACGACCCAGACGCCGTCCGTGAGGTCGCCCGCCGCATCGAGAGCGAGCCGATCGAGCGCCGCCAGCTGTTTTGTACCAACCAGGGAACCGACGGTCACCTCCGGAACGGATCTCTCGGCGACGTAGAGGACGGCCGCGCCTACCGCGTCGACGGGGTGGTCGCCTCGGAGCCGGAGACCCGTCGGGGCGGACACGTCTTCTTCTCGCTCGCAGCCGACCTCGAGGGCGGGGACGATGCGACGGACGACAGCGATCGTCTCGAGTGTGCCGCCTTCGAGCCCACGAAGCGGTTTCGAGACCGCGTTCGCGCGTTGCAGGTCGGCGACCGGATCACCGCCTGTGGCGAGGTGTCACGGGGAACGTGCAAACTCGAGAAAGTCGCCGTCCGCGAACGCGTCCGGACCGAACGGGTCACCCCGAGCTGTCCGGACTGTGGCCGGACGATGGAAAGTGCCGGCCGGAACCAGGGCTATCGGTGTCGGGATTGTGGGACGAGCGCGGCCGGGAAGGACGAGGTCGCCCTCGAGCGTGACCTCGAGGAAGGGTGGTACGAGGTGCCGCCGTGTGCTCGTCGTCACATCGCGAAGCCGCTGGTCCGTGGCGGATTCGACGCACCGACGCATCCGGAGCGGTAATCGACATCGGCCGCTCGGTCGCAACCGTCGTCGGATTACCAGTCTTCGTCCGGAACGTACGGATAGGTCCACAGCGTCACCTGCAACGTCACCGACTTGAACCACGCGTGATACATCTTCTCGACTTCCTCCGCCGAGTGGTCGCTGTTCTCGAGGAAGTCCCGGATCGTCGCGGTGATGGGGTAGATGAACCCCACGAGGTATCGCATGTGGATGTGCTCGACGGCGTCCACGTCGTCGGCCTCGTTCTTTCCCATCCGATGGTGACGACGGCCGATCTCGAACTGATAATCGAGCCAGTCGTCGTCGTAGGGCGTGTCACAGGTGTCACGGATCCACTGTCCGAACCGTTCTCGCACGCGGTCGAGGTACTCCTCGATCGGCTCGCCCGAGTCGGCGTCGGCGAAGTACTCGAGCAGGAAGTCGTGGTCACCGACGAACCCGTACCAGACCTCGAGTATGTCGTCTATCTGGGGCTCGAGGACGTCGCCGGCCATCTGCAGGTACTCCTCGTCGTCGTCGGTGAACATCACGGACTGCTGGAGTCGGTCGAACGCCGCCCGATCGATCGGAGCCTCCGGGACGTCGTCGTCGCCCAGTGTGTAGCCAGGTATCTGCTCGTCACTCATGGGTGATCCCCGCTCGCCACACACAGTGTGTGGTAGCATAACAGTTACCTCGAATCAGCGAAGCCGAAATCTTCGGCCGGCGACTGATACGGTCTGTGGTAACGAGTTACCGACGAACCCACAGACTGGTCGTGGTTTCGCCGACGCTATCGGAGGGCTCAATCTAGATAGCCGAGCGACTTGAGCCGCGTTTCGACTTCGTCCTGATCGACGGCGTCGTAATCGCCCCCGCCGTCGGTTTCGTCTTCGACGCGTGCGAGCACCTCCTCCAGAACGAACGCGACGTACTCCTCGGTCGTGTCGAACTCGCTTCTCGGCACGCGGGCCTCGACGCGCTCGAGCAACGTCGCGGGTAGTTCGACGGTCGCGATCGTTCCCGTCCGTGTCGACTCCGACTGGCTCGTATTCCGCCGATCCATGATCCGTTCGACCCGTGACCGTCCGTCGGCATTGTTATGCCGACGCTATCGACGGTCCACTCGAGTGAGCTCCGACGATGACGGCCACGGAAACCGACGCCTCGGCCACCGATTCGACGACGGCCACGTCCTGTGGAGAACACATTACTAAGTGTTCGCTCGTCTCCCCTCCGGGCGATGACCGAGCCACGGGACGTCGTTCTCGTTACCGTCGACAGCTGGCGCGCCGACCACTGCGGGTTCATGGGCTACGAGCGAAACGTCACGCCGACGCTCGATGCGATCGCGACGGAGGGACTCGTCTTCGAGAACGCGATCGCGCCGTCGCCGGAGACGAACGGCTCTGTCCCGGCTATATTCACGGGCGCGTACACGAATCCGGACCTCGAGTCGGACGCTGCGAACTACACCGAACGAACCCGACGCCACATGAAGACCAGCCGGACGCTGCCACAGCGCTTTTCGGAACTCGGATACGAGACCGCCGCGTTTACGGCGAACCCCTGGACCTCGCGGTACTTCGGGTTCGATCGGGACTTCGATCACTTCGAGGACTTCATGGACGAGAACCTCTCGAGTGGACTCGTCGAGGGCGGTAGCGACAAGCGCGGGCTGGCGAGTGACCTGCTCGCCCAGCTGTTGAACTGGTACCAGGGCCAGGACATGTTCATGGCCTGGGAGTCGTTCTACGACGACGTGGTCGACTGGATCGACGACGCCGACTCGCCGTATTTCCTGTGGCTCTTTCTCGTCGACGTACACATGCCGTACTTCCCCCCCGACGGCTACCGGTCCCGATCGCGGCTTCTGACTTACCCGGCGAACGTATCGCTGTTTGCCGGTCGGTACGAGTCGCTGTTTCACGACGTGCTAGTCGACACCTACGACGACACGATCCGGTACACCGACGACTTCTTCCGTCGATTCTTCGCCGACGTCGGCGACGAGCCGCTGGTCGCGATCACCGGCGACCACGGCGAGGCGTTCGGCGAAAACGGCGTCTACGGACACGGACCGGAGATCTCCGAGGAGACGTTACACGTCCCGTTCGTCGTCGCCAACGGCCCGACGGGAACCGTCGATCGACCGATCTCGCTGCGCCAGCTTCCGGAGCTGTTGCCGGCGCTGGCGACCGACGGCTCCTACGAGCCGTTTCTCGAGCCGACGGTCTGGGCCCGAAACTACGACCCCGCGATCCTCGTCCGCGGAACGAACTGGCGCTACGAGTGGCGACCCGAAGGGGAACTGCTCGAGACGCGCTCGAACGGCGAGTGGACCCCGACCGACGATCCCGACCTCGCTCGACTCGGCCGCGAACTCGTCGAGACCTACGTCGAGAACGAACGCGAACGAAGCCGGCTGCTCGAGGCGACCGATGCGGTAGCCGAATCGGCTGCGCTGTAGCGACTCCGATCTCGATCCGAAGCGGCTGGGGTGTGTTACGTACGTTACCCGTGCATGGACGGCGAATCGGCGCGTTCGGTCGTGTTTAGCTCCGTCGCGACGAGACACCGGTAGGCCCGACGAAGTCGCTCGGAGAGCGCCTGGTGGGAGACGTCGAGCTCGTCCGCGAGCTCCTCCATCGACGTCTCGCGAGGAATGGTGAAGTAGCCGTGGTCGTGTGCCGCGACGAGCGTTTCGTACTGCTTGGTGGTGAGACCGTGTTTCGAGGGAACGTCTTCTGCCAGATCGGTGAGCCGAACCAGGTTCGCGCTGACGCCGCGTTCGAGCAGCGTATCGTACGTCCGGCTGACGTCTTTGCGATCCGAAAAGCGGGCCTGCAGCGTCCACGTTCCGTCCGTCGCGGACGCAGACAGGACCGTCCCGTGCATCTCGGTGAGCAGGCTGAAGACGTCGACGGCGTCCGACGCAAACTCGACGTCGTACAGCCATCGGTCGTCACCGGCCAGAATCGTGGTAGACGACGTAACCGATGGGGCGGTCTCGAGCGCCGAATCGATCGCCGACTGATCCGCGCCAGTGAACCAGAGGCGGTGGCCGTCGGCGGCGATGACCTGTTCCATCTCACAGCCGATCTCCGGGACTGACTCGAATACGGAGCCCATAACGGTGTCGCGAGCGGGCAGACGGATGTCTACAACTGTTGTCATGATGTTCGAACGTACCTACGACAACGATCACGTTAACGCCGCTTCCAAACATGCTAGCGACAGCAATCTCGACTGTCAGACTGGGCAGGGAATCCGCCATCCGGACTCGCTACCGGGTGACGACGGCGCGTTCGACACTCCGTCGGCCGCGGCCTACGTACGGAGCGGACCGAACGCTCTCTATCCGAATCCGATCCATCGCAAACGAGGACCGTCCCGGGTACGATGTCGTTTCCGTGGATACCGGTTCCCTACGGGGCGGTAATCCGCGTCAACGAACGATACTCGAGAACCGACGGTCGTCACGGTCGGCCGCTGGTTCCTGGAGCATCGATCGAGGAGCAACTGCGCGGTGTATTGGTTGCGAGGAAGTAGTGTCGGTCGACGACGACTGCGACGCGAGCGAGCACCGATCGTCGGCTGACGATCGCCGCCACGGCTGCCACCGGGACCACCGTATCGTGGTCTGGGGCCAGCGTCAGACGTCGACGTGTCGGTCGACCCACTCCTGGCGCTTCTCGAGTTCACGCCGACCTTTCGGCGTCAGTGCGTAGTAGTTCGTCCGACGGTCGAGTTCTCCTTTCTCGATGAGATCTTTCTCGACGAGCGTATCGAGGTTGGGGTACAGCCGGCCGTGGGTGACCGGCTGGTCGATGTACTCGTTGATTCGATCGAGGATCTCTTGACCGGACGGTCGATCCATCCCAGAGATGACGTACAGCAGGTCGCGTTGGAAGCCAGTGAGCTGGTCCATGGATCACCCTCTGAGTACCGACCTTCACCGATTTGTGGCTTTGTTATAGGCGCGGTACGTGGTGTCGGCCGACCGGAACGAACGACGTATACATCGGGATGGGCCGATTTACGCGGTGGTCGGGATCGGCCGCCAGTACCGACTGGCCGGTGTCCGATCGGCCAGCCCCTTACTCGAACACTTCGTCGTCACGTTTGCCGGTTCGACCGCGTCACGGGGCCTTTTTTGATGCCTCGCGAGTACGCACGTGCATGCCTACCGATCCCCTCGCCTGGGAAACGCTCGACCGAAGCGTAGCCTACACCTGTCCGGGATTCGATATCGTTAACGAGACCGTTCAGCTTCCTGATGGGACGGAGACCGACTTCGATTACCTCGCGGACGATCCGAGCGTTGCGGTCCTTCCCTTTACCGCCGACGGCGAGGTCGTCCTCATCGAGGAGTGGCGACAGGCCGTCGACCGCGTCAGTCGCGGCCTCCCCGTCGGCGGCGTCGAATCCGACGACGAGGCCATAGCGGCCGCGGCCCGTCGCGAACTCGCCGAGGAGACCGGCTACGAGGCCGAGACGCTCGAGGAGCTGGTAACCGTCGAGCCAGCAAACGGCATCTCAAACGCCGTCTTACACCTCTTCGTCGCGCGCGGCTGTCGTCAAACGGCGGATCAGCAACTCGACCACGACGAGAGCATCCGGGTCACGACGACGACGCTCGAGGAGCTCGTGACCGCCATCGGCGACGGCGAAGTCCGAGACGGCCGAACCGTCCTCGGCGTCTCGTACTACCGGCTGTTCGACGACGACCGGACCGACGAAGAAAGCTGATACGCCGCCACCGTGTGCGGGCCCGGCGGGTTCTGTCGAAGACTCGCGGACCGAGCGTCTGGCGTGTCGTGTCGTTCGGTCTCGAGCTCCCCCTTGAAACGACTGTTTCTCCCGTATTACGGACTCCTCGCTACGTTCGTCGTTTGAAGTGGGGTGAAAATGGGCCGGCGCAGATATCGAACCACGGTCGGAGCAGAGCTCCTCCCTGATTCGAATCTGCGCGCCGTCATCGACTCCCGCACTCTGACTGCCTCGCGTCGCATGTGCTCCGCTCGGCGGTTTAGAGTGCGGGAGTAGTATGGGCCGGCGCAGATTCGAACTGCGGTTACGGCCACCCGAAGGCCGAAGGATGCCAAGCTACCCCACCGGCCCGCACGTTGACAAAGATGGTGACTGCGTATAATTCTTGCTTTGTCAACGGACACGTCGCGTGTGATCGCTTCCCAGAGCCGTCAGAATCGCTCGTATCCGCCCGTATCGAGATAGTGGTGTGTGATCGTGATCGCGTGATCGGCGTGTAACCGCTTCGGTCCCAGCCGAAGATGTCGATCGGTCACTGCCTCGAGCCGCTCCCGCTCCCAGGGCTCGAAGTCGTGGTGGTCAGAGAGGACGAAGACGGGATCGGCGGGGACGTCGACGTCGCCGATCGGGTCGCCGTCCTCGTGGAGGGTGATGACGGTACCGTCGGCGGCCTCGAGCGTGTCCTCGAGGCCACGCCGGTAGAGCTTTACGCCGGGGCTGGGATCGGCCGGGAGCGCGCCGATAGCTTCGTCGCGGTGCTCAAGGGCGGTCCGGACGAGGGCGGCGGTTGAGCGCTCGTCGGGGTTGAGCCGGCGCAGCGTTGCCCCGTCGAACGTGATCGTGAGGTCGTCCTGAAGGACCAGGTGAACGCGGACGTCCTCGCGGATACCGTGTGAGAGGACGAACGCCGAGGTGATCGACCGACAGAGGGCGTCGAGACGACCGGCACCGCCGGCGAGATCGTCGAGCGAGAAGTCGGGTTCGGTGGGGGCGTCGTGACCGATGACGACGAACTGTCGCATACGCGGGGAGTCGGGAGCAAGCAGGATAGTCCTCTCGGTCGCAAGCTGGGAGTCCGGTGTCGGGGTGTGCCGTCGGGTAGACACAGACGATCCCGATCGGGAGAGCGTCACAGATCCGGCTACCGGGACCTAATACGCTGTTAAACCGATCCAGTACCCACAACTGAGCCGGAACGTCGAGGCCGACGGGAACTGGACGCTCGAGATCACGGCGTAGCGTCGGGTCGTTGCATACCCATGCTCAATCGGTTAGGGTAGGGCCACCGCCTGTCCGATATGGCACGACCGTGGTCATCGCAGTCACCACAACAGCAGTTGCTCGCTACACTCGAGGGACGGAACTGCCCGCGCTGTACAGCCGGGAAGCTCGTTCGGTCGACGTACAAGGGGAACGAAGCCGTCGTCTGTGATAGCTGTAACACGCCTCAGGCACAGGTCTGGGACACGGCATGAACGCTGTCTCTCCGCCCTACTCGCTCACTCGCTTGCGCTCATTCGCTCCTTGAGGACGGGGACGTAGCGCCCTCTTTCTCAGCTAACCGCCACACGTGTCGTGATCCCAGTTCGAAGCCTGACCCGCGGAAGCGATCGAAAAACGCAGGAAAGCTACGTCGTTTTCGTCCGGTAGTCGTGTCCGACGACGAGGGCGATGACGTTGATGGTGAGCAATACGATAAATGTAGCGAATTTGATAACCGAATCGAGGCCGATGATGAACATGGGCACGTAAAGCACTGGCAAGAGCGTTGCGAGCCAGAACGATATCGCGGTGACGGTACTCGAGACGTGCATCGGTTATCGCATCGACTCGAGTTCGACGAACGAGCCGTCCTGGGCGGTGATCCAGGCGGCCCGACGCTGATCGTCGCGGTCGTCTCTGGGAAAGATCGCACACTCGCTGGGACCGTCGTCGGGGTCGATCGTGACGTGGACGAGATCGACAGATGGTTCTTCGGGGTCGGTACGATCCGTCCGGCTGTCTGTGTCGTGAGTCATGGCTCGTGGGCGGGCTGTGACGGGCGCGTCGAGCGGTCGTACATCGAACTGGACTATTGTTATCGATCGGCTACTGCCGGGAGGCGTACAGTAGTGCCCGATTCGGACCAGTTCAATAGATACAATCGAGTGACAAACATGACACTAACGCCTGCGATGTACGTCCTCATTATATCGGTCATTTCGCCGACGGTATCGCTCTATCGGCCCGGTAAGCGGTTCCTTCGGCCGGGGAACGGTAACGATCGGTAACGTTGGGATCAGGGGTTCTGCGGTCGCTCTCCGAGCGTCAGCTCGACGGTTCGGCGATCGCCGTCGCGTCGGATCTCGATCTCGACGTCGTCACCGGGAGAGGCCTCGAGCGAGAGGTACGTCGAGAGAGCGTCCGCGTTCGGGATCGGTTCGCCGTCGATGGCGAGCACGACGTCGCCGCCGATCGGGACGGAACTGCCGTGGCGACGGGTTTCGCTCTGGCTTTCTTCCAGAACGCCGTCGGCGGGCGTTTCAGGTTCGACCTCGGCGACGATGACACCAGTCGGCTCGTCGAGGCCGTTTTCCTCGGCGACGATCCGATCGACGGTGACAGGGATGAAGCCGACGTAGGGATGGCGGTACTCGCCGGTTTCAACGAGCGACGGGACGACCCGGCTGGTCAGCGCAGCCGAGATCGCAAAGCCGATGTTGTCTCCGCCGCCGGCGTTGACGACGCCGACGACGTCGCCGTCCATGTCGACGAGCGGGCCGCCGCTGTTGCCCGGGTTGACGGCGGCGTCGAACTGAACGACGTGGGGGAACTGACGCGGCTCCTGGAACTCCGTTCCCGGAACCGCCGGCGATCGGTCGACACCGCTTACGATTCCCTTGGTCATCGATCCCTCGAGTCCGAGGGGGTTGCCGATCGCGAGCACCTCCTGGCCGACGGCCGGGTGCTGGTCGAGAAGCGACAGCGGTTCGGCCGCGTCGGGGACGTGATCGACCTCGAGGACGGCCAGATCGCTGTGAAAGTCTGTCCCGACGATCTCGGTCGAGGTCCAGTCGCCGTTTACGTACTGGAGGTCGACCTCGGCACCGTCGCCGATCACGTGTTCGTTGGTGACCACGTGGCGCTCGTCGTAGAGAAACGCCGACCCCTGACCCTGGCCTTGGTCACCGAACGGGTCGTCAACGCCGAGCACTCGAACCAGCGTGACCGAATCGATCGTCGCCTCGTAGATGTCGGTGTAGACGGAGCCGTCGACGCGATCGTCGGTGTCGATGATCGGGTCGTCGTCACCGGCTTCGAACGACGTGCCAGCGTGGGGTTCGGTACAGCCCGCGACCGAGCCGAGAAACATCGCACCCGCCGCGCCGAGAAACTCACGGCGACCGAAAGTTCGTTCGTCCATACGGGCGTCTGGGACGCCACCGACTTGAATCCTGCCGGGACAGCCAAACGAAAAGGGTGTTATCGCACGCGTCCCGAGAGTCGGGACATGACGCTTACCGAAGACGTCCGTGCGCTGCTGGCGACGGGAGCCGTCTGTGACTCGTGTCTCGGCCGCCCCTTCGCAGCTCGAAGCTTCGGTCTGACCAACGCCGAGCGCGGCAGGGCGCTGCGGACGACCGTTTCACTTGCAGACGACGAGCCGTTCGACCCGGTCGATCCGGCCGACTGCTGGGTCTGTGATGGATACTGCGGGACGTTCGACGCCGTCGCCGACGCGATCGTGGCCGAACTTGAGGGTGTCGACTTCGAGACCTACCAGGTCGGCTGTCGTGTCCCGCCGCTCGCGGAGGAAAACGACCGCCTGTTGCGCGCCGACGCCGGCCTCGAGGAGGACGTCGGCGAGTCGCTCAAACGCGAGGTCAACCGCGAGGTCGGCCGTCGCGTCGGCGCACGGACGGGCACGGACGTCGACTTCGACCGGCCAGACGTGCTGGCCGTGGTCGATCTCGAGGCGTTCGACCCGCTCGAGGCGATCGAGACCGAGACGGTCACGAGCCACGCGGTCGACGTCCAGCTCAACCCGGCGTTCGTCTACGGTCGCTACCGGAAACTCGAGCGCGACATCCCCCAGACGGAGTGGCCCTGCCGGGAGTGTGGCGGCAGCGGCGTCCAACTGGGCGCAGACGGAGAGGAACCCTGCGAGTACTGTGACGGCTCCGGATACATGTACGAGACGAGCGTCGAACAGGTCGTCCGCCCTCACGTCGTCGAGGCGATGGACGGCGACGAGGGCACCTTCCACGGCGCGGGCCGGGAGGACGTCGACGCGCGCATGCTCGGCGAGGGGCGACCGTTCGTCCTCGAGGTCAAACGGCCCCGCGAGCGCAGCCCCGACGTCGAGACCCTCGAACGCGAGGTCAACGCGGCCACAGACGGCGTCGAGGTCGAGGGGCTTCGTCTCGCGACCTACGAGATGGTCGAACGCGTCAAGGAACACGACGCGAGCAAGCACTACCGTGCGGACGTCGAGTTCGCGGACCCGGTCGACGAGGCGGCCTTCGAAGACACACTCGAGCGACTCGAGGGGAAAACCGTCGAGCAGTACACGCCCCAGCGGGTCGACCATCGACGGGCAGGGCTGACCCGCGAACGGACCGTCTACGCGATCGACGGCGACCTCGAGAACGAGGCGTCGACCCGGGCGGTCGTCGAACTCCACGGCGAGGGTGGACTTTACGTGAAAGAGCTGATAAGCGGCGACGGCGGTCGCACCGAACCGAGCCTCGCCGGCCTGCTCGGGATCGACGCCGAGGTAGCCGCACTCGACGTCGTCGGCGTCGAAGGGGAAGACGAGCCGTTCGAACGCGAAGCGTTCTTCCGGGACGACCGCGGCGAGTAACCGGAACAGATTCGTTTCGCAGTCGCCACTATACTATACATGACCAGGCCCGATCTCGAACTGTACGAGCTCGGCGGTTGTCCGTACTGTGCGAAGGTGCGCTGGGCACTCACCGACCTCGACCTCGACTACGAGTCATACGACGTTCCGGCCTCGAAACGCGACCGGACGGACGTCTACGAGGCGAGCGGACAGTACGAGGTTCCCGTCCTCGTCGATCGGACGAACGGCGTCGATGGCCTTCCCGAGAGCGACGACATCGTTGCCTATCTGTACGAGGAGTACGGCGAAGCGGACGACACACCACCATCCGGACTGCTCGGATGGCTTCGTCTCCGCGTCCTCGGCCGGTAGCCGTCAGCCCGGCCACGTACGGCCCACTCGTTTCGGTCGCGGTTCGACGAGACAGGGGCAGGGAACACAACCGCTTTGATCCGGGCCGACACAACTCGAGCGCATGGCCAGGTTCGGTGTCGACGAGGCGGGAAAAGGACCGGTGCTCGGATCGATGTTTGCGGCTGCGGTCTGTCTCGAGGATCCGACACGCTTGCCCGACGGAGTCGCCGACTCGAAACGACTCTCGGCGACGCGACGCGAGGAACTCACGACACGGCTTCGGACGGACGACCGGATCGCCGTCGGTGTCGCCGAGGTGCCGGTCGAACGGATCGACGATCCAGCGACGGACATGAACGGGCTCGCGGTCGCCGCCCACGCGACGGCGATCGAGACAGCACTCGGTGACGGGGACGGGTCGATCGACTTCGCGGACGTGTGGGGTCGCTGTGACGCGTGCGACACCGACGCCGACCGCTTCGCCCGCCGAGTCGCAGATGCCTGTACGGTCGACGTAAGCCTCGAAGTCGAGGCCGCCCACGGTGCGGACGACGACGACCCGGTCGTCGCTGCGGCGAGCGTGATTGCGAAAGTCGAACGCGACGCCCACGTCGCCAACCTCGCTTCGGAGTACGGCGACGTCGGCAGCGGCTACCCCGGCGACTCGAGGACGCGAGCGTTTCTCGAGTCTTACGTCGCTGACCACGGCCGATTGCCGCCGATCGCCCGCGAGTCGTGGTCGACTTGCGAGGACGTCCTCGCGTCGGCCGAACAGACGGGGCTCGATCAGTTCTGACCCGGTACTCGACGTTTATGATCAGCCGGACGAAAGAGAAACCGTGATCCGGGTCCTCGCGCTCCTCGGGCTGGCCGCCGTCGGAACCGTCGTCGTCTGGAAAGGGAGCATCTGGCTCGAGGACGCCGCCGACCGGATCGCGACGGGGTACGGCGTTCCGGGGGTCGTCCAGGGGGCGGTCATCGCAGCTGTCGGCTCGAGTATGCCCGAGCTGGTAAGCGTCCTTCTCGCTACGTTGCTCCACGGCGAGTTCGAACTCGGTATCGGGGCCGTCGTCGGCTCCGCGGTGTTCAACCTGCTCGTCATCCCTGGCGTCGTGGTGTTGCTCGCCGGCAGCATGGAGACGAGTCGCAGCCTGGTGTACAAGGAGGCGCTGTTTTATATGCTCGCGGTGGCCGTGCTCTTACTTACGTTCTCGCTTGCGGTCATCTACAACCCCGTCGGCGGCGACGGTCCGATCCAGGGAACGGTGACACGTCCGCTCGCACTGTTCCCGATCGCGTTGTACGCCCTCTACGTGTTCACGCAGTACCTCGACACCACCGAACACGATAGCTCCTCCGGCGTCGGCGTCGGTATCCGGACCTGGCTGGTGTTTGCGGCCGGACTCGCACTCATCGTCGTCGGCGTCGAGGCGCTCGTGCGGGCCGCGATCGGATTCGGTTCGGTCTTCGACACCCCGACGTTCCTGTGGGGAATGGTCGTCGTCGCCGCCGGCTCGAGCGTTCCCGACGCGTTCGTCAGCGTCGCGGCAGCCAGGGCCGGTCGTCACGACGTCAGCCTCGCAAACGTCCTCGGGAGCAATACCTTCGATCTGCTGGTGGCTGTCCCGCTCGGGGTCGTCGTCGCCGGCGCGTTGACGATCACGTTCGAACACGTCGTCCCGATGATGGGGTTTCTGGTCCTCGCGACGGTCGTGTTCTTTGCCGTGGCGCGGACGGAGATGTTGCTTTCGCGGCGTGAAGCGACGCTGTTACTGGCGCTGTATGGCCTGTTCGTGGTGTGGATTCTCGCGGAGAGCATCGGTGCGACGACCGTCGTGCCGACCTAACGACGAACGCGAACGAATCGCGAGAGACGGTTACTTGTCGCCGGTCAGCAGGTGTCGCAGGATGTCACCGTAGGCCGGCCGGGTGACGAGCACGCCGATCAACACGCCGAGAATCGTGATGATCGCGAACCCGCGGAGGTCACCCAGGCCGCTGAGCACGGCCAGTGGCGACATGGCGACGATCGTCGTCGCTGCGGCAGCGCCGATGACCCAGAACGCCTTCCGGAACCGCGAGTCGAAGATCTTCTGCTGGTTGACCTCACCTTCGGACATCACCTCGTCGGCGATGACGATGAGGTCGTCGACGCCCGTGCCGACGACCGCGATGAACCCGGCGACGTGTGAGAGATCGAGCGGCATGCGTATCGCCGCCGCGAAGCCGAGCAGGATTACCACCTCCGCCAGCGCGGTGATGATCATCGGCGCGGCGACCCGGGCGTCGGAGTAGCGCAGGTAGACCATTCCGCTGACCGCGAGCACCGACAGGACGCCGATGAAAAGCGAGTAGAGCTTGAACTGATCGGCAAGCGCCGGCGTGATCGAGAACGTCTGGCTGCTCTGGGGACTCAGGTCGATCGGCGCGGGCAGGCTGCCGGCACGCAGGTCGACCGACAGCGAGTGCGCCTGCGTCTGGCTCTG